>CADCJK010000063.1 GCA_902801715.1 uncultured Ruminococcus sp. | reverse complement strand
AACTTTTTGTAATTATCTTTGCTGTCAAGACCTTCGTAGTAAACGATTGTGCCGTCTTTTGTGCTGTAGCCATAGTCTTCACAGTTCTCGTTTGCGAATGCAGAACTAAGACCTGCATAAAGAATTGCATCATAAACTGTCAATTCGCCTGCTTTTGTTCTCTTAACAGTTGTTGTATCATTCTTTGTAGGAAGATATGTTGTGGGAAGACCGCCGAGCTCGTTACCGGATGTAGTTGTGTGGATAGAACCGGCTGTTACACCTGCATAGAGCTTCTTTGCAGCACCGTCAAGAGCAGCTGCGTTTGAGTTCTTAGCTGACTTCTGAGCGTTGTCGATGATACCTACAACTGCAGGGATAGCGATAGCTGCGAGGATTGCAAGGATAGCGATAACAACAACGAGTTCAACGAGGGTAAAACCTTTTTTGCTCTTCTTAGCGAGCAGTTTCTGCTGGAGAGTCATAATAAACTACCTCTTTCTTAAAAATAATTTTTTTTGAACCGTCCATTCTGAAGGGGCTGAATGCCGTGTTCATTTGTTGAATATATATTAACTCTTTATGAACAAAATGTCAATAGTTTTTTTTGAATTTTTTAATTTCTCTTAATAAAAAGTATACAGATTTTTTTGTGCACATTGACGTGAGATATGCCTGAATCATACATTTTTAACTGGTTTTTGTTTAATTTATATTACACAACTTATATTTTTTTGTGCAAAATATTTATTAACAAATTATGAACAAGTTTTATTTTCATTCATAATTCATTCAAAAATTTAAAATTTTCGTTATAAATCCAACAGACAAATTCAAAAATTTCACATTTTTGATTGCCGATTGCTCATTATTTATGGTATTTGCCGTTGGAATTGATTTGGAAAGCACGGTATATCTGTTCACAGAGCATGACTCTTGCCAGCTGGTGCGGAAATGTCATTTCCGACATCGAAAGACGCATGAATGACATATTTTTGACTTCATCGGAAAGTCCCCATGAACCGCCTATCACAAAGGCAATACTGCTTGCACCGTTGACCGCCATGTCTGCAAGTTCTTTTGCCAATTTTTCCGAACTTCTCTGTTTTCCCTCTATGCACATGGAAATGACCTTTGCATTTTTCGGTATTTTTGACAGGATTCTCTGTCCCTCTTTTTCAAGCGTATTTTGAATCTGAGTTTCCGACGGCATATCGGGCAGTTTTTCTTCATCGGCTTCCACTATCGAAAAACTGCAAAATCCTTTCAACCGCTTTGCATATTCATGACAGGCATCTGTCCAGAATTTTTCTTTCAGCTTTCCCACGCATATAATACTTACATTCAGCATATTTTCACATTCCTTATCAGTAAATGATTTTCAGACGGTTATTTTCGTGTTTGGCAACGTGCAGGATATAATCGGAATTCCGTTTCATATCGCTGAGCTGCAGACGTGAAACAGTCGTTTCTTCCGCAAGGCATGGTCTATTGTTTTTACGGCTGAGATGTGCCAGTATCACTCTTGTTGTACCCGTCTGAACCAGTTCATTCACGGTATCGGCACACATTACATTGGAAATGTGCCCTTTGCTTGAAAGTATGCGTCTTTTGAGCGGATAGGGATAATCCCCCGACACCAGCATATTTTCATCGTAATTCGATTCTATCACAACCGTGTCACAGCCTTTGAGAGCCAGCTTTATTTCATCTGTAACAATACCGGTATCCGTTGCAAAGGCGGTTTTCCTGCCGTCCGAAGTCGTAACGACATAGCCCACACCCTCACGGCAGTCATGCGAAATAGGAAAAGGCTTGATATACATATCATTCCATGCCATACCGCTGTATGATACAGGAGATATATCAACATTTCCGTTGATAAGCCCTTTGACAGCCATTTCCTGTATAGTCCCCTCTGTCGCAAACACTTTGACAGGATAATTTGAAGCAAGGGTTTTCAAGCCTTTCACATGGTCAAGGTGTTCATGCGTCACGAATATCGCAGCGATATTTTTCATATCTATCTCCAGTTTGGAAAGTGCCAATGTAATTTGCTTTGCACTCCTGCCGCAGTCAATCAGTATACCCTTTTCGGCTGAACCTACATAATAACAGTTGCCGTCACTTCCGCTGAAAAGCGGACTTAATCTCGTCATTTTTCATCTTCCTTTAACTAATTAAATATTGCTAATTGACAAAGGGAAACTCTGTCTTATTCAACAGAGTTTCCCATAAAAAATCAATTTGCACTTGTCGGTTCATCGGTCTGCACGATTTTGATATCCGCACCCAGCGAAGAAAATTTTCCGACGACATTTTCATAGCCTCTTTCAATGTGACGGATATCTTCTATACAGGTAGTGCCCTGAGCCGCAAGACCTGCTACAATCATGGCAGCCCCTGCACGAAGGTCTGTCGCCTTCACGGGAGCACCTTTGAGATTGTCAACACCCTCTATGACAGCCATTTTTCCGCTTACGGAGATGTTTGCACCCATTCTTTTGAGTTCATCGACATATCGGAAACGGTTATCCCATACGGCTTCCGTAATCATGCTTGTACCGTCGGCTACCGAAAGCAATACAGCGATTTGCGGCTGCATATCCGTCGGGAATCCCGGATGCGGCATTGTTTTTACATTACATTTATGAAGTCTGCCCTTATTGTGCACCCTGATACAGTCCTCATATTCTTCCACAGTGATACCCATTTCACGCAGCTTTGCAGTAATGGATTCCAGATGTTTGGTTATCACATTCGTGATGGTCACATCACCATTCGTTGCAGCAGCGGCAGCCATATATGTACCTGCCTCTATCTGATCGGGAATGATTGTGTAATTTGTACCGCTGAGATGACTCACACCATTTATTTTGATAACATCTGTACCGGCACCTCTGATATCGGCTCCCATGGAATTGAGGAAATTCGCCAAATCTACTACATGGGGTTCTTTGGCGGCATTTTCAATAACAGTTCTTCCAGGTGTTTTGACTGCTGCCAGCATGATATTGATGGTTGCACCAACGGAAACGACATCAAGATATACATGACCGCCCTGAAGTCCGTTGGATTTGAGTTTTATCATGCCATTGGCTACACTGTTTTCCGCACCGAGCACACCAAAACCTTTCAGATGTTGGTCAATCGGTCTTACCCCGAAATTGCAGCCGCCCGGAAGTGCGGATTCCGCCTCAGAGAATTTTCCCAGCAAAGCCCCTAAAAGATAGCATGAAGCTCTCATTGCTCTGATTTCATCATAGTTTGCATAGGAACTGCTGATATTTCCCGGATCAATCTCGACAGTGCTTCTGTTGATTCGATTGACCTTTGCACCCATCTTTTCCAGAATATCAAGCATTAAATTTACGTCCATTATATCGGGTATATTCTCAACACGGCATACACCGTCTGAAAGTATGATTGCAGGGATAATAGCTACAGCAGCGTTTTTTGCACCGCTGATACAGACACTTCCATTGAGTCTGTTGCCGCCATTGATCACTATTTTTTTCAAGCCACACCACTCCTTGATTTAAAATATATATTTTCAGGCTGTGTCCGTCAGGACATCTTCAATTTTTTTCAACACTTTTGGAGATTCTAATGTTGAATGATAATTTTGCTGTTGAGATATACCACGTGAATACTGAAAAATGGATATAAGAAATAGAACTCAATCAGAAAGATGATAATATAATTTCACGGAGTTGTCAACAATTAAAACTTTTTTGTAACATAATTGTTACAAAAAAATTAACAAATCAAAATAAGTCACATAATTATTGTAAAAACTGCCAAAAACAATTCATGAAAATTGTGTCACCTGCTGTTTTCAGCAGCTGTAAAACTCATACAAAGCCCTGTAAGTTTCATATACATCGAGTTTTGAAACGACTTCAAACGGTGCGTGCATGGAAAGCACAGGCACACCCAAATCAACGACATCTGCATTGAGATTGGCAATAAATTTAGCGATAGTTCCGCCGCCGCCGCCGTCAACTTTACCGAGTTCACCCGTCTGCCAGAGGACTTTTTTACTGTCAAGGAGATTTCTGATTTGTGCCATATACTCTGCCGAAGCGTCGGAAGTGCTGTATTTGCCGCCGCTGCCCGTATATTTCGTGATAACGGCACCCTTATTGATATAGCAGGCATTATTGCCCTCAAATGCAGACGCATAAGTCGGGTCAAATGCCGCATTGACATCTGCCGAAAGACAAGTCGTTTTTCTCATGACATGACGGAGTTCCATGCCGTCAGCTTTGGCAAGGTCTGCCACGAAATCCGCCATATACGTTGACTTCATGCCTGTATTGCCGTCGCTGCCGATTTCTTCACGGTCTGTCAATACCGTTATAACAGTGCTTTCAGGTTCTTTCACATCAAGAACTGCCATCAATGCAGGGTATGCACAAACTTTGTCATCATGTCCGTAACCGCCTATCATACTCCTGTCAAAGCCGATATCCCTTGCTTTCATGGCGGGCACCATTGTCAAGTCTGCCGAAAGAAAATCTTCTTCAATGATACCGTATTTTTCAAACAGTATATTCAGCACATTCAGTTTAACGCTTTCACTTTCTTCATCTTCGTTAAAAGGACGACTTCCGACAAGTACATTGAGATGTTCACCGTTAAAAGCCTTTGTCATGACCTGCGACATCTGTTCAACGGCTAAATGCGGCAACAAGTCCGTTACAACGAAACAAGTATCATTTTCATCTTCACCGATATTGACATCTATGACATTTCCGTCTTTGAGTGCAACGACTCCATGCAATGCCAGCGGCACTGTCGTCCACTGATATTTCTTGATACCGCCATAGTAATGTGTCTTGAAAAGTGCCAAATCGTTGCTTTCATAAAGCGGATTCGGCTTCAAATCCAATCTCGGAGAGTCGATATGTGCAATTCCCAGACGTACACCGTTTTTTGTACCGTTCTTTCCGATAACGGCAAGCATGATTGCCATGCCCCTGTTATTCACATAAACCTTATCGCCTGCACTGTAAGTTTTTGTACAGTCGTATTCCGTGAAACCGTTCTTTTCTGCCATTTCAATGACAAATTTCACGGCATCACGCTCGGTTTTGGCATTGTCCAGAAATGTCTTGTAGCCCCTGCAGAATTCATCTGCTTTGGCGACTTCTTCCGCACCTGCCTTTACAATGCCGTTTTTCTTGTTCATGAACAGCTTTTCTTTGAGCTGTTTTGCCTGTGATTTTTCCTTTTCCATTCAAATCATTTCCTCTCTTAACTGAAATACAATTTTTTATAAATGCTCTTATTCTGAGCAACTAATTTTCTGTAATTGTCCGTTTCGGGAAACGGCACTACCTTCAGATGCTTTCCGTCATCGGAATACTCGGGATTCTGCAGCCATGAATCCACATTTCCCAGACCGCCGTTATAGGCACATATCATGGTGTCCTCCACTTCATACATTTCCGAAAGCAATGCCAGCAAATGTACACCGTAATCGATATTTACTTCGGGCTTTCTCAAATCATCAAACACATAATCGTTTTCATCTTTATAATAAGTTTGCAGCCATTCAAACGAACTCGGCATTAACTGCATGAGTCCCAGTGCACCCGCACCCGATTCCGCATCGGGCTCGAAATTGCTTTCCGTCTTGATGATACCATATATCAGAGCTTTGTCAATCTTATATTTTTTCGCCGCCGCATTGACCTCTTTTTCATATTTAAGCGGATAGTCACTGTATGTATATTCACGGTTGGCGTGTTTCAAACCGTAGGCAATACCTATCATACCAAAAAATACAATGACAACAATTACTGCCGCTTTGATTTGTTTTTTCATGTTCCCATCACCTTTTTCATAATTTCTTCAAACTGCCTCCGAACATCTTTCAAAGGCTTGGAACCATCTATGATATAATCGGCATTTGCCCTGAAAAAATTTTCATCAAGCTGTACCTTCATTCTCATCAGCACGTCACTTTCCGAAATGCCGTCACGGGAAACGAGTCTTTTCAATCTCACGTCAACGGGTGCAACGACTGCAATAATTTTATCACACATTTTATCACTGCCGCTTTCAAAAAGCTGCGGTGCATCAAAAATAATCACTTCACTGTCTTTGGAATATATATCAATATATTCCTGTACCCTTGAAATTATGGCAGGGTGAGTAACACTGTTCAAAATATCCGTGTTTTCCCTTGATGAAAAAGCTCTTTTTGCCAGCAATTTCCGATTGCATGAACCGTCACTGTTTATTATATCACTTCCGAAAATTTCCGCAAGTCTTTTTAAGCAGTCCGAATGATTCCCCATAATTTCTCTTGCAGCTTTGTCGGCATTGATGATTTTATATCCCATTTTTTCGGCAAATTCAGATATGGTACTTTTGCCTGCCCCTGTCTGACCTGTCAGACCGATGAATTTTGTTTTCAAATTGCAATCACCTCAAAACCTGCCGCACGAATGATTCTGTTATAAACTGCCAATCCCATTCCGTCCGTTTTCGGACAATGGGCATAAACAATTTCAAATCCCTGTTCATCTGCATTTCTCAGAGAAGAAAACAATTTATGCGACTGCATTTCATAATCTTCCGCATGACCGATAGGAATATTGGGAACTTCCAGTTTTTCAATATCTTCATCATAGCACAATGCCGCAACGCCCTCGGCTCAGCTGTTCAACGGTAATGCCGCCCGGTCGGAGTAATCTCGGAATGTCAGTCGCAAGGGTTATGACAGTCGATTCCACTCCGACTTCACATTCACCGCCGTCTATAATCGCATCAATCCTGCCGTTCATGTCGTCAAAGACGTGACGGGCATTTGTCGGACTCGGACTGCCCGATAAATTCGCTGACGGTGCGGCAAGCGGCATTGATTTTGCTATCAAAGCCTGTGCGATTTTATTTGACGGAAATCTGATTGCCACAGTGTCAAGACCTGCACTGACTTCATCAGGGATAATATCCGATTTTGGTAAAATCATGGTTAAAGGACCTGCCCAGAATTTCTCGGCTAAAATCCTTGCTTTTTCGGGAAACTCCCTGACAAGTGAATCTATCTGCGAAATGTCGGAAATATGCACAATCAATGGATTATCCATAGGTCTGCCCTTGGCTTTGAAAATCCTGGCAACAGCATTTCCGTCAAGGGCATTTGCCGCAAGACCGTAAACTGTTTCCGTAGGCATGGCAACCAATCCGCCATTTTTAATAATTTCCGCTGCTTTTTCAATATCGTTTTCATCAAGTATCAGTGTTTTCAAAAATTCCACTCTCCACTTTCAGTAGTTCATGTGTTTGTGTACAAAGCCTTCCGAATCGTCATCTTCACTTTTCGCTTTGACAGGGCTGTTTTTTTTCTCAACATAAAAATTGCCTTCTTGATTGATACCGCTTTCATAGAAATCGACTTTTTCAAAGTTTTCATCAATTTTTCTTTCAGGCAAATTTTCAATATAATCTTTTTTTGAAGATTCTTCTGTAAACCAGCCCTGTTCCACGGGCAAATCCTCTTTTTTAATCAGGTCAAGGTCAATTTTTCCCATTTGTGCGGCAAAGCCACGACCTATTTTTTGGAATGGCTTCCAGAATGCCCATACTGCCGCCGCAAGCATTATCAATGCCCCGACTATCGTGGCAATAATATATTTATCACTTGACTGTGTTTCATACAGTGCAATATCTATCGCATATCTCAGAATGACTTCATCAAGATGACGGCTCATGCCCTTTTTATAGAGCAGGTCACCTGACAATACCGTCAGATTCACCACAGACAAATCTGCTTCGGGAATGGTATTGACTCTGCCTTTATATGTCACGCTTTCCCGAGTGCCGTTCAGCAATGCATACATTGCACCGTCAGTGGCACTGTTCAACAATGTTCTCATAATGACCGCATGGTCGTCATTCACCCTGACAAGATAATAATCCATCTCTTCACTTTTTCCGTCAAAATTCAGGATAATGTCATCAGCTTTTATCTCTGCGGCAACCTCCGCACCGAACTGTAAATCATTGTACTGTTCGGGAGAAATCATTTTCACTTCCGTTTTATTTTCGGTTATCATCTTTGACGCCGCCGCCAACTGCACAAATATAAGCGGCAGACACATGATTCCTAT
Source organism: uncultured Ruminococcus sp. (assembly GCA_902801715.1). Classification (GTDB taxonomy): domain Bacteria; phylum Bacillota; class Clostridia; order Oscillospirales; family Acutalibacteraceae; genus UBA1213. The sequence goes on along the minus strand of CADCJK010000063.1, from coordinate 9,120 downwards.
AATAATTTTGAGTTTGTCCCAAAACGTCATGATAAATTTTTTTCTGTCAAGCACTATCTTCACCCCATTCTTTATTCTTCATTTTTCATTTTTTCGGCTTGTTCAAATGTGATGAGTGCATCAATGATTTCATCTATATTTCCGTTCAGGATATCATCTATTTTATAGAGCGTCAGACCGATTCTATGGTCTGTCACTCTGCCCTGCGGATAGTTATAAGTGCGTATGCGTTCACTTCTGTCACCTGTACCGACCTGTGAATGTCTTTGCTCTGCCACTTCACTCTGCTGTTTTTCACGCTCGCTTTCCAGCAGCCTTGATTTCAGCACTTTCATGGCTTTATCTTTATTTTTATACTGACTTCTCTCGTCCTGACATTCCACCACAAGCCCTGTCGGTATATGTGTAATCCTTATGGCTGACTCCGTTTTATTGATATGCTGACCGCCTGCACCGCTGGAACGGAATGTATCGATTCTCAAATCCGACGGATTGATATTGACTTCCACATCTTCCGCTTCGGGCAATACTGCCACTGTCACTGTGGAAGTATGTATTCTTCCCTGCGTTTCGGTTTCGGGCACTCTCTGGACTCTGTGCACGCCGCTTTCATATTTCAGTCTGGAATAGGCACCTTCGCCCGTCAGCATGAAACTGATTTCTTTATAACCGCCCAATTCCGTTTCATTGGCATTGATCAATTCTGTTTTATAGCCTCTTTTGACGGCATACATACTGTACATTCTGAAAAGCACCGCTGCAAATAATGCGGCTTCCTCACCGCCTGCACCGCCCCTTATCTCTATGATAACATTCCTGTCATCATTCGGGTCTTTCGGCAAAAGCAGTATTTTCATTTCTTCCGAAAGACTGCTTATTTTTTCTTCAAGAGATTGTTTTTCTTCTTCAAACATTTCTGAATCAGTACCGCTTTCACTGAGTATTTCATCTATTTCCTTGATTTCTTCGAGTGTTTTCCTGTATTCCCTGTACTTCAAAGCAAGCGGTTCAACGGACTTGTATTCTTTCATGACCTCTGCATATATCTCCGGCGAAGATACAACGGACGGATCACATAATTTTTGTGACAATTCTTCATAACGGCTTTCAAAAACCTGCACTTTGTCAAACAATACCATTATCCTCTCTGATTATTTTTTTGATATTCTTTTCCGCCTTGACTCTCGGGATGATGATTTCATGCAGACAACCCATGCATCTCAATTTGAAATCTATCCCCGTTTTGAGCACATAAAAATTTTTATTATCTTTTTTTCCACATGGGTGCGGTTTTTTCATTTCAAGCATATCGCCTTGTCTTATATCCATCAAAAATCCCTCCATTTTTTATTATAACATCTTTCTTATATTTTTACAAATATTTTCTTGAAAATTTTGAAAAAATATGTTAGTATAAATATGCTTCATTTCTGTCCGTAGCACAGCTGGATAATGCATCAGACTCCGACTCTGAAGATCAAGGGTTCAAATCCCTTCGGGCAGGCTCGGCACTGCATTGTCACTTGAAATAACAGTGACAATGCTTTTTTGCCGCCAAAATCCAATTTAACGTATATAACATAAAAATTCTTTTTGATATCCCAAAATTTTTCAGTAATGACAGGTTAATTTTTTTGTAAAGATATTGACTTCCACTATTGAAATGAGTTAAAATTAAGGGTGTTACTGCAAAATATAAATTGGGGAATGATAAAAATGAAGAAGATATTGACAGCAATTCTGCTTTCACTCTCTGCAGCATATCTTATGGGCTGCACAAATACACAAACTACTGTTTCATCTGTGCCTGAGTCAAGTGTAGTTGTTTCATCCGAAATACAGGAAATTTCTGTTGATGAAAAATCAGACAGTGAAAGTTCCACTGATGAAAAATCAGACAGCGAAAGTTCCACTGATGAAAAATCAGACAGTGAAAGTTCTGCTGATGAAAAATCAGACAGCGAAAGTTCTGCTGATGAAAAATCAGATTCTGAATCATCAAATGAAGAAAATTCCGATGAAGAATCATCAGACGAAGAGAGTATTGAAAATGAACCCCTTTTGAGTTTCAAGTTAAAGATTGATGATGTGGTATATCAACTGCCTTTTGATTCCTTTAAACTCAGGGACAGCGGCTATTATCTCACCAAGGACGGCGAAGTGGAACCGCAGACATACAGCAGAAGTCTTGAATGGAAAAATGATTCCGGAAATACGATTATTACACAGCTCTGGAATCCCTCCCCCAAAGAGAAAGCGGAATATTATGACTGTCTGGTAGGTTCTATCGAGATAAAACTCGGTGAAAAACTGGATGTTGTTCTGCCGGGTGGTTTTGTATTTGACCTTGATGTGACTCCCGATGCCATCAAAGAACAGTATGGTGAACCTGAATCCGAACACGTCTACAGTGACTATGTTACTCTCAGATATAAAGTTGACCTCTCAAAAAGCGTTGAATTTTTCATATATACCAACGAGGAATATGCCAAATTTTCCTCTGTCACTGTAAAGAACTTTTCGTAAATCAAAAAGCCCTCCGAAATTCAGGGGGCTTTTTTTGTAGACCTTATACAATTTCAATGAAAAATAATTCAAATTATGGTTGAAAAAAATAATCATGTAATATATAATAAATGGTAGATTCGGCTGAAAGTATTTTTTTGCAGGGGGGAAATTTTATCGTAAACGGAGGTAAATTCTTATGTCATTAACTAAAAAATGTATTGCTGAATGTATAGGTACATTTGTACTTGTATTTTTCGGCTGTGGAACGGCTGTTGCAGTCGGCTGTAACGGTGCGGAACCCAATGCAGCCTATCTCATGACGGCACTGGCATTCGGTCTTGTCATAGTCGCTATGGCATTTTCTATCGGAAATATTTCAGGCTGTCACATCAATCCCGCTGTATCTCTTGCCATGTTCATCAGCAAGAAAATGACCGGCAGGGAATTCGGTGCTTATGTAGGTTCACAGTTCATAGGCGGTCTGATTGGCGGAATGTTCCTTACATTCTTCTTTGATACAAAAACAGGTCTTGGTACAAACGGTGTCTATGCAGACAACATCTGGGCAACTCTCTTTATCGAGATAATTCTCACATTTGTATTCATTATTGCCATACTCGGCGTTACTTCAAAAATATCCAACAGTTCCGTAGCAGGTATCGTTATCGGTCTTACACTGGTACTCGTTCACATTTTCGGAATCCACTTCACAGGCACTTCCGTCAATCCTGCAAGAAGTTTCGGACCTGCCATCTTTGCAGGCGGTGCCGCTTTCGCAAATGTATGGATATTTATTATAGCTCCCCTTGTAGGTGCAGCCCTTGCAGCTCTTGTATACAACTATCTGGCTGACGGTCAGGCGAAAGAAGAACCTGCCGAAACAGCTGCTCCCGCTGCCGCTCCTGCAAGAACTTCCGCTCCCAGAAGAAGCAACAAGAAAAAAAGAAGATAATCCCATTCCATGCAAAATTCTTTCAGCCAAAAAACAAACGACAGAAATTTCATTCTGCCGTTTGTTTTTATTTTTTCAATTATTTCCTAACTTTTTTCAAAGCGACTGACAGTGCTTTTGAAACAGCCGTTCCTATGACAAAGCAGATACCTGCTTCAATGAGAGCCTGCACACCGACCATGGCGATGAAAAGTCCCAGAACATTGTCCGTACCTTTGGCAGCGGCGATATTCTGTATCGGCTCGGAATGGTAGAACAGCAAAAACAATGCACTCATAAAGAGAAGGGTATTCAGCAAGGGCACGGAAAGACTGCCTGCCGCATAGGAAATGAAATTGGTTTTGTCTATTTTCTTTACGCCCTGAAAGATAAGACCGCCCAGCCAGCCTTCAAGGACTCTCGGCACTACGCAGAGAATAAATGTAAAAAACGGATTCAGCTGGAATAAAGCTCCCGTGAGTGCACTCATTCCCGAAACAGCCTGTATAAAACTCGTAATGCCGAAGATACCGCCTATAATGGCAGAGTCACGGGGGTTGAGCACGGTTGCGGAAATGATTACCGGCACGGTCATAAGGGTAATGCTCAGTACAGGTGTTTTGATATAGCCTATGGGAGTGAAACACATGATAAAGCATATAGCCGTGAGAAGTCCCAGAGCGGCAAGTTCAAATATACTTTCACTTCTTGCATTTCTCGTGGTTTTGGCGGACTTGTTTTTGATTTCGTCTTTTCTTTCTGATGTAATTGCTTTCATAAAAAATTACCTCCTGCTGTTTTCAGTCTAAAATACAGCGAATTATTTTGATAGATTTTTTTATTTTTGTCATTTGCTGCTGTCATATCTGTCAACAGTCAGCGGTGACAGGAATGGTATGGAGTGGGGTATCTGCCCCACCCATTCATTACTTTAGTTAATTGTCTTTCTGCACGGCGATGGTGATATCCTGTTCTTCATCGGGTTCAGATTTTTTTTCAGGCTTTTTCTCATTGGAATAATAGCCGTCATCGATATACACGACGGAAATATCATCTCTGAGTCCGGGAGTCGGTACACCGTACTTGAAGATATATTCATATCTGGCTTTGGCTTTTTTCAGGCGGAGCTTGGAACTCTTGATGGTATCGCAAATCTGTGAAATATCGGTTTCCTCTGCCTTGCCGTCAAGCGTCTTGTAATAGTGCTTTCCAAGAGCGATATAGGCACGGTTAAGAATTTCGGTTTCATTTTTGATAACAGCCTCAATTCTGTTAAGCTGTGCCTTTTGCCTGTTCCTGTCTATGAGATAGTCAAGGGTATCAGACAATGCCATGCCGAGTTTATCAACGAAATCCATTTTTTGCAGACCTCCTTTTGCTGTCAGATTTATTATACAACGCTTGTATAGGGATTATTTATTTTTGCCGCAGCAGTTCTTATATTTTTTGCCGCTGCCGCACGGACAGGGATCGTTTCTGCCTATTTTATTTCTCTTGATAACGGTTTTCGGAGTATCGTCACCGTCGAGATTGGTAGAAGTCGGCTTTGCGACCTGTTCACGCTCAAGGAATTTTCCTGCTGCTTTCTGAATGTCATCATAGGAATAAATTTTCTTTTCCACTTCCTCGTTGATTTCTATGTTTTTAACGGCAGCTTCGGGAGCGGGTTCATTTTCGGGTTCAATGGGAGTGACAATGCCCTCTGCACTCAGTTCACCGTTTTCGTCTATGCTGACACCCGTTGTAATAGTTTCAGCTTCTTCGGCAGCCTGTGCAGCCTGCTGTGCCTGAAGGGCAGCAAATGCAGCAGCCCTTGCACGTCCGCTTGCGGCTCTCTTGATGGCAAGATGACGCATTTCATCACGTTTTGCAGCCATTTCCGCCTGTTCTTTCAGTCTTTCGCTGACACGCTTCGGAACAACCATGAGAATTTTTACCGTATCTTCTCTGATACATCTTACCATGTCATCGAACATATCGGAGCCTTCTCTCCTGTATTCGACAACAGGATCATGCTGACCGTAGGAACGCAGACGGATTCCCTTTTTGAGTTCTTCCATGGCGTCAATATGTTCCATCCAGTAATTATCGACATTCTTGAGAAGATATACTCTTTCCAGTTCACGCATGGTATCTTCAGGAATGAGTTTTTCATTTTCCTCATATTCACTTATAGCTTTTTCCGTAAGTGAACTGATAATATATTCTTTTTCGAGGTTTTCAAGGTCATCTTCGGAATAATTGGCAGTTTCCTCGTCACCCTCGTATATCAGCCAGCCTTTGAGGGCTTCACGCAAGCCCTTGAGATGCCAGTTATCCTTGTCTTCATGAGGCAGATATTCATCTACCGTGCCTGCAATCGTATCTTCTATCATGGAAATGATCGTATCACGGAGATTTTCACCGTCAAGCACCTGGTCACGCTGCGTATAGATAATTTCTCTCTGACGGTTCATAACATCGTCAAATTCAAGGACGCTCTTACGGATATTGAAGTTTCTGCCCTCGACTTTCGCCTGTGCACTTTCGATTGTCTTGGAAAGAAGAACGCTTTCAAGGGGAGTATCTTCTTCACCGGGCATTCTGTCCATAATCTGAGCGATTCTGTCACCGGCAAAGAGTCTTAACAGGCTGTCCTCCGCCGAGAGATAGAAACGGCTTGCACCGGGGTCGCCCTGACGTCCCGCACGACCTCTGAGCTGATTGTCGATACGTCTTGATTCATGTCTTTCCGTACCCATGATGAACAGACCGCCTGCTTCACGGACTTTTTCAGCTTCAACGTCAATTTCTGCCTTGTATTTTTCAAGGAGAGTCTTATAAGTTTCTCATTTGTTTCGGCATAGCCTGTGGCTTCATTGATAAGCTCCTCTGTAAAGCCCTGTTTACGCATATCGGCAACGGCAAGGAATTCATCATTACCGCCAAGCTTGATATCCGTACCACGTCCTGCCATGTTCGTAGCAATCGTAACAGCACCGAATTTACCTGCCTGTGCAACGATTTCAGCTTCTTTTGCATGAAGTTTCGCATTGAGGACATTGTGTTTAATGCCTTTCTTTTTGAGCAGGGCACTCAATTCCTCGGACTTGTCTATGGAAACCGTTCCGACAAGTACAGGCTGACCTTTTTGATTGGCTTCAATGATATCATCTATCATCGCCATATATTTGCCCTTTTCCGTTTTGAATATCCCGACAAGTACAGGCTGACCTTTTTGATTGGCTTCAATGATATCATCTATCATCGCCATATATTTGCCCTTTTCCGTTTTGAATATCACATCGGGATAGTCAATTCTCTGTACGGGCTTATTTGTCGGAATCTCGATAACATCGAGTTTGTATATCTCTGAAAATTCCGTTTCCTCTGTCATGGCGGTACCTGTCATACCGGACAGTTTCCTGTAAAGACGGAAGAAATTCTGGAAAGTAATCGTGGCAAGGGTTTTGCTTTCACGCTGAACGTCAACGCCTTCTTTGGCTTCGATAGCCTGATGAAGTCCTTCATTATAGCGTCTGCCGTACATCAGGCGTCCCGTGAATTCATCAACGATAATAATTTCGCCTTTTTCATTTACGACATATTCGATATCCCTTTTCATGACACCGTTGGCTTTGATTGCCTGATTGATATGATGCTGAATCGTGATATTTTCGGGATCGGTGAGATTTTCGAGATTAAAGAAAGCCTCCGCTTTCTTGACACCTGCCGGTGTCAGAGTAGCCGTTTTTGCTTTTTCATCCACTATGTAGTCAATGCCTTCCTCTACATATTCGTCATCATTATCCTCTTTGGCATCTGTTTCGGTAATCACTTTGTATTTCAAAGTTTTGGCAAAAGTATCTGCCCTTTCATAGAGGTCTGTCGATTTATCGCCCTGACCTGAAATGATAAGCGGTGTACGGGCTTCATCAATGAGAATGGAGTCCACTTCATCGACAATGGCAAAATTATGACCTCTCTGCACCTTGTTTTCTTTATAGACAACCATGTTGTCACGCAGATAGTCAAAACCGAGTTCATTATTTGTCGCATAGGTAATATCTGAATTATAGGCGGCTTTACGTTCATCATTCGTGGAATCATGCTGGAGTATGCCGACAGTCAGTCCCAGAAAACGATATATTTTACCCATCCATTCAGCGTCACGCTTTGCAAGATATTCATTGACGGTAACAACGTGCACACCGTCGCCTGCAAGGGCATTGAGATAGGCAGGCAAAGTTGCCACAAGGGTTTTACCTTCACCTGTTTTCATTTCACTGATACGACCTCTGTGAAGAATGATACCGCCTATGATCTGTACAGGGAAATGTTTCATTCCCAGCACACGCCATGACGCTTCACGGCATACCGCAAATGCTTCAGGCAATATTTCATCAAGAATAATATCTTTCTTTTTCTTATCGTCAACGCCCTCAAACATTGCCTGAAAACGAGTCGTTTCCGCACGGAGTTCTTCATCTGAAAATCCTTTGTATTTTTCTTCCAGTTCAAGCACCTTATTCACTAAGGGCTGTATTTTTTTCAGTTCACGACGGCTGTTTCTGCCATTGAACCATGATTTGAGTCCCATTGGTCATTTCACCTCATATAAAAATTCTATTTATTATAACATACCGATGATAATTTTTACAACACTTTCAAAAAATTTTTTTTAAATATCTTCTTCTCCGTCTTCTTCTCCATCTTCTTCGACAACTTCCTCAGCAATGACTTTTATCACGACATTTTTGTCTTTCATATCCGATTTATACGTCTGTACCACAAAACAAAGGGTATTGGTCTGTTCTTCCGATTCAGCGGGCTGTGTGCAGACTTCTATCACATAATTGTCGCCGTCGATGGTGATAGTGCCTACTTCCGTTTCTGTGTTCTTGTCATACCGGACGGGAATAACCACAACAGACATATATTCAAAGTATGTGTCATCAAATTTTTCCGCTATCGTATTGAAATCGACACCGCTTTCAACGGTATTCAGTGAATATGTCTTTTCATACTTGCTGACAAAATCACTGAGTTCAGCCGAATTTGTAAGAAGATAATATTCGGGATCCGACATATCAATGACATCGGGTTCCACGTTTGTATCCTTTACATCAATGGGGGTGTATGTAACATCAAGATATTTGGGCTGTTCTTCCTGACCGTCAGAGGTAACAGGCATTGGTTCCTCGTCACTGATTTCCATTTCGCCGTCCTCATGGTAAACGTATTCATTGCCGTTCTCGTCAAGGACAATATCGCCCTCTTTGGGACCGATATCCTCCTCTGGTTCGGAAACGACTATCTTTGAGGGTTCATCGGATTCCGAAGTATCTGTGTTGTCTGCACTGCTTTCGGTTTTTGAAGTATCGCTGCCCTTTGTTTCGGAATTTTCTGAATTGACGGTGCTTTCACCGCTTGCCGCACTTTCAACGGAACTGTTCTGGGAAACGGCAGATTGTTCATTTCCTGATGTACTGCCGCCGCAGCCTGCCAGTGATATTGCCACAAGTGAACCTATAAGCAATACGGATAATTTCTTTTTCATCTTTAATCTCTGCTACTCAAAATATGGACAAATATACCCATACTGAGAAAATTCCTGTTTCATCGTATCCGACTTCGCCAAAGCTACCATCGTTTGTATGACACTCCACAGGCGTAAATTCCCGTATAGCCTACGGTACATA
>CADCJK010000062.1 GCA_902801715.1 uncultured Ruminococcus sp. | reverse complement strand
AAATCGGCAAGAATAAATTCACGGTACAGCGTTCAAAGGGACTTGGCGAAAACGAGCCTGACATGATGAGTTTAACGACAATGAACCCGTCAACAAGGCGATTGATAAAAATCATGCCCGATGATGCAAAGAAAACGTCTGAAATGTTTGATATACTGTTAGGGGATAATTTAAGCGGCAGAAAAGACTATATTGTAGAGAACGGCTATAAATATATAGATGACCTTGACGTTTCATAAGCGGAGGGATTTTTGATGAAAATGACAGATGAAATTTTAGGCGAGATGAATGTTGACGGCGGCGATATTGAGGGCGAAGTGGAAATTAACGGTCAGAAGATATATTTCGGCATTACCGTTGACGAAATAAGCGGAGAAAAATCCGCTGAAGAACTGATAAGTGAATTCAAGAAGTTTATAGCGGATTTTGACAAGTGGGATAAAGAGATAAGAGCATTTGCGGCAAAGGCATTGACCGATAATGCAAATGATTGGTTGCAGGACAGTCTTGAAGATGATGAAGAATTCATTGAAATAACCGAAGAAAAATTTGCCGAAAGAATGGTATTGAATTCAATGGGCTTTGATGAAAACGGCTTTGACGTATATTATGATGATGACGATATGTTCTGGGGGCACTGTATATGGGTTTACGGAACGCTTGAAAACGGTATCAAAGATGCGTCAATAGCAGGATAATATTTTTGAGGAGTAAAGGGAATGGCGAGAAAAAAGAAAACATCTGAAAGCGGACAAATGCCGAAAATGCAGGGATATATTGCAGGGGCAGGCGAAATCGTTGAACAAAAAATTGCCGATACGATAGAAGAAAATTATATGCCGTATGCAATGAGCGTTATTTTGTCGAGAGCGATACCCGAAATAGACGGTTTCAAGCCGTCACATAGAAAGCTGCTTTATACAATGTATAAAATGGGCTTGCTTGGCACGACAAGGACAAAATCTGCAAATATCGTCGGTCAGACAATGAAATTGAATCCGCATGGTGACAGTGCCATATATGATACAATGGTGAGATTGAGTCGTGGATATGAAGCATTATTGCACCCGTTTGTTGATTCAAAGGGCAATTTCGGCAAATTTTACAGTCGTGACATGGCATGGGCGGCATCAAGATATACAGAAGCGAAATTGGATAGTATCTGTAATGAACTTTTCAATGATATTGATAAGGATACCGTTGATTTCGTGGATAACTATGACAATACGCTGAAAGAGCCGACACTGTTGCCTGCTGCATTTCCGTCAGTCTTGGTGAATGCAAATACAGGAATTGCAGTCGGCATGGCAAGTTCGATATGTTCATTCAATTTGGAGGAAGTTTGCAGGACAACAATAGGCTTGCTGAAAGATGAAAATTTTGATATCATGTCAACGCTTTTAGCCCCTGATTTCACGGGCGGTGCACAAGTGATTTACGACAGAAAAGTGATAGAAAATATTTATCAGACAGGTCGTGGAAGTGTACGTCTGCGTGGCAGATACAGTTATGATAAATTTGCGAACTGTATCGACATATCAAGCATACCCCAGACAACTACATCAGAGGCGGTTATAGAAAAAATCATTGACTTGGTAAAGCAGGGCAAAATCAAGGAAATTGCGGATATACGAGATGAAACAGGCATAGACGGCTTGAAGATAACGATTGACTTAAAGCGTGGAATCAATGCGGATAAGTTAATGCAGAAGCTGTATAAAATGACACCGTTGGAAGATAGTTTTGCTTGTAATTTCAATATACTGATAGCAGGTACACCGAAAGTCATGGGTGTGCGTGAGATTCTGAATGAATGGTCGGCATTTCGTATAGAGTGCGTCAAGAGAAGGACATATTTTGATTTAAATAAAAAGCGTGACAGACTGCATTTATTGAGAGGTCTTGAAAAGATATTGCTTGATATTGATAAAGCGATTCACATTATCAGGAATACAGAGGAAGAAACGGCAGTCGTGCCGAATTTAATGTCAGGTTTCGGCATAGACGAGATACAGGCGGAATATGTTGCTGAGATAAAGCTGAGAAATCTGAATAAAGAATATATTTTAAAGCGTATAGAGGATATCGGACAGCTTGAAAAGGATATAGCCGAATTGGAAAGTATCGTTGGCAGTACGTCAAAAATTAAGAAGATTATTATAAAAGAGCTGGAAAATATCATTAAGAAGTACGGACAGCCGAGAAAGAGTATGATAATTTATGCAGACGATATGGAAGAAGAGGAAGTCGTGGAAGAAGTGCCCGATTATGCCGTGAATTTGTTCTTCACGAAAGAGGGCTATTTCAAGAAAATCACGCCATTGTCCTTGAGAATGGGCGGAGAGCAGAAATTCAAAGAGGGTGACGAGATGTTACAGCACTTTGAAACGACGAATAATACGGATATTATCTTTTTTTCCGATAAATGTCAGGCATATAAGGCAAAAGCCCCGATGTTCAGTGATACAAAGGCGAGTGTATTGGGCGAATATATCCCGTCAAAGCTGGAATTTGACGAGGGCGAAAATGCCGTTTACATGATACCGACAAAGGATTATAAAGGCTATTTGTTTTTCTTTTTCGAGAACGGCAAGGCGGCAAAAGTACCTTTGGAGTCGTATGCGACAAAGACCAACAGAAAGAAATTAACAGGTGCGTATTCGGATAAAGATAAACTGGCGGCTGTTGTATATGCGGAAAATGATGAATGTGAAATTATGGTGAAATCTTCATCAGGCAGAATATTGATATTCAAATCGGCTGATTTGTTGGCGAAAACGTCAAGAAATACACAAGGTGTTGCATTATTCAAGCTGAAAAAGGGACATAGAATCATGACAGCGGAAGTATATAAAGAGGGAATGTTGGCGAATCCCGACAGATACAGGGCAAAAACGATTCCGTCAATGGGACAGTTGCCGAAGGGTGACGAAGCCGGTGAACAGATGAAATTATGAAATCTGACAAAAACGCAAAATAAAATTTTATGAATAAAAACAGGTAAATTTTGATAAATGTCTTGATTTTATTTTGTGATTGTGTTATCATAAAAAGGCATTGTTAAAGTAATTGGAGGATAATTAAATATGGGAATTTGGGAAATTTTAGTCGGAGCATTTGTATTGATATTTTCGGTGATCATGATAATTGTCATCATATTGCAGGAAGGACATGATTCGGGACTTGGCACGATTACAGGCGGAGCGGATTCATTCCTCAAAAGAGGCAAGGCAAAAACCGCTGATGCATTGTTTGCAAAGATAACAAAGTATTGTGCAATCGCATTTTTCTTTCTTGTTGTTTTGCTGAATGCACTGTCATATTTCGGCTTAACGGGCAAGTCTGATAATAAAACTCCTGAAGCCTCAAAGACGGAAACATCTGTCGTTTCGGAAGTTTCAACAGCAGGTGAAGAAACATCTGAACAGACTTCAGAGGAAACAACAGAAAGTTCAACAGAAAACTCAACTGAAAATTCAGCAGAGAGTTCAACCGAGAATTCAGCAGCAGAAAGCTCAGCCGAGAGTTCAGCGGCAGAAAGCTCAGCCGAAAGTTCAGCAGCAGAAAGTTCAGCGGAAGTTGCAGAGAGTTCAGCAGAATAATGTCTGTATCAAAAGAATAAACAAGGCATCTTCAATGTTGTTTTGCATTGGAGGTGCTTTATTTTTAGGAAGGTGAAAGATGTGGAAATCAAGATGCCGTCGGCGGTGGATAAAATCATTAAGAAACTGGAAGAAAGCGGATATGAAGCGTATGCGGTAGGCGGGTGTGTCCGTGACAGCGTGATGGACAAAGAGCCGAGTGACTGGGATATATGTACATCATCTTTGCCTGAAGAAACGCTGGAGTGTCTGGGAGCGGAGAATATCATCAAGAACGGCTTGAAGCATGGTACAGTGACGGTGCGGATAGAGGAAGAAAACTATGAAATAACGACATTCCGGACGGACGGGGAATATCTTGATAACAGACACCCCGAAAGTGTCACTTTTGTAAGAAGTCTGAAAGAAGATTTGGCAAGGCGTGACTTTACGATGAATGCCCTTGCATACAGCAAAAACAGGGGATTGCAGGATTATTTTGACGGCTTGACGGATATTCAAAAAGGGATTATCCGATGTGTCGGCAGTCCCGACAGGCGATTCGGTGAAGATGCATTGAGAATATTGAGGGCATTGCGATTTGCAAGTGTGCTTGGATTTGAGATAGAGAAGAAAACGGCAAAGAGTATCCATAAAAATGCGTATCTGCTGAAAAATATATCGGTTGAAAGGATAATGAGCGAATTTGTCAGGATACTTTGCGGAAAGAACGTGGAAAAGGTTCTTTTGGAATATGCCGATGTAGTGGGGGAGATATTGCCGGAAGTCAGGAAAATGACAGGCTTTGAACAGCATAATCCGCATCATGTGTATGATGTGTGGACGCATACCGTGAAAGTCATAGCGGCAGTCAAGCCGACAAAGACACTGAGATTGGCGGCACTGTTTCATGACATGGGAAAACCGTCTGCATTTAAAATGGATGAAAAGGGTGTCGGACATTTCAAGGGACACCCCGAAATCAGTGAAAAAATTGCCGAAAGGGAATTGAAACGCCTGAAAAGCGATAACAAGACATTAAAAGATGTATGTAAATTAGTGAAATACCATGATGTCAGACCGTATGTGAATAAGAGTGTAAGGCGGTATATTGCGAATGTCGGCATGGATATGTTTGAAGATATGCTTGATTTGAAAAGAGCGGATACAAAAGCACAAAATCCCGTATATCTTGAAGAAACGCTGAAATACATTGATTTTCTGGAAGAAATGTACAGAACGGAAAAAGAAAAGAATAATGATTTCACATTGAAGACTCTGAAAATAAACGGGGAAGATTTGAAAAAAATGGGCTTTTCGGACGGCAGGGCAATAGGATATTGTCTGAACAGTCTGCTTTTGCAGGTGATAGACGGAGAAATGGAAAATAACAGGGAAATTCTTTTGGAGTATGCCGAAAGCATGAACGATAAAGGGATAAATTTTTAGATAACCCGATATATATTGATAAAACAGGAAAAAGGTAGTATAATGGAGTTGAGAGAATGGAATACAGTATCAATCCGGAAGTGTGGAAAAGTGTATTTGCCGTACCGGGAGTGATTGTTGATGAAAATATCAAACTGTCGGGAGCGGCACAGCTCAAAGTGCTTTTATGGGTATTGAGGCACTGGGGAGAAAATTTCGTTATAGAAGACATATCGAAGGCACTTGGAATGCAGTTGGCAGATGTCAAGGACTGTATGCAGTACTGGTGTGAACTTGGTGTCATGCAGACGGCAGAAAGTGAAAAGAAAGTGGAAGTGCCCGAAAAAGCCCATGAAGAAAAAGAAGATAAAAAGAATAAAATAGTGATATTAAAGCCGCAGAAACCGGATGTAAGTCACGTTGCCGAAATGATATTGAATGATAAAGACGTTGCCTACATGATGAATTTTGCAGAAAGTATTTTCGGCAGGCTGCTGAGTCATAATGACAAATCGACACTTTTGCATATACATGAATATTATTCCATGCCGATAGAGGTCATTGTGATGATGCTGGAATATCTGTCGGGAGCGGGAAAGTGCAGTACAAAATACATTGAACAGCTGGCGGCAGACTGGTGGCAGAAAGGCATTACAACGCTGGAAAGTGCCGAAAAAGAAATACAGTATCTGACGGAAAGTGAAAAATTGGTTCATAAACTTCTTGTGATTATCGGTCAGTCGGGCAGACCGGCAACGGAAGATGAAATTCATACAGCGAATCTTTGGTTCGGTGAATGGAAAATGAGTGAGGAACTTGTCAGAGCGGCATATGAAAAATGTATCAGCAATACGGGGAAATTCACATACGGCTATGTGAAAAAGATAATTGAAAGCTGGCATGAAAAGGGTATCACGACTCTTGACAAGGTGAAGAAGGAACAGGCAGACAAAAAGAAATCAAAATCAGGCGGCAGCAGTTATAAAGCAACATATGATATAGCAGCTTATGAAAGTTCAAGTTTAGCGGACAGTAAGGAGTGGGATTAAGTTGGGATATTCGGGAAGTGCCTGTGCACAGGCGAGAGAAATACTTGAAAAACAGCGTATAAAGAACGAACAGGAACTGGAAAGCAGGAGAGAAATATTATACAGGCGTTCACCGAGGGCAAAACAGCTTGAACAGGAAATCGCAAGGACTTCCATAGCAGCCGCAAGAATCATATTCAGGGGCGGAAATGTAAGGGAAGAAATGGAAAAACTCAAAACAAGAAATCTTGTGTTGCAGAAAGAACTTGAAAGTATCATGAAACGTCTGGGATTTCCTGAAAATTACCTTGATATACAATACAAGTGCAGTCAATGTCATGACACGGGATATGCCAATGATAAAATGTGTGAATGCATGAAAAAAATCTGCAGGGATATTGAATATCAAAAACTCAATGAAACATCACCATTGGAATTGTCAAGTTTTGATACATTTTCTCTGGAGTATTACTCGAAAGAGGGCGGCGAAAGCAGTGACAGAGTCCGTATGGAAAATATTTTGACAAATTGCAGAAAGTATGCTGAAGAATTTTCTTTGAAATCAAGAAGTTTGTTGTTTCAGGGCGGTCCGGGACTCGGCAAAACCCATCTTTCACTTGCCATAGCAAGAGAACTGATTAATTCCGGTTACGGAGTAATATATGTATCTGCTCCCGTCATATTCGACAAGATAGAAAATGAACATTTCAAATTTGGCGGAAACAATGAATTTGAAATGATAAATAATCTGGTAGAGTGTGACCTGCTGATTATAGACGATCTGGGAACGGAATTCGGAACAAGTTATAAATCATCACTGATATATAATATCATGAATTCCCGAATGCTGTCTTCAAAGCCTACTATCATAAGTACCAATATGTCCCTGAGCGACATGGAAAAAAAGTATGATATGAGGATAGTATCAAGGATAATAGGAACATTTGGCAGAGTGGAATTTTTTGGTTCAGATATACGTCAGAAGAAAAAGAAGGAGAGTGTATAACATGGCAAAGATATTACTGAGTGCAGACAGTACCTGCGATATATCGGGAGAACTTCTGGAAAGATGCAAAGCAAAGCTGATACCTTTGCATATTATTCTTGATGAAAAGAGTTATGATGACGGAGTGAATATCAAGCCTGATGATATATATGCGAATTTCGCCAGGACGGGAAAACTTCCGAAAACTTCGGCTATCAATGCACAGGAATATATTGATACATTCAAGCCCTATATTGATGACGGATATGATATTATACATATCAATTTAGGTTCGGCAATTTCATCTTCGTATCAGAACTGCGTTGCGGCGGCAGGTGAATTTGACGGACATTTATATCCGATAAATTCATGTAATTTATCTTCGGGCAGCGGTCATCTTGTCATAGAGGCGGCAAAGAGAATTGAACAGGGCATGGCGGCAGCCGAAATTGCAGAGGAAATTAAAGCTCTTGTGCCGAAATGTCATGCAAGCTTTATTATAGATAAACTGGATTATCTCAGGGCAGGCGGCAGATGTTCCACGCTTGCCATGCTGGGGGCGAATCTGCTGAAATTAAAGCCATGTATTGAAGTGAACAATGCAGACGGTTCAATGTCTGTAGGCAAGAAATACAGGGGCAAACTGGAAACGGTTCTTTGACGAATACGTTGAAATAGTGAAAAATGAGCTTGATAAACTGCACTATTTCACGGAAATATTCATAGAACGTGCAAGCTGTACGATTTCATCTCATTGCGGTCCCGGCACGCTTGGCATACTCTTTATGACGGAATAGAATAAAACCTCTTGCGGCAGTTATGTCACAAGAGGTTTTTTATGTTAATCTTTAATTTCTGAGCATAGCGTTATATTTATCTTCAAGGCATTTTGCGACACCGAATCCGATTTTTTCCAGTTCGGAAGATGTCAGAGTCTTTTCATCAGAGCCGATTTCCAGACGGAGTGTAACGGACTTTTTGCCTTTGATAATCTGCTTGCCCTTGTATTCCTCAACGAATGAAACGGATTTGAGCAGGGCATTATCTTTGTTTTCTGCAAGGATAGTTGCCTTGATATCAGCCCAGCAGATATTTTCATCAATCAGCATGGACAGGTCAAAGTCATTGACAGGGTATTCAGGCAGATGGCTGAATGTATTTGTTCTTGATTTGAACGGCTTGAGAACGTCATAGTTGAATTCAAACAGCATGACGGCATTACTCTTGATACCGCACTGCAAGGCTATCTGCTTGGAAAGGAGTGCAAAATCACCGATTTTTTCATTATTGACAAAAATATTCATCCAGAGCGTTTCATCAGCCCATACAGGCTTATCGGATTTTTTGAAGGTGAAGTTTTCCATGTGGGTATATCTTGACATATTTTCAAGAACACCTTTGGACTTTCTGAAAAGGTCTGTAATATTTTTGTAAGTGCCGACAAATGCACCGCCGAAATGCTTTTGCTGTAAAGGCAGTTTTTCGGTTTCGTCATAGGGAGATGTATAGTCTTTGTCGAAAAAGACTTTTGCACACTCGAAAACAGAAAATTCCGTGTAATAGCGGAGATTCTTATTGACGGCTTTCACAATATTCGGCAGAAGTGAAGAACGGATATAGCTTTCATCAGGTGAGGGCGGAGTGGAGATTTTCAAAATACCGTCCGTATTCTGCAAAACGGCATTGACATATTCATCGTCCATCCAGGGGTATGTGAATATTTCACGCATATTGCACCTGAAAGCAAGATATTCTTTGATTTTTCTTTCAAGGTCGATTGCAAGCTGATTGATAGCCCCTGTAAAAGTCGTTGTAATGGGTGACGGCTCGAAATTCTCATAGCCGTACATTCTGGCAACTTCTTCCATGATATCATCTTTAATGGAGATATCGCCTGTAGAACGCCATGTCGGAACGACTATGTGCATATTGTCCTCATTGAAAGATACTTCAAAGCCGAGTTCGGAGAGTTTTTTCACGATATCCTCTCTTGCGATAACTTTGCCAAGACGGCTTTCCAGCCATTTCATAGAAACGTCAATTTCATTTTTAACGAGTTTATTCGGGTAGAAATCGCTGTGTGCAATTACCTGCATATTGGGATAAAGTTCTTTGAACATCTGCATTGATAAAGCAAATGCCTGGTCGCATCTTTCGGGATCAATAGCCTTTTCATATCTTGAAGAAGCGTCAGTCCTGTTGTCATAGCGGAGGGCAGTACCTCTGATGGACTGTGCATTGAAGTTGGCAACTTCAAGGAGCACTCTCTGCGTTTTGGGGAGAATGGAATCCTTTGCACCGCCCATGACACCAGCCAATCCAACGGCACTTTCCGTATCGGCAATTACTAAATCATTTGTTGAAAGAGTGAGGTCCTTGCCGTTGAGGAGAAGGAGTTTTTCACCGTCATTGGCAGTTCTTACTACAATATGGTCTTTGATATTGTCAGCGTCAAAAGCGTGTGTAGGATTGCCTGTAGCAAGCATGACATAGTTGGTAATATCGACAAGGGCATTGATAGGTCTCATGCCTACTTTCCAGATTCTCTGCTGAATCTTGTAGGGAGCGGGCTTTACATAGACACCGTTTATTTCTGTACCCATGTATCTCGGACAGCGTTCCGTATCCTGAATGTCAAGGGTAAGTGCAGGAACGTCCGTTAAATCGAATTTCGGGAATTCTTTCAAAGGCAGGTCATACAAAGCAGCAATTTCCCTTGCAATACCGTAATGTCCCCATAAGTCAGGGCGGTTTGTCATGGATTTATTATCTATTTCAAGAATAATGTCATCAAGGTCAAGGGCTTCTGCAAGGGGTGTGCCTGCTTTTACGTCAAATGCAGACAGGTCTACAATTTCATGGTCGTTGTTGGCAGGGAAAAGGTCTGCCAGACCGATTTCAACAGCGGCACATATCATGCCGAAACTCTGCACGCCACGCAAAGCGGCATTTTTAATTTCAACGAGTTCGCCTTCTCCATGCCATTTCACCATGGCACCGGGACACGCTACAGCAACTTTCATACCGGCTTCCAGATTGGAACCGCCGCATACAATGTCTTTTATTTCATTTCCGATATCCGTTTTGCAGATACGGAGTTTATCGGCATTCGGGTGAGGAAGTACCTCTTTGATAACACCAACAATCATTTTATCAAATTTATCTGCTAATTTTTCTGCTCCCTCGACTTCAACGGTGGACATGGTGAGGTCATAAGCCAGCTTTGTCAAGTCCATGCTTTCGGGGAGTTCGACATATTCTTTTATCCAATCAAGTGAAACTTTCAAGAAATAGCCCTCCTTTTAATTGAACTGCTCTAAGAATCTGAGGTCTGCACTATGGAACAGACGGACATCATCAACACCGTATCTCATCATAACAAGCCTGTCAAGACCGATGTTGACATAGAAGCCTGTATATTCATCGGGATCAAGACCGCCTGCACGGAGTACATTGGGGTGAGGCGTACCGCCGGGCATAATTTCAATCCAGCCGACTTGTTTACATACACTGCAGCCTTTGCCGCCGCATACCAGACAGCCCATGTCGATTTCAAAACCGGGTTCAACGAATGGGAAAAATCCTGCTCTCATTCTGACGGGCACATCTCTGCCGAACACTTTGGAAAGAATACTCTTGATAAGCACTTTACCGGAAGCGAATGTGAATTCCTTGTCAACGATAAGGGCTTCATACTGGAAGAAAGCTCTTTCATGCCTTGCGTCAGTGGATTCATTTCTGTAGACTCTGCCGGGATATACAAAGCGATAAGGGGGCTTATGCGTCTGGAGATAACGGACACTGCCGCCTGTCAAGTGGGGGCGTAAGCAAAGTTTATCACAGGAACAGCCCTTGTCATGACCTTCAAGCCAGTAGGTATCCATGCTTTCTCTTGCAGGGTGATTTGGCGGAAAGTTAAGTTTGTCGAAAGCGTAAAGTTCGCTTGTAATGTCATCTTCCTCGAAAATCTCAAAGCCCATGGAACGAAAAGCATCATTAAGGTCATAGCACATCTGAGTAATGGGGTGCAGACCGCCTGTACTTGCAGGGGCAATTCCCGGAACGGTGATATCAAAATTTTCATCAATTTTATCGGCTTTAAGCTGGAGTTCCAGTCTTTGTTTGTCAATGAGGGCTGTAAACTTGGATTTAATCTCATTTCTTTCATTACTTCCGTAAAAACGCCCTGTTTGCCGAGGAGCGAGGCTTTTACGTCCTGAAGTTCGGTTTCGGAGAGAGTTTTTGCAATTCTCTGTTCACCGTCTTCAAGGATTTTTTTCAGTTTGTCAATCATACCTTTTTCCCTCACAATCAAATAGTAATTGCAAAAAATTATAAAAAACCTTTTCAATAATAGCAAAAACAGCGGGATTTGTCAATAATAAAGTTAATTGAACACCTCGTCATAATTGTTATACTGATAGATGTCGGAATAGTGGTCTTTCAGGATAAAGTCAGCTATGAAAAATTCCCTGCCGTCAACGCTGAAATAATAATACTGAACGGGCGTTTCATAGGTATATTCCTTTTCACCGAGAGAAATTCTCACTTGGTCGGGTGCAAAGCCCGTATCTTTGAAAAGTTTCTTTTCCTTGCGAATGAATTTTGCATTTCGATTGAGCATTTTAGCCCTCTCTATGTAGAAATGGTCATCTTCATCATCAGCGTCAACCCATTTTTTCTCGTGAATGTAATATGCCCCAAGACGTTTCTCATTCATGTCATAAATGCCTAAATAACTCTCTTTGTAATATTTTCTGTTATCGAAACTGATGATAATATCAGCGATTTTTTCGGCTGATGAAAGAAAATTGTCATTTTCAGAGGTCAGTCTGATATTCATGAAGTTAAAGGAATCTCCGTCATTGATTTCTATATTGTCACTTTTTGCGATTTCATCAAATTTTGGCTGACAGGTATTTTGGAGAAGTTCATAATATTTTTTGCTGAAATCGCTGCCGGTACTTTCGGTACTGCCGAATTTCGAGCCGTCAATATTGATATCATGCATTTCGCTTTTGACGTAGTATTCAAAGCCGTATTCCTTATCACGCATAATACATTTTCTGCCGCCATTTTCCATGGTTTCAGTCGCAACAAGTTCGGCACTGCCGAAATTCTGATTGGCATATTTTACAATCTGACTTTCCGATTTAACGTGACATGAACTCAATATCAATGCACCGATTCCTGCAACAGCCAATGCACCAAACAATATTTTAAATATTTTTTTCATAGCAATACCGCCTTTCATTTTAGAGTTGAGAGTGGAGAGTTGAGAGCGGAGTTGATTTGTTTTCGGCAAAAAATTCGGATTTGCAGCTGCTCCACTCTCCAAACTCCACACTTATACGATAAATCCTGTTAAGAAGGCTGTCAAAGCAGCCGCAAGGGATACGACTATCAAAGGGAGATTGAAATAGGCTAATACAAGTGCGGCAACCGTTCCTGCAATAGAGGTATAAATATTGCCTGTACTGTAAAAAATAGCGGGAATGGTCATGGCACTCAGAACGGCATAGGGAACGTAATATAAAAAGCTTTTGATGAATTGTGATTTTATCTTTTTTTGGAAGAATGCGAATGGCAAGGCTCTGATGAGATAGGTCACGAGAGCCATAACGGCTATGTAAATGGCAATACTCATTCATTTTCACCGTCCTTTTGTGGAAATATCAGTGCACCGCATACAGCGGCAAGGATTGCCGAAATAATCACGGCAAAGCCGCCCGATACAAACGGCAGAAGATATTTGCATATCACGCTGAACAGTGCGGCAATTCCCACAACGAAAAGAACGCTTTTATATTTGCGTGACGGTGGAACGATAATGGCAATAAACATTCCGTAAAGAACGATTCCGAGAGCAGCTGTAACATTGGCAGGTAGAAGTGTACCTGCCGCACCGCCTAAAAATGTACCGAGTACCCAGCCAAAAGTGGATATCGCTATGACACCGTACATATAATTGGGTTTCAGGGGAGTTTCTTTTGTAGAGCAGAGGGCAAATATTTCATCGGTAATGCCGTAAGCGGCAAGGAGTCGGTGAGGGAGAGTGAATTTTTCATCAAGTTTTTGTGAAAGTGACAATCCCATGAGTGCATATCTGATATTGATGACGAACTGCACGACAGCCATTTCAATAAGAGTACCGCCTGCGGCAATGACGGCAACGCCCTGAGCCTGTCCTGCGGAAGTTAAATTTGTCAGGGATATCATGAAAGCCTCAAAGACACTTAAGCCTGAACTGACTGCCATAATGCCGAATCCGAACGATACCGATAAATAGCCCAAAAATATCGGTATGCCGTCAAAAAGTCCCTTTAAAAAATCGGACTTGAATTTTTTATCCATAGAAAATATCTCCAACTTTTATCAGAGTGGAGTGTTGAGAGTGGAGAGTGAAGCATTGTTTTGATGAAAACCGCTCCACTCTCCACTCTTCACTCTTCACACTTTTTAATTATTCGCTGATAACTTCAATTCCCAAGTCGGTGAGCTGCTGTCTGTCAACGCCTGCAGGGGCATTTGTCATAGGCTCACTTGCATTCTGCACTTTCGGGAACAATACAACATCTCTTAAAGTCGGGGCTTTGAGCATCTGCATAACGAGTCTGTCCAGACCGATACCCATACCGCCGTGAGGGGGTGCACCGAATTTGAAAGCGTCCATTAAAAATCCGAATTTTTCATAGGCTTCTTCATCACTCAGACCGAGCATTTCAAACATTTTTTTCTGCAAGTCGGGATTGGTGATTCTGATAGAGCCTGATGAAAGCTCAATGCCGTTGAGAACCATGTCATAGGCTTTTGCATAGACTTCGCCCTTATTGCCGTCGAGTTTATCCATACATTCATCTGTGGGAGATGTGAACGGGTGGTCCATAGCAAGCCATTCACCGCTTTCTTTATCGTATTCAAAGAACGGGAATTTCACTACCCAAAGGAAATTATAGCTGTCTTTGATAATATTGAGTTTCTTTGCACATTCCGTACGGACTGCACCGAGAGTAGATAAAACGGTATTGTTGTCACTGTCTGCCACGATGAGAACGACATCACCTTTTTCGGCACCTGTGTCATCACTGTCTGCCACGATGAGAACGACATCACCTTTTTCGGCACCTGCTTTTGTAAGGATAGCCTGCATTTCATCTTCACTCATGAATTTTGCAAAACTCGAAGAAATACTGTCATCTGTCCAGCGAATCCATGCAAGACCTTTTGCACCAATGCCTTTGACGAATTCAACAAGTTTGTCAATTTCTTTTCTCGTGTAAGTTTTAACGGCATTTTTAGCCGTGATTCCACGAACACTTCCGCCATTGGCAAGAGCATTTTTGAATACGACAAATTCTGTATTTTTGACTTCATCGGAGATGTTAAAGATTTCCATGCCGAAACGTGTATCGGGCTTGTCAGAGCCGAAACGTTCCATTACTTCATTATAAGTGTATCTGGGGAACGGTGTCGGAATGTCGATATTCATGACATCTTTGAAAAGTCGTTTGATATAGCCTTCACCTATCTGAAGAACATCTTCCATATCTACAAAGGACATTTCAAGGTCGATTTGAGTAAATTCAGGCTGACGGTCTGCCCTCAAATCTTCATCACGGAAACATCTTGCAATTTGCATATATCTGTCAAAGCCTGCAACCATGCAAAGCTGTTTGTACATCTGAGGAGATTGGGGGAGAGCATAGAAAGAACCTTTATGGATTCTTGACGGCACGAGAAAATCTCTTGCACCCTCTGGAGTGGATTTGATAAGCATAGGCGTTTCAAGTTCAATGAAGCCGTTTTCGTCGAAATAGTCACGGGTGACTTTAGCAACTTTGTGACGGAATATAATATTTTTCTGCAATTCAGGTCTTCTCAAATCGAGATAACGATATTTGAGCCTTGTGAGTTCTGCTGTCGGGCAGTTGTCGATAATTTCAAACGGAGTGGTTTCGGATTCAGAGAGAATACGGAGTTCTTTCACTTCAATTTCGATATCGCCTGTAGGGATTTTATTGGACTTTGCACTTCTTTCACGGACAATGCCCTTTGCGGCAAGGACATATTCCGAACGGACTGTAAAAGCCTTGTCGAAAACGGTTCTGTCGGTTGTATCGTCAAAGGCAAGCTGAATAATGCCCGTTCTGTCACGGAGGTCTATAAAAATAAGCTGTCCGAGGTCACGCTGACGCTGTACCCAGCCGCATAAAACGACTTCTTTTCCGATATCGCTTGCACGCAGTTCACCGCAGTAATGAGTGCGTTTCAAGCCTGTCATAAATTCTGCCATGATAATTACTTCCTTTACATTTTATTGAGAATATCAAAAAGTTTCATACTTTCATTATCTGAATATATTGCAAAAAATTCACTGAAGAAATTTTCGTCAAGAGAAATTTCGGTTTCCTCTTTGGTGGACATATTGCGGAGTTTGGCTTTATTGTTTTCAATTTCACTGTCGCCTATGACCATCGTGAATTTAGCGTTGATTTTATTGGCATACATCATTTGTTTTTTGAGATTTCTGCCGACAATATCGGTTTCGGCAATCAGAGAGGAATTCCTGACACCTTCAACGATATTGAAAGCCTTGATTTTGGCATTATCGCCCAAGCCGATGACATACAGGTCACATACAGGCGGCTGAGGAATTTCAATATTGCTTTCTTCGAGAACCATCAAAAGCCTTTCAATGCCCATGCCAAAGCCAAGCGAGGGAGTCGGCTGTCCGCCAAGTTCTTCCATCAAGCCGTCATAACGTCCGCCGCCGCATACAGTGCCTTGTGCACCGATGTTATTGGAAACGAATTCAAAGACAGTTCTTGTATAATAGTCAAGACCTCTGACGATTTGGGGATTAATTGTATATTGAACGTCAGCGGAATCAAGGCATTTTTTCACACCGTCAAAATGTTCCTGACATTCCTCGCAAAGATAATCGAGTACAACAGGGGCATTTTTGGCTATCTCCGAACAGACGGGACTTTTGCAGTCAAGGATTCTCATAGGGTTCTTGTCAAGCCTTGAACGGCAGGTATCGCATAATTCTGTTTCATGGCTGGCAAAGTATTCTTTGAGAGCCTTGTGATAATTCGGACGGCAGTTTTTACAGCCGATGGAATTCAGTTCAAGGCTGATGTTTTTAATATTGAGCCTGTCGAAAACGGATTTGGCGGCACAAATGACTTCCGCATCTGCAAAATACGAGCCTGCACCGTAGACTTCAAGACCGAACTGGTGAAATTCACGCTGTCTGCCTTTTTGTGCACGTTCATAGCGATAGCAGGGAGTAATATAATAGGCTTTAATGGGATAGCCGTCATTATAGACACCGTTTTCAAGAATAGCCCTTGCCGCACCTGCCGTGCCTTCGGGTTTGAGAGTAATGGACTTGTCGCCTTTTGTTTTGAAGGTGTACATTTCTTTCTGAACGACATCGGTAGTATCACCGACACCTCTTTCAAAA
>CADCJK010000061.1 GCA_902801715.1 uncultured Ruminococcus sp. | reverse complement strand
GTCCTGAGTTCTTTCAAGATCGGTTATTTCAGCCTGACGGAGTTCAAGATTTTCCTGGAGTTCAAGGGTATGCTTCATTCTTGTACTGTAAGCACGTCTGTCAATTTGCGCCCTGAGCGAATGGACTGCCGGACCTTTTCCCCTGTTGAGCATTCTTATCTGCAAAAAACATTCATCAGCCGCTTTTCCCATCTCACCGCCGAGAGCATCGATTTCCCTGACAAGATGACCTTTTGCCGTACCTCCTATGGAGGGATTGCACGGGCAGTTTCCGACAGCATCCATATTGATAGTGAACACAGCGGTTTTGCAGCCAAGCCTTGCAGCCGCAAGACCTGCTTCAATACCTGCGTGACCTGCCCCTATGACCGCAACGTCAAATTCTCCTGCTACAAACTTCATTTATACATCAATCCTTATTCCAAATAATTTCACTCCTATTATAATACAAACAATTCAATTTGTACAGTCAATAATAAAATGTTTCACGTGAAACATTTTTAATGATGAATCAGAAATGAGAAACGCTTTCCTATTCCCTGCTTCTCATTTTTCATTAAACAGAAATGTTTCACATGAAACAATTAAAAAAGGTCAAAATGAAACAACAATTCCCGATTGCAAAGAACAATCGGGAATTGCTGCTTTTTTAGGAGGAATGTATATGAAGTAAACTTATAATCAAGTATCACCATCGCCGAAGTAAAAAAGTTCTTCAAACTTTTTGTCAAGGGCGATACAGATAAGGAGAGCAAGTTTTGCACTGGGGCAAAACTGGTTATTTTCTATAGAACTGATAGTCTGCCTTGAAACACCGACCATTTCGGCGAGGTCACCCTGAGAAATTCTTTTTTCGGCACGGGCGATCCTAAGTTTATTCTGAAAAACGATATCATTCATCACGCATTCACCATAAAGAAAAGCACTGCAGTAAGTAAAGCGGCAATACCTGTGAAGATTCCCGAAACAAGATAGGAATTCTTTCTTATATTTTTATACTGGTAAAGGAAAGTCGTGCAGAGATAGGCAGTGATAATAGCGGCGAATTCATAGAACATCTGGTGATGGCAAAGTCTGTAGATACTGAATATCACACACAGCACTCCGACTATCACCGCACCAATACCAAAAGAAGTATTATAGATTTTTTGTTCTCTCTCATCGAGGGAGTTACGGTTTTGTTTTTTATTTTTGGCAAGGATTTCTTTTTTGTCCATAAGCCACCGTCCGTTCAGACAATCAGTTCAAAAATTTTCTGTAGTTATATAGTAACACAGTGGCGGTTTTTTGTCAAGTATTCTTGACAAAATTTCTTTTAAACTTGTCAAAGAAATTTTCTTTTTGCAGTTATTGAACAAAAGCGGAAAAAGTTGTTGAAAATCGGAAATATTTATTGTTGCAGTCTGAATAACAGTGTGATAAAATATGCTTAAAGTGCATTTAATGTAGAAGTAGAGTTTGACTCAAAGATTTTTTGGTGGAGGGGTTTTATATGAAACTCGGTGAACTGCTTGCAAAGTCGGAATATGAGGTTGTAAGCGGAAGTTTAGATATGGAAATATCAGATATCATATATGATTCGAGAAAGATAGTAAAAGACTGTGTATTTGTATGCATGGTGGGAGCCAATTTTGACGGTCATGATTTTATTGAAAAGGCTGTTGAACAGGGAGCTGCGGCAGTTGTTGTAAACAGAGATGTGGAAATAACAGGAATTACCGTTATAAAAGTATATGATACAAGAAAAGCACTTGCATTGATGAGTGGGGAATATTTTGGAAGACCTGCTGACCATCTTAAAACGATAGGCATAACGGGTACCAAAGGAAAAACCACCACTGCTTTTATGATAAAGGCAATACTTGAAAAGGCAAATATCAAGACAGGTATCATCGGTACAATAGGGATTATTATAGGTGATGAAATAACCAAGACATCGAATACAACGCCTGAATCGTATGAACTGCATAAAGCTATGAAGAAAATGATAGATAAAGGCTGCAAATGTGCAGTAATGGAGGTATCGTCACAGGCATTGAAATTATACAGGACATACGGAATCAATTTCGATTATGGAATGTTCACGAACTTGTCGCATGACCATATAGGCGGAGTCGAACATGCCACTATGGAGGAATATATCGAATGTAAATCGAGATTATTCAGCCAGTGCAAAGTCGGCATTGTCAATGCAGACGATAAAGTAACACCTGTAATAATTCAGAATAACACCTGCGAAAAAATTGAAACATTCGGATTCTGTAACAGTGCAGAGTTAAAGGCAAAGAATGAACATCTGATATCCGATTTCGGATATATAGGAGTGCATTTTGAAACAGAGGGTGCCATGGATATGTCATTGAATGTAGATATTCCGGGAAAGTTCAATGTATATAATGCTCTTTGTGCAATAGCCGTGTGCAGACATTTCGGAGTCAGTGAAAAGGATATCTATGACGGCTTGAATGAAGTCAAGGTCAAAGGCAGAGTAGAAACAGTAAAGGTCAATGGGAATTATACTCTTTTGATAGATTATGCACATAATGCAATGAGTATGGAGAATGTGCTTGAAACATTAAGGGAATATAAGCCCAACAGACTGATAACATTGTTTGGAGCAGGTGGAAACCGTTCCAAAGACAGGAGATATGAAATGGGGGAGATATCGGGCAAAATGTCTGACCTGTCTGTCATAACGGAGGACAATTCGAGAAATGAAGATGTAATGGATATTATTGCAGATATCGAAAAGGGACTTGCCAAGACAGACGGAAAATATATTGTGATACCCGACAGAACGGATGCGATCAGATACTGCATAGAGAATGCACAGGACGGAGATATCATAGTACTTGCAGGCAAAGGGCATGAAGACTATCAGGAAAAGAACGGTATCCGGATACACTATGATGAAAGAGAAGTTGTAAGGGATATCATAGGGGGAATCAAGAATGTTTAAAATGACGGTGAAAGAGATTGCACAGGCAGTTGATGGCATTCTGACCGGAAACGGTGATACAGTTATAACAGATATACAGTATGACAGCCGAGCCGTAAAAGAGGGAACGTTGTTTGCGGCGATAAAAGGTGAGAAGGTTGACGGACATCAATTCATAGAAAATTGTTTTGCCAAAGGTGCGGCGGCAGTATTCACTGAAAATGATGTTCCGGAGAATTCGACAGACTGTTATATAAAAGTTAAAAACACCCGTCTGGCACTGCAGAAACTTGCAGCATATTACAGGAACAAGCAGAATATAAGATTGATAGGGATAACGGGAAGTGTCGGAAAGACAAGTACCAAAGAGATGATAGCGGCAGGACTTTCAAAAGGCTTTGACGTTATGAAAACCCAGGGCAATAAAAACAGTCAGATAGGTTTGCCGATGACAATGTTTGAAATAGAGGAACATAATGAAGTGGCAGTCATAGAGATGGGCATGAGCGAGTTCGGAGAAATGGACAGGCTTGCAGATGTTGCAAGACCGAGTATAGCGGTCATGACGAATATAGGGGTTGCCCATATTGAAAATTTAGGTACACAGGAAAATATTTTGAAAGAAAAGTTCAGGATAACAAAGTACTTTGATAAAGATGGAGTTTTATTTCTGAATGGCGATGATAAACTTTTAAGGACACTTTACGGAAAACAGATTTTTAAAACCGTAACATTTGGCTTGGATAAAGCTAATGACTATTATGCAGAAAATATCATTCCGGAGGGATTTCATACCAAATTTGTATGCTGTTTTTACGGGAACAAAGTTTTGCTTGAAATTCCGGCATTGGGAGAACATAGTGTAAAGAATGCCCTTGCAGCATTTGCCGTCGGAAAACATCTGGGATTGGATGAAAAAACGATTCAAGAGGGATTGCTGACATATCAGAATGCCCCTATGCGACAGCAGATACATGAAATGAAAGATTTCATTCTGATAGATGACAGTTATAATTCAAGTCCGGATGCCGCAAAGGTATCTTTGAACGTGCTGAAAAGCGTTGGAAAGGGCAGAACGATAGCTGTATTGGCAGATATGCTGGAACTTGGCGAAAAGGCGGAAAGTGAACATTTTGGAGTAGGAAAGCACCTTGCCGAAATTGGAATCGATACACTTCTGACGATAGGGGAAATTTCAAAGAATACAGCCAAAGGTGCCAAAGAAAACGGCTGTAAAAATGTTTTCAGCTTTGAAAATAATAGTTTAGCTTATGAATATCTTGCAAAGATTATTGAAAAAGATTGTACAGTACTGGTAAAAGGTTCAAGAGGTATGCACACCGATGAAATCGTTAAAAAAGTCCTTTCGGACTTTGAAAATAAAATTTGAAAAGGAGATATAAAAAATGGACGAGAATAAAAGCAAATTTGAGATGCCGGATATTGATGAACTGGAGCAGAAGCTTGATGAACCGTTGGAAAGTCAGTATGAAATGCCGGAGGAACTTCAGCAGAAAGCCGAAATTGATTCCAAGATAAATCCATCGGTTGCAGTTGGTCCGAACGGAGAAACATCCACAAAACAGAATAAAGATTTCATGCCCGATCTTCCGAATTTCAACGGTGACGAACCCGGCAGACCTGTAGCAATGCGTGGAATGATACTGAGTATATGCAGTGTTGCCCTTGCACTCATATGCAATCTTTTTGTAGGCGTTCCGATAGCTGCGAATATTGTCAATTTTGTTGCTCTGGCGTGTGGAGTGGCAGGTATTGTATTCGGAGCGATGGGCGGAAATCAAAATATTTCCTATAATATGCCGAGAGGCGGAATGTCATGGGCAGGCATTATTCTTGGTATTGTCGGCATACTCATGAGCGGAATATCTTTTGCTTGTATCGCTGCGTGCAGCGGTCTCAGAAGTTTCTTTGGAATGTAAAATGCTGCCATTCATAGAGATTTTCGGTATAAGAGTATCCATGTATGGTGTATGCGTATTGTTCGGGATGATTGTTTCGGGAATACTCATACACCTTACTACAAAGAAAAGAAAAGATTTCAGTTATATTCAGATAGTCAATATACCGCTTTTTTCAGCGGCAGGAGCATTTATCAGTGCAAAGCTGCTGTATTTTCTGACGAGGCTGGATATATTCTTCACTGCAAAAGCATGGGAAAATTTCCTGTATTCCATAACGGAAGCCTGCGGCGGTATGGTATTTTATGGCGGACTTTTTGGTGGAATTCTGACGGCATATATATATTGTCGTCTTGCAAAGATAGATTTTTTACTTTATGCGGATATATATGCCCCGGCAATACCGCTTTTCCATGCATTCGGAAGAATCGGGTGTTTCATGGCAGGATGCTGTTACGGCATAGAAAATTCATGGGGAATAGTCTATCACAGTGAATATCTTGAACCGTCCGTCAATGGTGTCACACGTTTGCCCATACAACTGATAGAATCATGTTTAAATGTTTTAATCATGCTCGTCCTTGTTTATTTCGATAAAAAGAGATTAAAAAAGGGCAGTCTGCTTGCCCTGTATTTTGTGATATATTCAGTTGTAAGATTTTCGGATGAATTTTTCAGAGGCGATGATATCAGAGGACACTTGTTATATCTTTCTACATCCCAGTGGCTAAGTATCATGTTATTTTTCATAGGGATATATATGCTTTTGAAAAGATATAAATTTGATAAAGAGAGATATGAAAGACGCTTGCCTTCAGGAGAAATACCGGAGGGATATGTATATAATCAATATGCAGGTGCCGTATTACCCGAGGAACAGCATCAATTAGAAGGGAGTGACAAGGATTGAAAAAAATATTCATATTCATACTTGCGGCAATGGCTGTTGTATCTGTTACAGCGTGCGGTGAAAAGCCGGTCAATCATGAAAACGGCAGTTCCGTTACAGAAGTGTCAGAAAATGCCATACCTGAAAAGAATTATCTTGTGCTTGTGAACCGTACCCATAAGCTGCCGGATAATTACGAAAAATCGATAGAGATCGTTGAGGGAAAGAACTTCTTTAATGGTTCATTCAGAGTTGAGAAAGAAACGTATGAACATTTTCAGCAGTTAAGGGAAAAAATGCAGCTGCAGGAATTGCAGATAGAAATAAAACGTGCCTATCTCGATGCAGGTGAACAGCAAGACCTGATTGAAGAATATGAAAAGGAGTATGGGGAGGAATATGCCTATAACTATCAGGGAGAGCCGAATTATTCCGAAAATCAGACAGGATTGGGGATAGATCTTGCATTGTTCTTTGCAGGCGAGAAAATAGAAACAGATAAAGAACTTCTGCAGATGGAGGGAATACTCAAAGAGATACACTCTGTCATGGCAGATTACGGATTCATATTGAGATATCCGGAAGAAAAGGTACAGGAAACGGATTTCATGTATCAGCCGTGGCATATCAGATATGTCGGTGAGAAAGCTGCCAAAGAGATATATGAAAAAGGAATAACACTTGAAGAATATTTATCGGGAGAATGAAAATGATAGGAATCATAGGAGCAATGGAAATAGAGGTCAATGGAATCATTTCCAACATGACGGATGTAAAGACGGAATGGATAAGCGGCAGTGCCTACACAAGCGGAAAAATTGAGGGCAGGGAATGTGTAGTTGTAAAATGCGGCATAGGAAAGGTAAATGCGGCTGTAGCGGCACAGACAATGATTTTGAAATACAAGCCGGATATGATAGTCAATACAGGCGTGGGGGGCAGTACAAGTCTTAACACTCATATAGGCTATGTTGTGATAGCGGAGAGTGTCATACAGCATGACATGGATACTACTGCAATAGGGGATAAGAGAGGAACGATATTTTTGCCCGAAGGAAATATAGATTATATTCCATGCAGTAAAGAAATAGTGAAAAAACTTGAAAAGGCTTGTGAAAGTATCGGTGAAACGCATCATGTGACAGGTACTGTTGCAACAGGCGACCAATTTATCACAGGAAATGAAAAACGCTCTGCATTGAATGAAAATTTCAATGCCATAGCGTGTGAGATGGAAGGCGGAAGTATCGGACAGGTATGCTATTTGAATCAAGTACCGTTTGGAATCGTGCGTGCCATTTCCGACAGCATGAGTGAAGAAGATGACTCTGTTGAATACAGTGTATTCAGCCAGTCAGCCGCTAAAAAGTCAATCGATATTATTGTAGAATTTATTAAAAACAGCTGAATCAAACAAGCCCGATCTCATCAACGAAATCGGGCTTGTATTTTTTATTGCTCGGAATTTTCTTCATCATCGGTATCTTCTTCATGAGTGGCTCTTGCAACAGCAACGACTTTGCTGTCGTCAGTCATTTTCATGATTTTTACACCACCGCCAAACCTTGACTGTAAAGATATCGTTTCCGCAAAAACCCTTATGATGACACCGTTATCAGCCATAACAATGATGTCATCATTAAGATCAACAGCTTTGATAGCAGCAACTTTTCCGTTTCTGTCAGCCGCCTTATAATTGTTTATTCCCTGTCCTCCTCTTCTGTGGAGCGGGAATTCGCCTTGCGGAGTAAGTTTACCGAAACCGTTTTCGGATATGGTAAAGACATAAGCCCCATCTCTCAATATGGACATTCCGATAACTTCATCATCATTCAAAAGCCTGATAGCTTTTACACCATGAGAAGCCTTTCCCTGAGGACGAATACTGTTTTCAGCAATATGAAGTGCTTTTCCGTTAGCAGTCGCAATCAGCAGATCGGAATTTCCGTCTGTAAGGCGAACCCATGCCAGTTCATCATCGTCATTGAGAACAATTGCCTTGATACCGACCTTTCTTCTTGCGGAATGGAAATTGCTTGTAGCAATACGCTTGATAAGACCTCTTTTGGTGACCATTACAAGATACATACCTTCATCACCGGATTCGGGCATCTTGATCATGGAAGTA
>CADCJK010000060.1 GCA_902801715.1 uncultured Ruminococcus sp. | reverse complement strand
CAGATTATCAATGAAATGCTGGCAAGGGGAATCGGAGTTCTGCCGATAGATATATACAAATCGGATGCAAAGAGATTTCTTGTAGAGAATGGAAAAATCAGACTGCCGTTTGTGGCACTGTCGGGAGTAGGTGAAGCCGCTGCAAATGGTCTTGCAGAGGCAAGAAATGACGGTGAATTCACTTCTATAGAGGACTTTCAGCAGAGGGCGAAAGTTTCCAAGAGTGTTATCGATATGCTGAAAGATATCGGTACATTCGGAGATTTGCCCGAAAGCAGTCAGTTGAGGCTTATGTAAAATATTTGAAAAGTAAAGTGTGAATTTTGTAATTAACTTGATAATAACGGAGAAATGTGTTATAATGGACTCAAGAAACTTTGAGGAACAGGAGAAAAAAATGGAAAAGATAAATGAAATAATTTCCGTACCGGTAATGCCGTTGAGAGGATTGGTAATATTTCCGAATTCGATACTGCATTTTGATATTTCCAGAAACAGTTCAATGAGGGCATTGACTGCGGCGATGAAAAGTCCCGATCAGCTTGTATTTATTACTGCCCAGAAAGATGCATTCGACAATGAGCCGAAAGCCGATGGTATTTATTATATCGGTGTCATAGCCAAAGTATTGCAGATGGTGAAGATATCAGATGATATCGTCAGAGTAGTATTGAAAGGAAATTATCGTGCAGAGGTCGTGAACTGCCGTGCCAAGTCGGGATATCTGACTGCGTTGGTAAGGGCGTGTGAAACGGTGGAATCAGGTTCTGATGTGGAAAATACAGCTTTGCTGAATGTAGCCAAGGACTTGTTTGATGAATATATGCTGTTTAACGGCAGGATTGCTCATGATATCGTCATGACGGTTCACGAGATGAAAAATGTAGGCATACTTGCGGATTATATAGCGGATAATGTGATAAGGGACACTGAAAAGAAGCAGAAAATACTGGAAACGCTTGATGCAGTGGAGCGTATGAGAAAAGTGCTGGATATGTTCCGTTATGAAATAGATGTCATGTCGATTGAGGAAGATATTGCAGAGAGAACCAAGGAAGGCATGGATAATAATCAGAAAGAGTATTATCTGAGGGAAAAGCTGAGAGTAATCCGTGAAGAACTCGGAGAATCGGAAGATGTGACAGAAGAAACACTGGAATATCGTGAAAAGATCAATGCACTGAAAACGACGGATGAAAATAAAGAACTGCTTTTGAAAGAGGTTTCACGCTTTGAAAAAATGCCGGGTAATGCGGCAGAGGCAAATGTTGTCAGGAGTTATCTGGATACCTGTCTGGAATTGCCGTGGGGAATTTTTACGAAAGAAAAGTCGGATATCAAACGCATAGCGGCAGTGCTTGACAAAAATCATTATGGATTGAAGAAAGTCAAGGAAAGCGTAATAGAGGCATTGGCAGTCAGGAAATTGAATCCGTCTATCAATGGACAGATTATATGTCTGGCAGGACCGCCGGGAGTGGGAAAGACATCTGTTGCCCATTCCATAGCGGATGCGACAGGCAGGAAATATCAGAGAATTGCATTGGGCGGCGTGCATGATGAGGCTGAAATAAGAGGTCACAGACGCACTTATATAGGTGCGATGATGGGCAGAATTATGAATGCCATGAAATTAGCCGGTTCTGCGAATCCGCTGATACTGCTTGATGAAGTGGATAAACT
Source organism: uncultured Ruminococcus sp. (assembly GCA_902801715.1). GTDB lineage: Bacteria > Bacillota > Clostridia > Oscillospirales > Acutalibacteraceae > UBA1213. The sequence goes on along the minus strand of CADCJK010000060.1, from coordinate 6,267 downwards.
TGGAAATGATTTCAGGGGCGATCCGACATCGGCATTGTTGGAAGTGCTTGACGGTGAACAGAATTCCACATTCTATGACCATTATGTAGATATGCCGTTTGATTTGAGTAAAGTCATGTTCATCACGACAGCCAATGATTACACGGCAATTCCGGCACCGCTGCTTGACAGAATGGATATTATTCATATCGACAGCTACACAAGAGAGGAAAAATTCAATATAGCGAAAATACATCTTGTAGCGAAGCAGCTCAAAAGGCATGGCTTGACGGCAAGACAGTTCAAAATATCGGATGAAGTTATCTATGATATTATAGACAGTTATACAAGGGAATCGGGAGTACGTTCACTGGAAAGAGCGATTTCAAGAATCATGAATAAAGTTTCAGTGAAAATTGTTTCAGGCGAACAGAAATCCGTCAAAATAACGATGGAGAATATAGAAGAATATCTCGGTTCAAGGAAATACAAGAGTGACAGCATGAATAAAGCAGATGAAATAGGTGTTGCAACGGGATTGGCATGGACAGCAGTAGGCGGTGAAACATTGCCGGTTGAAGTGGCAGTCATGAACGGCACGGGCAAGATGGAATTGACGGGTTCATTGGGAGATGTCATGAAAGAGTCAGCCCATGCGGCATATACCTGTGTGAGAACAATGGCAGATGAATTATCCATAGACAGTGATTTTTATAAAAATAAAGATATGCATATACACGTTCCGGAGGGTGCAGTGCCCAAAGACGGACCGTCAGCGGGAATCACGATTGCAACGGCAATTACCTCTGCTTTGACAGGGATACCTGTGAAAAAAGATGTAGCCATGACAGGTGAGATTACAATCAGGGGACGGGTTTTGCCGATAGGCGGCTTGAAAGAAAAAACCATGGCGGCATATCGTCTGGGAATCAAAACGATTATCATTCCGCAGGAGAATAAATCAGACCTTGATGAAGTGGATGACGTTGTAAAAAATGCGGTGAATTTTGTATTTGCGGATAATATCAATACAGTTCTCGATAATGCATTGGCAAAAAATTAAGGGGGGATTTGTACGAATTTTCAGATAGCGGAATTTAAAGCGGCTTATGGAAAATCCGGTCAGATACCCGCATCGACGTTGCCCGAAGTTATTTTTTCGGGCAAGTCGAATGTAGGGAAATCTTCTCTTATCAATAAAATTTTATACAGGAAATCAATCGCAAGGGTGAGCAGTCAGCCGGGAAAAACGGCTACGATAAATTTTTTTTCATTGAAAGAGGCATATTTAGTGGACTTGCCGGGATATGGCTATGCAAAGGTATCGCAGGCAGAGAAACAGAGATGGTCTGAACTGATGGAAGGTTATTTTGCACAGGAAAGAAAAATTGCCCTGGTCGTGCAGATATGCGATATGCGTCACAGTCCCACGAAAGATGACATGACAATGATAGATTTTCTGTATCAGAGCGGATATCCGTTTATTATAGCCCTGACGAAAATGGATAAGCTGAAAAAATCCCAGCAGGCGAAAAGGCTGGAAGAACTGAAAGAGGAATTGTCGGATTATCCTGATATAAAATTATATCCATGTTCATCGAATGACGGTACGGGCATGGAGGAGATAAGAAAAGTGATTGAACAGAGTGTAGAGGAGTTTACCAAATGATAGAAGTAAGAAGTCTGCACAAGGAATTTAAAAAGACCGTGAAGGAAGCAGGCTTGAAAGGCAGTGTGAAATCGCTGTTTCACCCGAAAACAGAGATTGTTCAGGCGGTAAAGGATATCAGCTTTGACGTGGAGAAAGGTGAAATATTGGGATTCATAGGACCGAACGGTGCAGGAAAATCCACTGTGATAAAAATGCTCACAGGCATATTGACACCGACTTCCGGAACGTGTACAATAAATGGCAGAAATCCCACTGTGAACAGAAAAAGCTATGTAAAGGAAATAGGCGTTGTATTCGGTCAGAGAACGCAGTTGTGGTGGGATTTGCCTTTAAGAGAAACATACAGTGTTTTGAAAGAGATATATGAAGTATCTGACGAGGATTATAAAAAGAGAATGGCATTTCTGAATGAAGTGCTTGACTTGGAGAGTTTTATCACAAGTCCCGTCAGAACGCTTTCACTCGGTCAGAGAATGAGGGCGGATATAGCGGCATCTCTTTTGCATAATCCGAAAGTACTGTTTCTTGATGAACCGACAGTAGGTCTTGATGTAGTCGTGAAAAATAATATCAGGAATGCGATAGGCTATATCAATAAGCATGAAAACACGACTGTTATTCTGACGACTCACGATTTGGAAGATATTGAATTGCTCGCTGATAGAATTGTCATGATAGACAAAGGCACGAATGTATTTGACGGCACGATAAACGAATTGAAAAGTAAGTACGGTCAGATTCGTGAATTGAATTTTGTGACAAAAGATAATGAAAATATTCTTGACTATAAAGGGTGTTTTCATATAACGGATAAGGATATAACGATTGCCAAGGAAAACGGCACTGTCAAAGTGAGATTCAACAGTTCGGCAGTACCTGTTTCGGACATGGTGTCGTATACGCTTGAAACCGTGAAAGTCAGTGATATCAGTGTAAAAGATGCAGATATAGAGGAAATCATAAGGAGATTGTATCAGCATGGAGATAAGGAAATTCCGGAAAAGTGATTTGCCTGAAATGATAAAAATATGGAATGAAGTGGTTGAGGCAGGGAATGCCTTTCCGCAGGAAGATTTGCTTGACTTGAAAACGGGAGAGGAATTTTTTTCTTCACAGAGTCATGCAGGTGTTGCAGCGGATAACGGCAGGATTTTTGGCTTGTATATACTTCATCCGAATAATATCGGCAGATGCGGACATATCTGTAATGCAAGCTATGCGGTAAGTTCAGAAAGCAGAGGGAAACATATCGGTGAAAAACTGGTGCTTGACTGCATTATGCAGGCAAAAAATATTGGATTTAAAATATTGCAGTTCAATGCAGTGGTGGAAAGCAATATCCATGCAAGACACTTGTATGAAAGAATCGGCTTTCAGCAGTTGGGGATTATTCCGAACGGTTTCCGCATGAAAGACGGCAGTTATGAAAATATATGTCCGTATTTTATAAAACTATAAAATTTTTTAGAAAGGGATGTGTTTCTATGAAAGAAAAAAGATTCAGACGTACGATTGTGGCGGCTGCTATTCTTGGAACATCATTGAGCATGAGCAGTTTCAGCTGTGTCAAGCCTTTGCCGCAGCCGAGTGATGTGTCGAATGTGGAATCAAGTTATGATGCATCAAGTGACATACCGGTAGTTGTATATGGTCCTCCCGTTGAGGAACGCAGCTTTGATCCGTCAAGCCAGATTCCGGAGGATGTTTACGGTCCTCCCATTGATGAAGACGATTATGAACCGGAGGAGGAAATACCGGAACCCGTATATGGACCGCCACCGGCTGAGGAAAGAGAATCATCGGAAGAAAAGAGCTTTGACCCGAGAAGCGAGATACCTGTTATGGTATATGGACCTCCGGAGATGATGGGAAACAGATGATGGGGGTAAAATAGATGAATACGCTCACCAAAATTTCCCAGCTGACTAAATTGGCAGAATATAAAGAACAGTTAAGAAAAGAACCTCAGTTAAAATTTTTGTTTCTGGAATTGACCATGAACTGTAATGAAAGATGCCTTCATTGCGGAAGTTACTGCGGAGATGTCAAGTCCGTTGAAATGCCTGTAGAGAGATATTATGAACTTCTTGATAAAGTAAAGAGGGATTTTTCACCCTTGCCCATGCTGTGCATTACGGGCGGAGAACCGCTGTTACGCAAGGAATTTTTCGATATCATGTCCTATGCCAATAAACTTGGCTATAAATGGGGCATGACGAGTAATGGCACACTTATTACAGATGACGTTGCAAAGCGTCTGGAAGAAACAGGCATGGGAACGATATCGGTCAGCATTGACGGTCTGGAAGATACGCATGACAGTTTCCGCAGAACAAAGGGCGGTTTCAAAAAAGCAGTGGAGGGTGTCAAAAATCTTTTGAAATATAATTTCAAGGAAGTTCAGACCACTACGGTTGTAACAAAGAAGAATATCAATGAATTGGATGCTTTGTTTGAACTGATGCAGGAACTGGACGTTGATTCATGGAGAGTCATCAATCTGGAGCCGATTGGCAGGGCACTTGCCCTTGACGGCTATATGCTGGATAAAGAGGACTATATCAGAATGTTGGATTTTATCCGCACCAAGAGAGAACAAGGCTATCCGCTTTCATACGGTTGTACGCATTATCTTGGCCTGGAATATGAAAAAGCCGTTCGTGACTGGTATTTCATTTGCAGTGCGGGCATATATACGGCAAGTATCATGGCAAATGGTGACATTGGAGCCTGTCTGGATATCGAAAGACGAAGTGAAACGATAGAGGGCAATATCCTGAAAGATGATTTCACGGATGTCTGGAAAAACCGTTTCAAGATATTCCGCACACCTCTTTATGAGAAAAATGAAAAGTGCAGTCATTGTGATTCAAAGAATTTTTGTCTTGGCGGTTCATATCACAGTTGGGATTATACGAATAATAAACCGCTTGTATGTTTCAAAGATGTCATTTTTTAAATGAGAAAAACCCACAGCTTTTCAAACGGCTGTGGGTTTGATTTTTTTCTGAATAAAATTAACAATGGAATCGCAAATAAGTATGCACAGAAGTGAAACGGCAATGACCGTGAACACATACAGTCCCATATATGAAAAATAGTTTAAACCAAGATTTGATTTCACGAGAGCCTGTCGCACGAATATCTGACAAAGATAAATCGGAAAGCTGATTTTTCCCAGAAACAGAATGAATTTGTTATTGAGAAAGGCAAGGCTTGATTTGGGTGAAAATGAGATTGTCACGGCAAATGCCAGCATGATGACAATGGAAAGTTCCGAAACAGAGCCTAAACTTTTATTGGCATAGAGAATGACCAATGTATAGAGTATCAGTTCCGTGATGACAAGAACGGGTTTGGGAAATTTTTCAATCACACCGTTTTCGGAAACGGCAAAGCATACACAGCCGAGAGAAATTTCAGCCAGTGCACGAAGAAATCCCGAATTGAAAACACCTATCCAAGCCCCGACGGCATTGAGATGTCCGTAAGAATGGAACAGGAGTGCCAATATAAAAAATGCCAGTGCAGGTGCTATGTATCTGAGGAATATATCCCTGAATTTTATCACTATGGGAGTTAATACGAACATAGCGAGAAGCATGGCGGAAATATACCATTCATGCCCCAAAAGTGACATTTTGCTGACACCGTTTACCTGTATCATGAAGAAGTCGGGAACGGAATTTGCCAATTCAAAGGCAATGTTTGAAATATTCCATTGAGAGATGATGGAAGCGGTAATGAATGTGCATACGAATGTAAAGAAGTGATACGGCAGAAAAGACTTGTATTTTCTCCACATGAAATGAACGGAATCGGAAGGCAGGGTTTCTTTATGATACGGGATTTTTGCAAGCGATTTGGCAAACAAAAATCCCGATACGATAAAGAAGAATTCCACACCGATATAGCCTTTATTGAAAAGCTCATTGTCAAATTTAACGGCATTGCCGAAATGGTAGATAATGACAACGATAGAGAAAATGAATTTGAACAAGTCCACTTTGCCGTTGCGGGCAGTCCTGCTCAATTTGCCATCTCCTTACAGCATAGCGGAAAGGCGTTTGTTGACTTCTACAAGGAAAGTTTCCGTATCAACTTTAGTCTTGTTTTCGAGAGAGGAAAGCAGAGCCAGGTCACCTGTCATAATGCCGTCTTCGATAGTGGCAAGAGTAGCCTTTTCGAGTTTATCGGCAAAATTGCAGAGTTCGGGGATATTGTCAAGTTCACCACGTTTTCTCAAAGCACCTGTCCATGCAAAGAGTGTTGCAACAGAGTTGGTGGAAGTTGTTTCACCTTTGAGATATTTATAATAGTGACGCTGAACGGTGCCGTGAGCGGCTTCATATTCATAAATGCCGTCGGGAGATACGAGCACTGATGTCATCATAGCAAGTGAGCCGAAAGCAGTAGCAACCATGTCGGACATAACATCGCCATCGTAATTCTTACAAGCCCAGATATAGCCACCATCTGAACGAATGACTCTTGCAACAGCGTCATCAATGAGAGTATAGAAGAAAGTGATACCGGCATCGGCAAATTTATCTTTGTATTCGTTTTCAAAGATTTCATTGAAGATATCTTTGAAACGGTGGTCATATTTTTTGGAA
>CADCJK010000059.1 GCA_902801715.1 uncultured Ruminococcus sp. | reverse complement strand
AAAGTGAAAATTTGTTATAATTACACATAGAATTGCAGAGGGCATACTGCCCTTTTTTGATTATACTTGCATTTCCGAAATTATTTTTTGGTGAAAAGACATCAAAAGAAAAGTCTGTATTTGTTTAAATGTACAAAAAATTGGCTTACCCCATTGAAAATTTATCGGAAATTTAGTATAGTTTATACATATCAAATTATTTTGCAGAGAGGAATTTTGTGATGATGACAGAATTTTCATGCTATGATGAAATTCCCGGAAGGACGGTGATATTTGATGCAATGTAAAAAATGCGGTAGTGAATGGAAAACAAATGCAAGAGCCAATCTTATCATCAAGTGTCCGTTCTGCGGAGCGGAACTTGAGGAAAAAGACGAAGACAGACTGACGTTTGACAATGCCAAAGAAGCTCTCAGGTATATCTTCAAAACCTGCGGAATAGAAATTCTGCTTGATGGTCTTCAGCTCAGGTCAATGCTTGATGAATTCATACCCGATCTGAAACAGGAAAGAAAAGTTTTTCTCGATGCATATGAACAGGGAGTATGCAATGCTCTCTATATGGCACATGATGAACCTGAAATTGACAAGTGTATTGCTATTTTGCAATCAATCAAAGTACTTACTCAGGATGCCTGTATGGCTGAAAAATGGGCTTGCTATGTTGTCGAAACGCTTGTATATGCGTTGAACTGGAATGTGCCCATGTTCGGAATCACTCCGAATATCCATATGTATCAGATACCCGAAAATATCAGGGAAAAAGGCGACAAAATATTTATAGACTCTCAGGACATCTGGGAAAGCGGCTCATCGGATGAAGATGCCGCCCTGCCACCTGAAAAATCTCAGCTCCCCGAAACGTCAGCGGCACACAGACCGGCTGTATTTGACTTCTTCTCCAACAGCCAGTCCGTTGAGGAGGAAACAAAGACTGAATCTCCTGTATCCGACTCAAAAGATGAAACTACAGAGGATTCCAAACCGGAATCTCCCGTATTCGACTTTGCAGGTGAAGAAGATAACAAGACAGAAGAAACTAAAATAGAACCCCCTGTATTCGATTTCACAGATGAAGAGAATAACAAAACAGAGGAAACTAAGATAGAACCTCCTGTATTCGACTTCACAGGCGAAGATGAAGAAGAAAAGACAGAGGAAACTAAAATTGAACCTCCTGTATTTGACTTCACAGATGAAGATGATGAAAAAACGGAGGAAACTAAAATTGAACCCCCTGTATTCGACTTCACAGGTGAAGAAGAAAAGACAGAGGAAACCAAAATAGAACCTCCTGTATTCGACTTCACTGGCGAAGACGATGAAAAAACAGAGGAAACCAAGATAGAACCTCCTGTATTCGACTTCACAGGCGAAGATGAAGAAGAAAAAACAGAGGAAACTAAAATTGAACCTCCTGTATTCGACTTCACAGGCGAAGATGAAGAAGAAAAAACAGAGGAATCCAAAATAGAACCTCCTGTATTTGACTTTACAGGTGAAGATGACGAAAAGACAGAGGAAGCTAAAACGGAAGAGCCCAAGCCGGAGGAACCCAAGAAAGAACCTGAAAAGGCAGCCGTTCCGCCCAATCCATGGGGACAAATGCCCACAGGTGCTGATCCTTCTCAGCAGCCGCAGATGCCTTGGGGATATAATCCCTGGATGCAGATGCCGCAGGGGGCTGATCCCTCTCAGCAGCCGCAAATGCCCTGGGGGTACAATCCCTGGATGCAGATGCCGCAGGGGGCTGATCCCTCTCAGCAGCCGCAAATGCCCTGGGGGTACAATCCCTGGATGCAGATGCCGCAGGGAACCGATCCTTCTCAGCAGCCGCAAATGCCCTGGGGATACAATCCCTGGATGCAAATGCCAAACAATCCCAATCAGCCCACAGCTCCTCAGCAGCCTGCAGCGGCAGATAAAAAGCCGTCTGAGCCGGAGGTAAAAGAAGAAAAAACGGAAACACCTGTCGAAGAAAAGAAACCCGAACCTGAAAAAGTTCCCGAGCCTGAAAAAACTCCCGAACCTGAAAAGACTCCTGAACCTGAAAACACCGTTCCCGAAGAAAAAGAGGACGAACCTAAAGAAACAAATGCAGATAGTATCCCCGAAAATCTGGTGACATTCACTGCAGCAGATGTACCGGTTTCAAAACAGGTGACTGTACCCGGCAACTATCAGGCTATCGGTGATGCTGCATTCTCCGGAAATGACCTTGAATCCGTTAATCTGCCCGAAGGTCTTATCAAAATAGGTGAAAGAGCTTTTGAAAACTGCTCCAAACTCATGACAATCAATATTCCCTCGACTGTCAGGGAAATCGGCAGAGGTGCTTTCTCGGGCTGCAAATCCCTCAGAAAAATCGAACTTAATGACAATATTAAAAGAATCAGACAAAGTACTTTCAGCAACTGCGAAACCCTTGCCAATTTTGCCATTCCCAAATCGGTACAGAGTTTCGGCAAACACGCTTTCCTGAACTGCGAATCACTTACACAGATGGATATTCCCGATGGCGTGGAAGAACTGCCTGAAAATCTGTTCAGTGGCTGCCGTTCACTCGTAAAAGTAACGGTTCCCGAAAGCGTATGCGATATCAGAAAGAATGTTTTCAGCTGGTGTGAAGCTCTCACAACCGTAAATATCCCCGAAGCCGTTACGGAGATAGGTGACGGTGCATTTACAGGCTGTGCTTCCCTCAAGACCGTCAATATTCCCGAAAAACTCGAATCCATCGGTTACGGCTCTTTCAGCAAGTGCAGCAACCTCAGACTGCTTGTTCTCCCTGATACGCTCAAAAATATCAGTGCCAATGCTTTCAACGGCTCAAATAAAACGCTTGTCGTAAAGTGTTCCCCCGACAACAAGTATGTCAAGCACTACTGCAGAATGAACCGTGTAAAATGCAGGGATATCGAAACAGAAGAATAAAAAAATTCTATCAAACATAACCAAAAGCGGCAGGAATTATCTGTTTTCCTGTCGCTTTGACAATTTCCATGAAAGGAACAAATGTATATGAGATATTTCAGCGATGAACAAATCAACGAAATGAAAGAACGTGTCAAAACGGACTTTCCCCCGAAATCAAGGGCTGTCTATATGATGTACGTCAACAAAATCGAGGAACTTAACAAACAGTATGACGAAGGCAAAATTCAAAGTTCCGAACTTTTACAGGTTATTTCCGATTTTCAGCGTTTTTCCGACAACTACGTCCCCCACAACAACAAAGTCGATAAAAACGATGAAGATGCCGATGCTTATGAATATGAAAACTATGACTTCCGCCCTCACAGATTTTAATTCATACCGATAATGTCCCTGATGACTTCCCCGGCAATCATCAGCCCTGCAACAGACGGCACAAATGATATACTTGCCGGAACAGGCTTTTTTGTCACTTCATCATACTGCTTTACCGGCATGGGTTCTTCTTTGGAATAGACTACTTTCAATTTTGAAATACCACGCTTTTTGAGTTCCCTACGCATGACACGGGCAAGCGGACATACCGATGTATGATATATATCACTTACTTCAAAGCGTGACGGATCCAGTTTATTTCCCGTGCCCATGGAAGATATAATCGGTGTATGCGTTTTTTCAGCCTGCATGACAAGTTCTATCTTGCCTGTCACAGTGTCTATCGCATCCACTATATAATCATACTGTGCAAAATCAAAATTTCCTGCCGTTTCAGGTGTATAAAATGTATGATATACATTCACTTTGATATCGGGTGAAATGTCCTTTGCACGTTCCGCTGCGACTTCCGCCTTATATCTTCCCAAAGTTGATGTCAGTGCTATCATCTGCCTGTTGATATTCGATATGCTTACTGTATCACGGTCAATCAAATCAAGCGTACCGATTCCGCCCCTTGCCAATGCTTCCGTGACATATCCCCCTACACCGCCTATCCCGAATACTGCCACTCTTGCTTTTTGCAGTTTCATGAAATTTTCCTCTCCTATGAGAGATACCGTCCTTGAAAATCTTTCGTCCATAAATTTTGTCCTCTCCGTTTTTTATCCAAATTATACATTATCCTGCACAAAAAAATCAATATTTTTTTATACTATCATGCTGACAAATCCAAAAATATGTTGTATAATAATCTCATCAAGACGGAACGGAGGAATGACAAAATGACAGATTTCAATGAAATCGAAATTGACGAGGAAGACGTTGAAAAAATGGTCAGGGAAATGAGTATCATGTCAGGCTTTGAACTCGGTGCCATCAATACAGTCATGCCGGACACCACAAAACATTTATTTCCGAAGTACAATGAAATGCCGTTCGGAAATTCATTTGCCGAAAGTTCCTTTAATGTAGATGTGGCGAATGAATATGGATTTCCTGATATTCCCCTGCCTTTCCCCAAAAGTAAATATACTCACTGACAAAAAAAGCCGTCTGCATTTTCATTTGCAGACGGCTTTCATTTAAATCTTGAAATTCAGTTCACAGTCCGAACGGTTAATCGCACAAAGTATGCCCCTTACGGAAGCCTTGAAAATACCATGCGAAATACCGACACCAAATATATTTTTTCCTTCAGGCGTTTTCAGCTGTATATAGGAGATAGCCTTTGAATCCGAACCTTGTGAAATGGCGTGTTCACTGTATGATACAAATTCAAATCCATCTATGCCAATCGTTTTGATAGCCTTGAAAAATGCATCAATAGGTCCGTTGCCCTCGCCGTATATTTCAACGTCTTTATCTTCTTTGACAAGATGTACAGTGCCTTCAAAAGTTGCACTGTCATCACCTGAATTTTTAACAGTGTGTTTGACAAGCCATAACTTCTGTTCAATGTCAATATAGTTTTTATTGAATACTCCCATGAGTTCTTCGGGGGAAAGTTCCCTGCCGAGTTTATCACATTCCGCTTTCACCAATGCACCAAATTCGGGGTGCATGGCTTTCGGCAGTTCATAACCAAAGTTATTCTGCATGACAAACGCTGCTCCGCCCTTGCCTGACTGTGAATTGATTCTTATAATAGGTTCATACTGTCTGCCGACATCTGCCGGATCTATCGGCAAATACGGTATCTCCCATTTATCACTGCCTGTTTCCTTGACATACGCAAAACCTTTATTGATAGCGTCCTGATGTGAACCTGAAAATGCCGTGAATACCAAATCGCCAACGTATGGCTGTCTTTCGCCTATCTTCATTTTCGTACATCTTTCATATATCTCTCTGTATTTCGGCAAGTTGCTGAAATCCAATTTCGGATCAACACCCTGTGTGAACATATTCAAACCGACTGTCACAATATCCAAATTGCCTGTTCTTTCACCGTTGCCAAAGAGTGTACCCTCTATTCTGTCGGCACCTGCCAGCAAGCCCAATTCCGCACAAGCTACGCCTGTACCTCTGTCATTATGCGGGTGCAGGCTGATAATAGCACTTTCCCTGTTTTTAAGATGTGTAATAACGTACTCTATCTGGTCAGCATATGTGTTCGGTGTACACATCTCCACAGTGTTCGGCAAATTCAGGATAATCGGATTTTCAGGCGTGGGCTGGAGAACGTCCATGACTGCTTCGCATATCCTCACGGAATTATCCACTTCCGTACCTGAAAAACTTTCAGGAGAATACTCCAAGCGGAAATTTGTATCTCCCTCATAACCGTCAATGAGTTCTTTAATGAGCTTTGCACCCTCAACAGCGATATCAATAATGCCGTCCATGTCTTTCTTGAAAACAACTTTTCTCTGCAAAGTGGAAGTCGAATTATAGAAATGCACAATAACATTTTTGGCACCTTTCACGGCTTCAAATGTCTTTCTTATCAAATGTTCCCTTGCCTGTACAAGTACCTGTATCGTGACATCATCGGGAATGTGATTGCCCTCAATGAGTTCACGGCATATCTCATATTCCGTTTCAGATGCTGACGGAAAGCCTATTTCAATCTCCTTGAATCCCATGTCGCACAAAGCATGGAAAAATTCGAGTTTCTGCTCCAGATTCATCGGATCGACAAGTGCCTGATTGCCGTCCCTCAAATCCACTGAACACCATACAGGTGCTTTTGTAATGGTATTGTCACACCATTTTCTGTTTTTAATCTTAATCTGCTCGAAAGGCACATATTTTTTATAACCTTTTTCCATTTAAAAAACCTCCCAAAATATAATTCATAATTAAGAATGCATAATGCATAATTATTTTCATTTTCATAACCGAAACAAACGGATATATCAATTATGCATTATGAATTATACATTATGCATTAAAAAATCCGTCCCCCGTCTTTGCGACAAGGGACGGACATAAAATGCCGTGGTACCACCCAAATTCAGATACACAAACGTGTATCCCTCATAAAACCTCTGACAAGGCTCTGACCTTTAACGCTGTCAATGCGGACTGTCCTACATATCGGACAGACAACTCGGGAATGAGCTATACATACAGGCATTAACACTGTCTTACACCGACCGACAGTTCTCTTTGCATAATGGCTCTGTATCTTGTTTCCGTCACAGTCTTTGAACATATATTCATGTACATTATTATACACAAAAACATATCATTTTGTCAAGCCTTTTTTTAACTCAAAACTATCACTTTATAATTGACAATGATAAAAGAATATAATACAATGAGCTTATCATAAAAAAGGAGTGTATTTGTAATGCAAAAGAGTGTAAAAGTTTTATTGACAGCCGTTATTGCCGTTTCCATGTGTGCGGCTATGGCAGGCTGCGGCGAATCCGATGACAAAGGCAAAACAGCCCCGATTTCTACAGTAAGTACGGAAGAATCCGCTGTATCAGATACGGAAAGTTCAGAAGAAATATCCGAAGAAGAATCCGATGAAAATGAAGAATTTGCAGGTACTACCAAAGAAAAAGCCTCAGCCCTTGCCGTTTCAGAAGCAGGTAAAAGTTTCAGAGCCATATATGCGGCTCAGAAAAATGACGGTGAAGATGTGTGGAAAATTATTCTTGCAGACGAGAGCAATTCGATGCTTATTGCATATGTAAAAGGCGAGGAATGTTCCTTTGATACAATAGAAGAAAAAGTTTTTGCAAATACTACAGAATCCGGTGCAGTTTCAACAGCATTGTCCAATGCAGGCGATGGCGTATGGACAGCCGAAGAAACCCAAATGATAACATATCCCAACAAAAAAGAATTCTGGCAGGTAACTCTCAAGTCAGATAGCGGAGATTTCAAAAGATTCTATATAAATGATGCTGACTGCTTTGAATCTGTTGATGAAAACGGAAATGTAAAAGAATAAAAAGCATGAAAAAGTGTGCAAGTCGAAAAAATGACCTGCACACTTTATTTCTATATCCTCTGAAACTTCCCTTTCACAACCCATTATGCATTATGCATTATGAATTAGTTTATCGGTTCAAAGTCCGCTGCACCGTGTTTGCACAAAGGACAAATGAAATCTTCGGGCAAATCCTCACCCTCATAGACATATCCGCATATCTTGCATACCCAGCCTTTTTTGCCGTCGGTTTCGGGCTTGGGCTTGACGTTGTTCTGATAATAGGTGTATGTCATGGTTTCTTTATCGGAAATTACTCTTGCTTCTGTAATGCTGCATATAAACATACCGTGAGTATCCATGTCAATATACTGTTCGACTTTCAGCGACATGAATGAATTGATATATTTCGACAGGAATACAAGACCGTTATCTGAACGGAGTTTTTCACAATTTGCGAATTTATCGGCATTTCTGCCGCTCTGGAATCCGAAAGTCTGGAATACGCTGAACGGTGCGTCAACGGAAAGACAATTCACATTCATAACGCCTGTCTGCTTGATAACGTGATGGGAATAATTCTGCTTGTTAATACAAACGGCAATTCTGTTGGGGGAATTTGTCACCTGCGTAACGGTATTCACGATAAGACCATTATCTTTTTTGCCGTCATTGGAAGTGATGACATACAAGCCGTAACCTATGTTAAAGAGTGCCGTCATGTCATTTTTATTAGCCGTTTCATCATGCTGT
>CADCJK010000058.1 GCA_902801715.1 uncultured Ruminococcus sp. | reverse complement strand
TGCATTATGAATTATGCATTACAAAAGCTATTGGGCGGACAATGATTTTTCCCATTGTTCGCCCTGAATGATCTCTGTTTTTATCAGTCAAGAATTATTCTTTGATAAGATTCTTCTTTGCCTGAACTTTTATCGGAAGTCCGAACAGATTTATAAATCCTGCTGAATCCTTCTGGTTGTAAACTTCATCTTCATCAAAGGTTGCAATGTCCATGTCATAGAGAGAATACGGTGAATTTACACCCGCATCTATGATATTGCCCTTATAGAGTTTGAGTTTTACATCACCTGTAACAGTTTCCTGAGTTGAGTCAACGAAAGCCGAAATTGCCTTTCTGAGAGGTGTATACCACTGACCGAAATAAACGAGTTCGGCAAAACGCAAGCCTACCTGCTGTTTGAAGTGGTATGTATCTCTGTCGAGAGTAATTTCTTCCAGCTTGTTGTGTGCATGATAGAGGATAGTGCCGCCGGGAGTTTCATAAACGCCTCTGGACTTCATGCCGACCAGTCTGTTTTCAACGAGGTCAACGATACCGATACCATTTTCACCGCCAAGCTGATTCAGTTTCTTAACTATCTCAACTGCACCGAGTTTTTCACCGTCAACTGCTACCGGAACACCCTTTTCAAATGAAATTGTCACATAAGTGGGTTTGTCGGGAGCCTGTTCAGGTGATACGCCCAACTCCAAAAAGCCCTCTTTGTTGTACATGGGTTCATTTGCAGGATCTTCAAGGTCAAGTCCCTCATGGGAAATATGCCATATATTTTTGTCTTTTGAATAGTTTGTTTCTCTTGTTATTTTCAGAGGAATATTGTGTGCTTCTGCATAGTCGATTTCTTCGTCACGGGATTTGATACTCCACTCTCTCCACGGAGCAATGATTTTCATATCAGGAGCAAATGCCTTAATAGCAAGTTCAAAACGTACCTGGTCATTTCCCTTACCTGTACAGCCGTGGCAGATAGCGTCTGCACCCTCTGCAAGAGCGATTTCAACAATACGCTTTGCAATAATCGGTCTTGCAAATGATGTTCCCAAAAGATACTTGCTTTCATAAACAGCATCTGCCTTGATTGTCGGGAATACATATTCTTCAATAAACTCTTTATTCAAGTCCTCTATATAGAGCTTTGATGCACCTGTCTTGAGAGCCTTTTCTTCAAGACCATCAAGTTCCGTACCCTGTCCGACGTCACCGGATACTGCAATTACTTCACAGTTATCATAATTTTCTTTGAGCCAAGGAATGATGATAGATGTATCAAGACCGCCTGAATATGCAAGAACTACTTTTTTAATATCGCCCATTGTAAAAACCTCCGTAAACTTTTTGATTGCAATATCTATTATACACATTTTTTGCATAAAATCAAGTACTTTATGAATATTTATTCAGGCAAGCCGTTTTTTGTACACTTCAAAACAAAAACAATCTGACTTTCACCTGTTTTTTATACATAAAGCAATAAAATCATGCTGTAAATCATATCTTTTTAACCTGTAAATCAATAAATTCATCCTGTTATTTTCAAATAATTATACATTTATACACAAATTTCTGTATATTATACATTTTAAAAAAACATTTCTATTTTTTCCAAAACTATGATATAATAGATTAAAATAATTTTTTGGAGGTTTTTCTATGTTTACAAAAATTGACGCAAGCACTCTCAATGAAAATTTCTTTGCAAAAATCGGTAATGAATGGATGCTGGTCACGGCAGGCGATGAAAACAAATTCAATACCATGACGGCAAGCTGGGGCGGTATCGGTGTACTCTGGAATATGGACGTTACTTTCACTTTTATCCGTGATTCAAGATATACTATGGAGTTCATGGACAACAGCGAATACTACACCCTTTCCTTCTTTGACGGCAAATTCATGAAAGAACTGGCTTTCTGCGGCACCAATTCCGGCAGAGATGTCGATAAAATTGCCGCTACCGGTCTTACTCCCGTACATGACGGCAACATCACCTATTTTGAACAGGCGGAACTTGTCCTTGTCTGCAAAAAAGTCTACAAACAGAAAATGACTTCCGAATGTTTCATTGACAAATCCATCATTGACAAGAGTTATTCCACAAAAGACTGGCATGAAATGTTTGTCGGCAAAATTGTCAGTGTCCTTAAAAAAGCATGAAAAAAGTTTTAATTACAGGTTCGTCAAGGGGTATCGGGGCGGAAACCGCAAGGCTTTTTGCCAAAAAAGATTATCATGTATACATCAATTACAATAAATCGGAAAATGCCGCCCTTGCCCTGCTTGACGAATTAAAAGATTATTCCGTTGAACTTGTAAAAGCCGATGTTTCAAAATCTGATGAAGTCAAAAGAATGTTCAGTGAAATTTCCGGCATTGATATTTTAGTGAACAATGCCGGAATCGCTCAGACCAAACTTTTCACGGATATTACAGATGATGACTGGAATAACATGATTTCATCCAATTTAAGCAGTGCATTTTATTGTTGTCGTGAAGCCCTTCCCTATATGATACATCAGCATTTCGGCAGAATCATCAATATCTCTTCCATGTGGGGACAGGTCGGCGGCTCTTGTGAAGTGCATTATTCCGCTGCAAAAGCCGGCATTATCGGCTTGACAAAGGCTCTTGCCATGGAAGAAGGTTTAAGCGGCATTACAGTCAACTGTATTGCCCCCGGTGTCATTAAAACCGACATGACTTCCAATTTATCCGAAGATGACTTCACTGCCCTCAAAGATGAAACTCCTACCAATTCCATCGGCACTCCCTTTGATATTGCAAGAACCGTTTTATTTCTTGCAAGCGACAATTCCTCTTTCATCACGGGACAGGTTTTCGGCATCAACGGCGGTTTTGTTGTATAGAAAGGAAATGAAAAAATAATGAGTGACTTTGAATACAAAAAAATAGAAAACGGCATTTCCGTTACAAAATACACCGGTAAAGAAACCATTATCAAAATTCCGAATGAAATAGACGGTCTGCCCGTCATTTCCATAGGCAAAAAGGCATTTGCCGAAAATCATGATATCACAGGTATTACGATTCCCGACAGCGTGACGGATATCGGAGAATCGGCATTCTTTGAATGTGACAGCCTTATCAATATCCATCTTCCCGAAAAGCTGTCCCGTATCAGTGAATCCATGCTTTTTGCGTGCAGAAGTCTGGAACACATCACCATTCCCAATGGGGTGACAGCTATCGAAAACTTTGGTTTTTACTGCTGCGACAAATTGGCGGATATTACAATCCCCGACAGCGTGACAACAATCGGAAAGTTTGCTTTTACATACTGTTTTGCCCTTGAAAGCATCACGATTCCCGATAGTGTCACTTTTATCGGAGAAAATGCCTTTGCCTGCTGCAGAGTCCTTAAAAATATCACCCTCTCCCAAAAACTCACCTCTGTCGAAAGCAACACCTTCACCGGCTGCAATGAACTGACAAAAATCACGATTCCCGAAAGTGTGACTTCTATCGGAAGCAGTGCCTTCACCGGCTGCAATGAACTGACAAAAATCACGATTCCCGAAAGCGTGACTTCCATCAAAAAAAGAGCACTTGATTGTTTATACCTGAAAAAGATTATTTTCACAGGCAGAAACAATCTTGACGGAATCGAACTTGAGGATGAATGGAAAGGCAGTAATAATCCCTATCATCGCAAAGATATTTATAATGCCAAAATCATCTTCAAGCCAAAGAAAAAAGACTTTTTCGGGCTGTTGAAATCTTAAAAAATATAAATGCAGAGTCTGCAAAATCAATTGCAGGCTCTGCTTTGTTTTTTATTCAAAATGACATTCATCACATTCAGTCGCTTTGCCAACGATAGGTTCGGGATCAATTCCCTGTTTTGTATAATAATCACTCAATGCGGCTTTGATTGCCTGTTCCGCAAGCACCGAACAATGCACTTTCACGGGCGGCAGACCGTCCAATGCTTCCATAACGGCTTTATTTGTCAGTTTCAGGGCTTCATCAATGGGTTTGCCTTTGACCAGTTCCGTTGCCATGGAACTCGTGGCAATCGCTGCACCGCAGCCGAATGTCTTGAAGCTGACATCTGTTATAATATCATCTTTCACTTTGATATACATCTTCATGATATCACCGCATCTGGAATTGCCTACTTCTCCTATGCCGTCTGCATCGGGCATTTCACCGACATTTCTCGGATTCGCAAAATGATCCATTACTTTTTCACTGTATGCCATTTCATTTACTCTCCTTTACTATCTTTTCCCACAAAGGTGACATTTTTCTCAATCTGTCAACGATTTGCGGAACTGCCGTCAAAATATCATCAATATCCTGTTCTGTATTTTCATCACTGAATGTCAGACGGAGAGAACCGTGTGCAATCTCATGCGGCAAGCCTATCGCCAATAAAACATGACTCGGATCAAGTGAACCTGATGTACACGCTGAACCTGATGAAGCGGATATTCCCTGCAAATCAAGCATCAATAAAAGTGACTCTCCCTCTATTCCCTCAAAGCACATATTGACATTTCCGGGCAATCTGCTGATTCTGTCACCGTTGATTCTCGAACGCTCTATTTTCAAAAGTCCGTCTATCAGTCTGTCACGCATTTTTTCAAGACGGATATTTCTTTCCGACATTTTTTCAACGGATTCCTGCAAAGCAACGGACATTCCCACAATACCGGCTGTATTTTCCGTACCGGCACGAAGTCCTCTTTCCTGACCGCCGCCGTGAATGAGATTCGGCAGTCTGATTCCTTTTCTGACATATAAAGCTCCCATGCCTTTCGGACCGTGAAATTTATGCGACGACATGGAAAGCATATCAATTCCCAATTCCTGCACATCTATCGGAACCGTTCCGACTGCCTGTACGGCATCTGTATGAAAAATAACTCCATGTTTATGAGCAACTTCCGCCAATTCTTTAATCGGCTGTATCGTGCCTATCTCATTGTTGGCAAACATGATTGTAACAAGTGCCGTATCTTCTCTGATTGCCTTTTCCAGTTCTTCGGGACGCACAATGCCGTTTTCATGGACATCCAGAAGTGTCACTTCAAAACCGTGTTTTTCAAGATATTCCAGCGTATGCAAAACCGCATGATGTTCAAACTTTGATGAAATAATATGCTTTTTACCCTTTCTTTCACCAAGTTCGGCAGCACCTTTTATCGCCCAGTTATCCGATTCACTTCCGCCCGATGTGAAATATATATTGCTCGGCTGCTGTGCATTCAGACACTTTGCAATTACCATCCGGGCATTGTCAACCGCTTTCTGACTCTGACCGCCTAATTGATACAGACTTGACGCATTTCCGAAATATTCACAAAAATATGGTTTCATTGCCTCAAATGCCTTTTCGGAAAGTCTTGTCGTAGCGGCATTGTCGGCATATATCATTCTTTGCATTTTGATTGTTACCTCGTTTCCTATTTTCAAATTGTATCTATTATACATCTTATCGGAAAATAAATCAATACCATTTCTATATTTCATATCAAAATAGTATGTTATAACATAAAACAAATTTTAATTTGTGTATTTTGCACAAATTTATCCAAACAAAAATGTTTTCCAAATTTCGCAGCAAGAAATATAATTCAGTCAAAAGCCCCGACTTTTTCTTGACATAAATATTGACATAAATAGGCAACAGTGTTATAATAAAATCAGATAAATTGGACAATCAAACGATAAGAAAGCCTTCCTGTAAAGATTTCCTTTCCCTGTCAGGTTTGATTTTTCGTTGGTTTGCTCCAAAATATAAATCATAAAAACAGGAGGTTACTATGAATAAAAGTATGTCAACTATTCTGAACGAATTCCTTGCCGGACAAGCAACTGAGGCTTATAAGTATTTCGGCTCGCACGTTACCAAGAACGGAGTAGTGTTCCGTGTATGGGCACCGCAGTCACCTTATGTGGCAGTAGTCGGAGATTTCAACGGCTGGAATGAAGCAATCCACCCGATGAAGAGAATTCACGATCTGGGTATCTGGGAAATAACGATTCCCGAAGCAAAACCCGGTGACCGCTACAAATATTGCGTTGCTACACAGTGGGGCTACAACAACCTGAAAACCGATCCTTATTCTTTTTACTGTGAAGTGCGTCCGGACAATGCTACCATTATCCATTCCATTGACGGATACAAATGGCATGATGCCGCCTGGCAGAAGTTCAAAAAACAGCATGACCACCGTTCACAGCCCATGAATATTTATGAAATCAATGCAGGTTCATGGAAAAAACGTCCCGACGGCAGTTTCATGACTTATCGTGACCTGGCTGATGACCTTGTTCCCTATGTAAAAAAGATGGGCTATACACATATTGAATTCATGCCTTTGACAGAATTCCCCTTTGACGGAAGCTGGGGCTATCAGGTAACAGGCTATTACGCTGCTACTTCCCGTTATGGCACTCCTCAGGATTTGATGTATCTCATTGATGAATGTCACCGTCAGAAAATCGGTGTTATCCTTGACTGGGTACCCGCACATTTCCCCCGTGACGCTCACGGTCTGGGACGTTTCGACGGCACCGGCTGCTATGAATATGAGGACTGGAGATTGGGCGAACACAAAGAATGGGGTACATATGTATTCAACTACAGCCGTTATGAAGTGGCAAGCTTCCTGATTTCATCCGCTGTATTCTGGCTCAAGGAATATCACTTTGACGGTATCCGTGTAGATGCGGTTGCTTCCATGCTCTATCTCGACTACAACCGTAAAGATGGTGAATGGGTTCCCAATATGTACGGCGGCAGAGAAAATCTGGCTGCTGTTGATTTCCTCAAGAAACTCAACAACACAGTCCACAGTATATGCCCCGAAGCACTGATGATTGCAGAAGAAAGTACCGCATGGGCTCACGTTACCGGCAGTACCGATGATGACTGGCTTGCACTCGGTTTCGACTACAAGTGGAACATGGGCTGGATGAATGATATGCTCCGCTATATCCATGAAGATCCGCTCTGGCGTAACTATCATCACGGCAGCCTGACTTTCAGCCTTGTCTATGCTTTCTCTGAGCACTTTATCCTCCCCATCTCTCACGATGAAGTCGTATACGGCAAAGGCTCATTGATTAACAAGATGCCCGGTGATGACTTCTGGAGAATGGCCGGTGTCCGTAACTTCGTATCCTACATGATCGCTCACCCCGGTAAGAAACTGATGTTCATGGGCAGTGAAATCGGTCAGTGGAATGAATGGAATGCCAATACAGGTCTTGAATGGTATCTGATGGATTATGAACGTCATCAGCGTCTTAACCTGTTCTTCGAGGAAATCAACCACTTCTATCTGGATAATCCGCCTCTCTATGAAAATGATGATGACTGGCATGGCTTCAACTGGATCAACTTTGATGACTGTGCAAACAGTGTTATCGACTTCATGCGTATTGCTTTGAATGGCGATTACATCATTTGTATCTGCAACTTCCAGCCTGTTACAAGAGAACATTATCGTCTTGGTGTACCCGACAAGGGCACTTATACGGAAGTATTCAATTCCGAAAGCTCCGAATTCGGCGGAACCGGTATCGGCAATCCCAACGGTATCCACTCCGAACCCATTGAGAAAGACGGTCGTGAAAATTCTATTGAACTCACTTTGCCGCCTCTCGGTGTTGTATTCCTGAAGCTGACGGAAAAAGACCCTGAGCCCGAGCCCGAAGCAGAAGCTGCTGATTCCGAAACAACAGAGGAAACCGCAGCCAATGAAACAACAGAAGAAAATACAGAAGCTGCTGCAACAGAAAATGCTGAAGCAGATACACAGGAATAATATAAAATAAATATGACCTCCGTTTGAATCCAATTTGAACGGAGGTCATTTTATTTATTTTCCGCATCTGCCGCAATTTTCACAGCAGCCGCTGCATATATGCTTTCCCTTTTTCCTTTGGCGTACAAGATAAATGATATCAATAACAATCACTGCCAGTACAACTGCCGATATGATAATGGTGGCAGCGTTGTCTGAAATGAATGCAAGCATATTTCATACACCGTTACTGAAAACTTATAAAAAGTTATAAAAACAACTTTTATGTTCCATTCCTTGTTCACCGTGTCCATTTTCGATAATAAATCTACTCATGTTTGA
>CADCJK010000057.1:8734-14592 GCA_902801715.1 uncultured Ruminococcus sp. | reverse complement strand
AAAGTTCTTCTCTATGTCATGCTTTGACATGAAAAAATATATCGGTCTGCCGTGAGGACAGTATCTCACATCAGGATTTTTTTCAAGCTCCATTGCAAGATGTATCAGTTCTTCGGGTTTATTGACATTTCCCGCTTTAATTGCCGCTCTGCAAGCCGTATTCTGATATATCCATTCCATTTTCTCCGACAATATCACTTTTTTATGTCTTTGCAGATATGCCGATATCTCCATGAATGCCTCCGTGATATCCAGCTTTTCCAACAAAAGCGGGGCGGAACGTACAATAATTTTTCCGTTTCCGAAATCGTCAACGTCAAATCCTGCCTGCATCAGCATCTCTTTATTCTCAAGAACAGTGCTGTATTCCTCTTTATCCAATGTCACTGTTATCGGCTCCAGCAGCATTTGCGGTGCATTTGACGGCTCATTCTTCTTCAATCTTTCATATATCAGCCTTTCATGTGCAGCGTGTTTATCTATGAACATGATTCTGTCATCATCATATTCTATGATTATATATGCCCTGAATGCTTCTCCGATATATTTTATCGGCTTTTCAGGCTCTTTTTCAGGTTCAGACACTTTTTCCTCAACAGCTTCTTTCTCGGGTTCAGCCGCATTTTCTTCAATATGTGCAAAAAAATCAAGGCTTTCATTTTCTTCTTTGAAATCTGTTTTATCTGCTTTGGGAAATTCCTTTTCAGGCTCAGACTTGGGAAACTCCTCTGACAAATCGACCTGTCTGATACCTGAAAAATCAACAGGCTTTTCTTCCTTTGCAGAAAATGCCGAAAATTCACTTGTCTTTGGAATAAATATATTTTCTTCCTCTTTCTGCGGAAGATTCATCTGCACTCCCGTCATTGACGGCTTGGTATAAACCGGCTTACTGACCGGCTCAAAATCCAATTCAAGCGGCTTGGCATTTCTTGTGTCATATTTCATTAAAGCCGATTTCACGCCATAATATACACAATCATATATCGGCTTTTCATTCGTGAAACGTATCTCCAGCTTTGCAGGGTGTACATTGACATCTAAATTGGCACAATTCAGTTCTATATTCATCACGCAAGCCGGAAATTTTCCTGACATGATACTGCCGCTGTATGCCTGTTCCAATGCCGCCATTGCCGTCTTTGTCCTGACATATCTGCCGTTTACGAAAAATATCTGCATATTGCGGCTCGCCCTGTTGGAACTGACAGGCTTGCTCACATATCCGTTCATCTTCACACCGTTCAATTCATATTCTGTCTTTATCAAGCCCGATGCAAACTGCTTTCCGAATACCTGCAAAATTCCTGTATATAAATCACCGTTTCCCGATGTTTTCATGACCTGTTTGCCGTCCCTGATAAACGTAAATCCGATATCAGCGTGTGACAAGGCTATCCTGTCCATTAAACTCGCTATGTTATTCGATTCCGCTACATCTTTCTTTAAAAACTTCATTCTTGCCGGAACATTATAAAACAAATCCCTGACTACAAATGTCGTTCCCTGCGGACAGCCGACAGGCTCAAATGCCTTTTCTTCTCCGCCCTCTATGACATAACGTGTACCTTCGTTTTCATTTATATTCTTTGTCAGTATATCCACCTTTGACACTGCACATATTGATGCAAGGGCTTCACCCCTGAATCCCAATGTTGCTATGCTGTCAAGGTCATCTTCTTTCAGAATTTTACTTGTTGCATGACGCAAAAACGCATTTCTGACATCTTCCCTTTCAATGCCAATGCCGTTATCCGTCACTCTCATGAATGTCACTCCGCCATTCTGTATCTCAACGGTTATCTTCGTTGAACCTGCATCTATCGCATTTTCCACTAATTCCTTTATGACGGAACTCGGTCTTTCTATGACTTCTCCTGCCGCTATCAGCTCGGCAACCTGCTTGGATAAAACATTGATTATTCCCATTGTTTACTCCTTAATGAATTGTTGGAGCGTTGCCCCAAACCCCACCAAAGGCTCTGCCTTTGGAATCCGGCAGGGGACAAACGTCCCCTGCACCCCTTATTTTGCCAATTTCACCAACTCAAACAATATATTCATTGCTTCCATCGGTGTCACTGTATTGATGTCAATACTTCTTAAACGCTTTTCAACTGCCGTTTCTTCCGGCATGAATGTTAATTGCGACGTTTCTTCCTGTTTCTTGACCTTGCGTTTCTGCTTGGGCTGTCCGTTCTCCAATTCAACTAAAATTTTCTTTGCCCTCTCTATCACGCTGTCAGGCAATCCTGCCAATTTTGCAACCTCTACACCGTAACTTTCATCTGCCGCACCACGAATAATTCTGCGTAAAAATGTAATGTCATCTCCACGCTTGATTGCCGCTATATTATAATTTTTAACACCTTTAACCGTATCTTCCAATACCGTCAATTCGTGATAGTGTGTTGCAAAAAGCGTTTTCGCTCCCAGTGTCTTTTTATCCGCAACATATTCCAATACCGCTTTTGCAATACTCATGCCGTCAAATGTTGATGTTCCTCTGCCTATTTCGTCAAGTATCAGCAAACTGTTTTTCGTGGCATTTTTCAGTATATATGCCACTTCATTCATCTCTACCATGAAAGTTGACTGCCCTGTTGCCAAATCGTCCGATGCACCTATCCTTGTGAAAATACTGTCCACTATCGAAATTTCAGCCGATTTTGCAGGAACATATGAACCCATTTGTGCCATTAAAACGATCAATGCCACCTGACGCATATATGTAGATTTACCTGCCATATTCGGTCCTGTCACGATAGCAACCCTGTTTTCATCTGTATCCAGAAATACATCATTCGGTACAAACCTTATATCCCTTGATATGCTTTCAACAACAGGGTGACGGCTTTCCGTCAATTTGATAACACCGTCTGCCGTGAGTGTCGGACAACAATAATTATTTTCAAATGCCGCCTGTGCCAGTGACGCTATCACATCAAGCGTTGCAACAGCATTTGCCGTCCTGTTTATCCTTGCAAGAGATTTCGCAACGGTCTTTCTGATAGAATCAAATATCTCATATTCCAGACTGAATGAACGGTCTTTTGCACCTAAAATCCTCTGTTCAAGCTCTTTCAATTCCTGCGTGATGAATCTTTCACCATTCGTCAAAGTCTGCTTTCGGATATAGCTTTCGGGCACCATGTTTTTATATGAATTCGACACCTCTATATAATAGCCGAATACCCTGTTATAGCCTATCTTCAATTTAGGTATGCCTGTTGCAGTGCGTTCCCTTGCCTCTATATTCGCAAGTATCGACGAACTGTGATTCATGTCATATCTGATTTCATCAAGCTCTTTATGATAGCCCTCTTTTATCATGCCGCCCTCTTTTACAGCCAATGGCGGTTCTTCCACTATGGCATCATCTATCAGCTTGCATATATCTTCCAGATTGTCCAAATCACTGTACATACTCTTTATAATGCCGCTCTGACCGTCTTGAATAGTCGCCTTTACCATGGGCAATCTTTTCAAAGCATTACACATGGAACGCAATTCCCTTGCATTCGCTGAACCGTAAACTACCCTTGTAATGATTCTCTGAATGTCCGTGATACCGACAAGGGCTTCCCTTAAGTCCATTCTCATCATGACATTCTCATACAGTTCCGTGACACCGTTCTGTCTTTTGATAATCTGTGCCATGCTCACAAGCGGCTTTTCAATACAGCTTTTCATCATTCGTCCGCCCATAGAAGTCTTTGTCTTATCAAGAACTGCCAGCAGACTTGCCGATTTATTTTTTGAATTCATCGGCTCTGTCAATTCCAGATTTCGCCTTGTATTATAATCTATATGCAGATATTGATTTTCTTTATATATCTCAATATGGTCTATTCTTTCCAAGCCGTTCATCTGTGTACGGCTCAGATATACCATCAATGCCCCTAATGCCGATACCGTCTGCTGACTGCCTGCAAGCTGCAATTCCTCCAGACTGCTTTTATGAAACTGCTTTAAAAGCACCTTTTCCGCTTCTGCAAAAGAAAATTCTTCATCATCAAGCATACTCACACTTGCCGACAGCTTATCTTTGATAAATGCCGCCAGTGTCCTGAATTTAACGGCATCTCCGCCTATTAAAATCTCTCTGGGCGAAAATTTCAGCAATTCATCTTTAATTTTATTTTCCTGACCGTCACCCTCTACAAGCGTTGCATACAGTTCACCTGTTGAAATATCACAAAATGACAAGCCCGTTTTATCTTTCTGTGTAAACACCGTACAGATAAAATTATTACTGCTTTCATCAAGCATACTGGATTCCATGACCGTTCCTGGCGTGACGATTCGCACAATTTCACGCCTGACAAGTCCCTTTGCCTGTGACGGATCTTCCGTCTGTTCGCATATCGCCACTTTATAGCCTCTTTCAACCAACTTTGCGATATAGCCCTCTACACTGTGATACGGCACTCCGCACATGGGGGCTCTTTCTTCCAAGCCGCATTCCTTGCCCGTCAAAGTCAATTCCAATTCCCGTGAAACGAGTTCGGCATCGTCAAAAAACATTTCGTAAAAATCGCCTACTCTGAAAAATATCAAAGTATCTTTATTCTTTTTCTTTACTTCCAGATACTGCACCATTAACGGTGAAAGTGCCATTTTCTTTTACTCCCCTTTTGATAGAGTGGAGTGTTGAGAGTGGAGAGTGGAGCAATTTTCTTTCCGACTTCATTCCCAAAATCCACCTTTAATTGCACATTGTACATTACTAATTGCACATTAACCGCAGCCGCCGCACGTTGCACAACTGCCTGTGCAGGGGATATAATCTGCTGTTTCGGGATTTTCTCCCTCTGATGATTCCTGTATAATCGTTGTGATACGCTTCATCAAAACGTCAAATTCATCTTTCGTATCGTTATAGTTTATCATTCTTTCATTGGTCATAATTTTTGCATAAACTTTACGCATTTCCCTGTTGAGTTTCTGTATTCTTTCGGAATCCTGTTCATTTTCATTCTTTGACGTTTCCTCGCTGATTTCTTCACGCTTCAAACCAAATTCATTAATCATTTTCTGCAGTTCCGTATCTTCATCAGCCGCCTGCTTTGCCAACTGAAATTTCAGATAAATATCCTCTTTCTGCAATTTCTTTCCGACTTCTCTTGTCAGTTCTATAATATCCATCTCATTTACATTTTTGTTTTCCATTTTCATGAACCCCTTTTATATAATTTTAATTCTTTTTTGGATTTAAAATAATCCCATGCCGAATATATCAGCGGAATAAACGTATAGACTGTCAGCAGTAAAACGAAAAATCCCGGCATTTGCGTATCCGACATCATGTTATCCCAATCCCACTCTATTGAAAATACAATTCCCAGCATGAGCGGCATGAATATCAGTGCAAATATCAGTGAAATCAATTTTCCTCTGCACTCCGTTTTCTTGAACCCGATGTCCCTTTCAATAATTTCTCTCGGAAACATTCCGTTTTCAAGCCGTTCATGCTGTCTTTGTCTTATCTCGATGTAATCGGCTTTCGGAATTTCCCTTTCATGACCACATTCTTCGCATACCAGAAATCTTGTAACGGTTTGTTTCAGCAGCGGTACGAAACAAAAATATGCCGCAGACATATACTGCATCAAATGACACGGTTTATTCATCTGACACTGTTCACAAAACTGTCTGTCCGCCCATATATCATATTCTTTATAGTCAATTTGCCCTGCTGCTGCAGGTACTTCCATTTTTTTCATACCAATTTTCCCCGTAATATCCAGTTTCTCGATTCCGTAATTTCGGCATTTTGGAATGTACCTATCAAATCGGGCGTTCCCCCGACTTCCACTACTATATTATTTTGCGTTCTTGCACAAAGTATACCGTCT
>CADCJK010000057.1:0-8722 GCA_902801715.1 uncultured Ruminococcus sp. | reverse complement strand
ATATTCCGTCTTTTTTCTGTTCCTCGACAAGTACCCTGTATATTTTGCCGTTCATTTCGGCACATCTTTTTGCCGCTATTTCTTCCTGCACTTTCAGCAGTTCACTGAACCATTCCGATTTTTCTTCATAGCTGATCGGATCGTCCATTTTTGCAGCCGGTGTGCCAACTCTCGGTGAATAGATAAATGTAAACAAAGAAGTAAATCCCACTTCTCTTATCAGGTCAAGTGTCTGCCGGAAATCTTCATACGTTTCACCGGGAAATCCCACGATTACATCACTTGTCAATGACAAATCCGGAATTTTACTCTTTGCGTAATTCACGATTTCCATATATTTTGCCCTGTCGTAATGGCGGTTCATGCGTTTCAGTATCCTGTCACTTCCGCACTGGAACGGCAAATGAATATGATTACATATCTTATCACTTTCCGCTATCACATCAATCAATTCTTTTGACGCATCTTTCGGGTGTGAAGTCATGAACCTTATCCAGAAATCTCCGTCAATTTCATTGACGCTTTTCAGCAGTTCGGGAAAACTTGTCTTTTCTTCCAAGCCCTTTCCGTAGGAATTGACATTCTGACCTAAAAGCGTTATCTCCTTAAATCCCGATTGTATCATAGCTTTCGCTTCATCAAGAACTATCTGCGGCTGACGGCTTCTTTCACGTCCCCTTACATGAGGTACAATGCAGTATGTACAGAAATTATCACAGCCATACATAATAGATAACCAGCCTTTGAAACTGCCGTCACGGTGCATGGGTATGCCTTCATAAATCTGTCCGTCATCGGTACCTCTTTCGACAAGCCTTTTGCCTGTCGTAACGGCATTATACAGCATTTCGGGAAATTTATGTATGACATGAGTGCCAAACACCAGTCCGACGTATGGGAAACTTTTATAAATTCTCTCTGCAATATGCTTTTGCTCCATCATGCAGCCGCACAAGCCTATTAAAAGTGACGGCTTTTTTCTTTTGAGAGCTTTCAGTTCGCCTACATTTCCGAAAACTCTGTCTTCAGCGTGTTCACGGACGGCACAGGTGTTGAATAGGATAATATCCGCTTCCTCTGCACTTTCCGTCAGGGCACAGCCCATTTCTTCCAACATTCCTTTTATCTTTTCACTGTCCGCTACATTCTGCTGACAGCCGTATGTCCTCACATGAGCCTTCGGCTGACCGCAGTTATACCTCATAAAAAGAATGTCTTTCAGCATATCCGTATATTCTGCCTGCTTTTCAAGCTCGGCTTTTGTATTGATCTCTGTCAAAAAAACTCTCCCCCATTTTCTTTTAATCCTTTCTATGATAACATATTTCTGCACGATATTCAACCGAAAAATTTTTTTGACAAAAACATATTGAAATATTTCACTCAAATATGATATAATTTAAAAAACACGTTAAGGATGATTTTTATGACAGAAAAAAAATATCCCCATGAAGGTCACAGGGACAGAGTGAAACAAAAATTTCTGAACGTCGGCTTTGACAATATGTCAGATGGTGAAATCCTTGAAATGCTGCTTTTTTACGCTATCCCAAGAAAAGATACCAATGACCTCGCCAAAAATCTCACAGATAAATTCGGCACTCTGTCAGACGTATTGGCTGCACCTATTGATGAACTGCAAAAAAACGGTCTTGGTGCAGGTTCCGCAGCTTATCTCAAAATGCTGTTCGCCTTATGTGAAAAATATCACCTCTCCAAAAATCAAAAAGATATGATATCCATTACAGAAAGCAAGGCAACAGAAAATCTTTCCGCCGTTTTTGAAAATGCCGTAAAGCATGAAAAAGTTGCCGCAGTCCTTTTCGATAGCTACGGCAATGAAATCTGTACCGATACAATCTATCACGGTTCTTTCACAGATACAGATATGTATATCAAAAAATTGCTTGAATTCGCCCTGAAAAATCATGCATGGGGCATGGTCATCGCACACAATCATATCAATGAAGTCCCCATGCCGTCCGCCTCTGACGTAAATGCAACCCATAGAATCAAAAGCAGAATGAATTCCATCAACGTCAAACTGATTGACCATATCATCTTTTCCGGTCATGACTCCGTTTCCATGTCATCTCTTGAAGAATTCAAAGATATATTCCTGAGCTGAAGTTCATACATATATCCCGTACTGTCCCATTTTTCAATATGATATACACCACTGTCACAGGAAAGCCTGTCACCTCTGCCCGCAAGAAAACAATCCAGTACACCTTCGATTTTCTTCACTGACGGAACAAATATCTTTTCTTTACGGATAATCCCCGCTTTTTGAAAAAATTCCTTGATATCATTCCCTGTAAATACATTCACACCGTAGTAACTGAAAATTTCTATGCTGCTGCGTATCAGTCCCAGACTTGTCATTGCCGAAAAATCCGTTATGGAATTATGCTCATAGAAATATTTCACTTCCTCAAAATTGATTGTATCCATACTGCTCATTTTTTCAGCTCCCTCAATGCATCGGCTATCATGCCGTTATCACCGACAACTGCCGCAAGTACTGCAGAATATATCTTATCCGTCCTGCTGTAAAAATTTTTCTTTACTTCTTTCACTTCTTCAATCGTCGGCACAAACAGCGTCAGCGACATTAAATCCCTCATGCCGTCCGTTATCCTGAAATTCACATGATATCCTCCGCCCTCTGCCATTTCTACTGTGACAGGATTCTCTTTTTCAAGTCGTTTCTGCGTCACAAGACGCATGATTGCTCCTATTGTCTTTTGCCTTAATGTCACAGACAACGTGGTATACAGCTGTGATGATATCAGCTTGCCGTTTTGCGTTATCATGAGCATTTCTTCATTTTCATCGGCATATTCTATATTTCCGCATTTCACAAGTTCCTCTATGGCAGTAATCGTTTCAAAATAATTCGCTATGGCATTTTCCTGTATGATATTCACAATATCCTCTTTTAAAAACGGCGCATCTATATTATGCAGCATATAGCATATCAAAACTCCTATGTCACTCTTATTTCTCAATCCGCCCGGCTCTATGCCGCCCGAAAATGCATCAAATTCCACCAGAAATCCCCTCCCGACAATACTTTGTTTTATTATAACATATTTTTTCCAAAATAACACATATTTTTACAAAATATTTTTATTTCATTTATCCCGTTTCCGAATATGATATAATGGTGATGTAAAATGAATCCCTGTGAACTTACTGCCGCCATAACGGCGGCTGCCAATACCATTTCCTGCAAATTGAACGATGATGAACTGAATCTGCTTGCACTGATACTCACTCAACTCGGTGATACCCTTGCCACTATCGCTGCCAAAAGGTCACTTTGCCCAAAACAGAAAAAATCCCTGCCGTCTGACAGGGATTTTCTTTAATTATTTTCCAGTTTTTTCAGCTTTTCAAACTCCGCTTTATCAATCTTTATCTGTGCATCTTTTATCAGAGTGACTTCCGATACTTTATAGGTGTGTGCCGCTGCATTCATTGATTTATGCAGACTTACCGTCAATACACCTGTTATCAGATTCACATCTATGACATTTCCCTTGCCGTCAGGCGTATTCACGATTGCACCGATTTTTGGCGTTATCTTCAGCAAATCACTGTATACATCCTGTTCGTATTTCAGACAGCACATCAGTCTGCCGCACGTTCCCGATATTTTTGTCGGATTCAGTATCATTCCCTGTTCTTTTGCCATTTTTATCGACACAGGCTGGAAATCTCCCAAAAATGTACTGCAGCAAAAAGGTCTGCCGCATATTCCCAGACCACCCAGTTTCTTTGCCTCGTCACGCACTCCGATTTGCCTGAGTTCTATCCTCGTCCTGAAAATATAGGCAAGGTCTTTTACCAGATCCCTGAAATCTACTCTGCCGTCTGCCGTGAAATAAAACAATATCTTATTCCCGTCAAACATATATTCCACGTTCACCAGCTTCATTTCCAGACCATGCAGCTTTATTTTCTCTTCACATATCTCAAAGGCTTTCTTTTCTTTTTCCCTGTTCTCCATGTCCCTTTGCAGATCCGCTTCACTTGCCAGTCTTATAATCCCCCTCAGCGGCTGCGGTATCTCGTCATCGGGCAAAATCCTGTTTGTCATCACGATTTCTCCCAATTCGATTCCCTTGACAGTTTCCACTATCACATACTGACCTCTTTCAAATTTTTTCCCTTTCGGATCAAAATAATAAATCTTTCCTGCTTCCCTGAATCTTACTCCTATGATATCAGCCATTTTCTTTCCTCCATATTACGTTCTTAACACAGCACTCAGCCATGTACAAAACAAATTCAAATTCACATTCGTATTCAATATTTTACGGGCATTCCATATATGTTCCGCTGTTTCCGCTATACGCTTTCGGGAATACCTTTCTGCCATGTTCACTGCCGCCTGTGAAGATACTTTCACCCCGACAGACGCTTTTACGCAATCTGCCGCTATTTCCGCCATGCAGTCAAGCACATTCACTGCAAAATTCCTGTCTGCCGTTAATCTGCCTGTCAATGCCAATAACGGATATTCCGTTGACTGCGTGATTGCTGAAAATATTTCCTCTGCCAGCTTCTGTGCTTCTTCACCGCCGTTTTCTATCATCTGCAAAGTCATGCCGATATTGCCGTCACATATCTCTGCCGTATGCCTTATCTCGTCAATATCTTTATTCGGAAAACGTTTTTCCGCTATTTTGACTGAATCTTCGATTCCTGCCGGATATGCCGAAAATATCCTTGCACGTGACCGCACCGTCTGCAGCATACTTGATGCTGATTTCACCGTCATAATAAACTGTACATTCTGCGGCGGTTCTTCCAGCACTTTCAGAAATGCATTCTGTGCAGGGGCTAACATCTTTTCACAATTTGATAAAATATACACTTTCATCGGGGCTTCATTCGGCTTGATATATGCCGCTGTCCTGATATTCCTTATCGAATCAACAGACAATTCTTTCTTTTCACCGTCTGCATAAACTATATCCGGATGTATCTTCTTTTCCGCTTTCATGCAGCTGTTGCATTTTCCGCATGGTCTGCCGCTTTCCGCTGTGCATACACAATATTGTGCGATAATATCCGCAAGCGTTCTCTTTCCCGTGCCTGCCGCACCCTCTATGATAATCGCATGGGGCAGCGTCCCCCTTTTCATGATTTCCGACAATTCATATTTCAATTCCGCATTTCCTGCAAATTCAGATAACAACATAAAAAACTATCTCCAAACTTTTTTTACAACCCTATTATAAACTATTCTTATTGATTTTACAAGAATTTTTCGCTATAATAATAGCAAAGTTTTTTCAAGGAGATATCAAAATCATGGAAATTATTAAAATGGTCATTACAGGCGGTCCATGTGCAGGAAAATCCACTGCCATGAGCCGTATACAAAATACCCTCGCCAACATGGGTTATAAAGCCCTTTTCATCGGCGAAACCGCTACCGAACTCATTACAGGCGGTGTTGCTCCATGGACCTGCGGCACAAATGCTCAATATCAGAGTTTTCAAATGAAACTTCAAATCGAAAAAGAAAAAATCTTTGAACAAGCCGCTCTCACCATGAATGCCGACAAAGTTCTCATTATATGCGACAGGGGCGTGATGGACAACAAAGCCTATATGCAGAAAGAGGAATTTGAACACGTTCTCAAAGAAATCAATGCCAATGAAGTCGAACTCCGTGACGGATATGATGCCGTTTTTCATCTCGTGACTGCCGCCAAGGGTGCGGAACAATTCTACACTACCATCAACAATACTGCCCGTACAGAAACTCCCGAACAGGCTATTTTAATTGATGACAAAATCATTTCCGCATGGACGGGACACCCCCATTTCAGAGTTATCGACAATTCCTACGACTTTGAAACCAAAATCAGAAAACTCATTACCGAAATTCTCGGCTTTTTAGGTGAACCTGAACCCCTCGAAATTGAACGCAAATATTTAATCGAATATCCCGATTTGCGTATGCTTGAAAATATGGACAACTGCGAAAAAGTCGAAATTATTCAGACCTATCTCCACTCCCCCGAACAAAATCAGCAGATTCGTTTAAGACAGCGTGGCTTTGACGGTCATTATGTCTATTTTCAGACGATTAAAAAAGACATTACACCTGTCAAACGCATTGAAATTGAAAACCGTCTTACCAAAGACGAATATCTGAAACTGCTCATGTCTGCCGATACTTCCAAACGTCAGATTCGCAAAAACCGTTATTGCCTTACCTACAAAAATCAATACTTTGAAATAGATGTTTTCCCATTCTGGAAAGATAAGGCTCTTATGGAAATTGAACTCAGTGATGAAGATTCTCCCATCGTTTTCCCCGACTTCATTAAAATTATCCGTGAAGTCACTACCGAAAGTGAATACAAAAATTCATCGCTTGCTCAGCAGATTATCTGACAATTCCCTGTAATTCACTTCTTTTGACAATAATATCAGTGCAATCATATTCGGTATCGCCATCAAGCCGTTGAACGTGTCCGAAATCTCCCATACAAGCGATATTTCCGTTACACAACCTACATAAACAATCAATGCATATACAACCCTGTAAACTTTGATATATTTCCCATTCGTTAAATATTCAAAACTCCTTTCACCGTAATATGACCATGATACAAGCGTTGCAAAAGCAAACATCACTATCGACAATGATATAAATACATTTCCGACAATTCCCAATACGCTTTCAAATGAATACGTACTTAACTCTATGCCGTCAAGCCCTGTCTTGTCGGCATTTGTCGTTAATATGCACAATGCCATTAACGTACACATCACTATCGTATCAATGAATACCTGAAATATTCCCCACATTCCCTGTTTGTATGGTTCATCACTGTCTGCCGCTGAATGTACGATAGGTGAACTTCCCAAGCCTGCCTCATTCGAGAAAACTCCCCTTGAAATGCCGTATTTTATCGCCCTTGACATTCCATATCCCATGAATCCCCCTGCCGCTGCTTTCAAATCAAATGCCTGTTCCAGTATTCCCGCAAATACATTCGGTATCTCCCTGAAATTCACTCCTATCACTATCAATACCGCAATCGTATATATTACCGCCATGAACGGCACTAATTTTTCCGTCAAGCCCGATATCCTGTCGATACCTCCGCATATTATCACTCCGACAAGAATCGCCAGTACTATTCCACTCCATTTCGATGATATCCCGAAATTCATCAATGCCCCCGATACTGAATTTGCCTGTGTCATATTCCCCATGCCAAATGCCGCCAACGTACAAAATACCGCAAATATAACTGCCAGCCATTTACATTTCATGCCCCTTTCTATATAATACATCGGTCCGCCTACATATTTCCCGTTCCGCTTTATCCTGTATTTCATGCCTAACACATTCTCTGCAAATACCGTTGACATTCCGAAAAATGCCGCTGTCCACATCCAGAATATCGCCCCTGCACCGCCTAACGCTATCGCATTTGCAACTCCCACAATATTCCCTGTGCCTATCGAACCCGCCAAAGCCGTTGCCATCGCCCTGAATGGCGATATCTTTTCATTCGTTGAACTTCCCCTTGCTTTCCAAAATGACATTGCCGTATTCTTCCACCATGTCCCGAAATGCACAAACGGGAAAAATTTCAGCTTTACCGTGAAAAATATCCCCACTCCCAAAAGCATTATCAACGTATATTTACCCCATACTATCCTGTTTACGACTGCATTTATCTCCTCTATTACCTGCATATCATCACCGTTTTGAAAAAGTTTTAATAATACTATGCAAAAAAAATTATTTTTATCTTTACAAGCGACAACTTTTCATTTATAATATATTAGTTGAGATAAATTATTAAAGGGGAATATATATGATACAGTTTGAGGAATTGAAATTGCAGCTTGAACAGCTTGAACCCGATATTAAAGAACTTGCCAATGCCCTCGGTCTTGACAAGCTCAAAATGGAAATCGAACAGCTTGAACAAAGAGCTGCACAGCCCGGTTTCTGGGACGATGCCGAAAATTCACAGAAAATTCTGCAAAAAACAGGTGCTTTGAAAAATAAAGTCGAGGCTTATGACAATCTTGTTGCCGCTTATGACGATACTCTTGCACTCATTGAACTTGCCAATGAAGAAGAAGATATTTCACTTCTTGAAGAAGCTCAGGCTGAATTCTTGCACTCATTGAACTTGCCAATGAAGAAGAAGATATTTCACTTCTTGAAGAAGCTCAGGCTG
This sequence comes from uncultured Ruminococcus sp., assembly GCA_902801715.1. Lineage (GTDB taxonomy): Bacteria > Bacillota > Clostridia > Oscillospirales > Acutalibacteraceae > UBA1213. The sequence goes on along the minus strand of CADCJK010000057.1, from coordinate 491 downwards.
AATTTGATAAAGTCAAAAATGACCTTGACGGACAGCGTTTGCAGACACTTCTCACAGGTGAATATGACTCCAAAAATGCCATTCTGACATTTCATGCAGGTGCAGGCGGTACGGAAGCTCAGGACTGGGCAGAAATGCTCTATAGAATGTACAACAGATGGGCAGAACGTCATAACTTCAAAGTAAAAGAAGTCGATTACCTTGACGGTGAAGAAGCCGGCTTGAAAAGTGCCGTTCTTCTCATTGAGGGTGAAAATGCCTATGGCTATTTAAAGAGTGAATCAGGCGTTCACCGTCTTGTCAGAGTGTCACCCTTTGACGCTTCCGGCAGGCGACATACTTCTTTTGCCTCTCTCGAAGTCATGCCCGAAATTGACAATACTATCAATATAGAAATTCGTCCCGAAGATATCAAAATGGACGTTTATCGTGCAAGCGGTGCAGGCGGTCAGAAAGTCAATAAAACTTCTTCCGCTGTACGTCTTACCCAT
>CADCJK010000056.1 GCA_902801715.1 uncultured Ruminococcus sp. | reverse complement strand
AGTCGAAAACTGCCGCCTTTGGGAAGTTTACGACGCCGCGATTACCAATCAGGGCTCCGGAACGAACGTCGAAAAGAACATTGTGTACCGGAACAATCTCATTTGGAACTGCGAGTATTCCTTTGAGTATTGGAATCGGGACGAGACGTCGAAGACGGAGAACGTGTCGTTCGTCGACAACGTCTGTCTGAACGCGGGCTACGGCTGGGGACACGTTCAGCGGCCCGACCCGAACGGACGCTGCCTCATGTTCTACAGCAATACGGCGCAAACGAAGAATTTCCTCGTTAAAGGGAACGTCTTTGCCAACGCGACGGAAAGCCTCGTTCGGTCCGACGTCGCGTGGACGCCGGAACAGCCGGTTCTTGACGGGAAAAAACCGGCTGTTGTACCGATATTGCGTGCAGGTCTGGGAATGGTCAACGGTGTATTGGCATTACTGCCTCATGCCAAGGTCGGTCATATCGGAATGTGCCGTGATGAAGTGACGCACAAGCCGCAGACCTATTACTGTAAACTGCCGTCATTCATTGAACAGCGTCTGATTATTGTGACAGATCCCATGCTTGCAACAGGGGGTTCTTTAATAGATGCCGTGAGTGAAATAAAAGCACAGGGCGGAAAGCGTATTAAATGTATGTGCATTGTGGCAGCCCCCGAGGGCGTGAAAGCCTTCACGGAAAAACACCCCGATGTGCAGCTTTATGTGGGAGTGCTTGACAGATGCCTGAATGAAAATGCCTATATCTGTCCGGGACTTGGCGACGCAGGCGACAGGATATTCGGCACAAAATGATATATATAGCAGAACATACAGACAGGCTTGACGGGAGTTTTTTAGAGAAATCACAGGAACTGCTGAGTTGGCAGAGAAGGGAATATATCGGTCAGTATGCCCTTGAAAGCGACAGAATCAACGGTACAGTGGCATATCTTTTATTGAGATATGCTCTTGCAAAGGAATATGGGATAAAAGAAAAGCCGATTTTTGAATATCGTGAGCGTGGCAAGCCGTACTGCAAGGGGTATGAAAATATATATTTCAATATGAGTCACTGCAAAAATGCGGTTGTATGTATCCTGTCGGATAAAAACACGGCTGCCGATATTATGGATATCCGAAAGATACGTTCGGGGATTATCAGACGCAGCTGTACGGAAGAGGAAAAACAATTCCTTTTATCAAGTACGCAGCCCGACAGGGATTTTATTAAAATATGGACAAGAAAGGAATGTTATTCCAAATTTGACGGCAGGGGATTGTTACTGGATTTTTCTGAAATCAATGAAAATATGCCTGAAATGAAGTGTATTCATACACTTGATTGCGGGGAATATATCCTTTCCTATTATTCTGAAAAGCCTGTTAAGCGTATTGCCGTCAAAGCGGAAGAACTGCTTGAAATCTGAAAAAGGAGGAAATTAATTTTGAAAAAAGGAGAATATCGTTTTCAGGAGGTCTTTTTCAACGGACATCCTGCCAACAAACAAAATCCGCATCCGCCGCCGCCACGAAAACCCAAAGCCCCTCCACCACCACCGCCTCCGCCTCCACCGCCTGAAAACAATCCACCGCCGCCCGAACAGGAGAAAAAAAAGCCTGCTTCAGCAAAAAGCAAAAAGCATAAACACATTTTTTTGAAACTGATGATTATTTTGACAGTGCTTTGTATCCTGATATTGACAGGCGGTGCATTTATCATTATTTCAAGGATAGAGTATGTAAGGGACGTTCCCGACCATGAGGCAGTAACGAGTGCCGCAGGTGAACTCAAAAGTGACAGTCAGGTGTATAATATCATGATTTTCGGTCAGGATAAACATCCCGACGATGAAAACGGCAGAGCCGATACCATGCTGTTGATATCCATTGACAAGAAACATCATGTATTGAAGCAGACATCATTTTTAAGGGATTTGTATCTTCCGATTTTTCAGAAATATGAAGATAAGCTGAATGCGGCATTTGCGATAGGCGGTGCAAAGCTTGCCGTTGAAACGATTGAATATAATTTCAAAATCAGAATTGACAATTATATCATAGTGGATTTTGAAAGTTTTGTTTCGATAGTGAACGGCATAGGCGGTATTGATATCGCACTGACAAGCGATGAAATCGAATACATAGACTGGCAGAGCCATAGAAACAAGCAGGTGGAATCGGAACATGAACTGGATTCCGTCAAGCCGGAACAAAATGAACTCGGGGGATATGATATGCATCTCAACGGCAGGCAGGCTCTCTGGCACGCAAGAAACAGGGGTGAATCGGATAAAGACCATTTATTTTTGGGAGATGACTTTGACCGCACTAAAAGACAGCGTGAAGTCATCAATGCCATCATGGATAAAATCAAATCCACGGGTACTGCCGACCTGATAAAGACTATGTATGAAGTCGCTCCGATGGTAGCAACAGACATGAATTTCGGCAGTGTATTGTCAACTGTACTGTCGATGTTCCGATATCTGGGATATGAGCGAATGGAATACAGAGTGCCGCAGTCATTCAATTATACAGATGAAACTATCGATGGTGCGGCAGTTCTGGTGATAGACAATCTTGAAGAAGAAATCAATGCCCTTCACGAATTCATATTCAACAATGAAGCCGAACAATGAATTATAAAAGCCGCTTTATTTTCGTGAAAATAAGGCGGCTTTTTTATGTAATGCTAATTTTTAAAGTATTTCCATGCGAGAATTCTTGTAACGGCATGGTCAATGAGAGATTCATCAAGAGTGCCGTCGGCAACGGCTGATTTGATGGAATTGACGGCATCTTCTACCATGGTATCGCCTATTGTCAGCATATCGTTTCCGGCAAGAATGGCGGCAACGGCAGGGGAAGTACCGTTGGTATATTCCGTGATAGCGTCCATTTCCAAATCGTCTGTAACGACGATTCCCGTGAAACCGAGTTCATTTCTGAGAATGTCATGCACGTTTTTGGAAAGGGAAGCAGGTCTGGAACTGTCCATGCAGTTGACGATATTATGACTGACCATGACAATATGAGCATTTTGTTCCATGCCGGCTTGGAAGGGCTTGAAGTCCTCATTGACAAATGTGGAATAATCTCTTTCATCAATGGCAATACCGGTATGCGTGTCAGCATTGTTTCCGTAGCCGGGGAAGTGTTTGAGCGTGGCGGAAATGCCGTTATTCTGGGCGATTTTCGTGAATTCTCTGACAAATTCGCATACCGTGTTCACATCATGACCAATGGAACGGTAATACATGAAATCATCTTCATCAAGGGAAATATCGCACACGGGGGCAAAGTTGACATCTATCTGAAAGTCATTCAGCATTTCAGCCATAGCGAGAGCATTTTCTTTGATGGCATTCATGCCGCCGTTGTCATAGATATCTCTGGGAGATTGGAATTCACTGTCATAAAGAGCGGATTTGCTGCTGATTCTGACGACAGTGCCGCCTTCCTCGTCAACGGCTATCGTCATGGGAATGCCTTGTGAATGAATATAGGAGTTGATATTGTCCTTGACTTCCTGTTTGGACTTGTCGGCAAAATCCACTCCGAAAAGGACATAACCGCCTAAATGATAGGTTTGGGCAAAGGTGACGGCATCATATTGGGGACATCTTGCATAGAACATCTGACCGATTTTTTCATCAAGCGACATGGTGAGCATTTTTTGATAGGCAGTCTGATAGTAATCGGAAAAAATGCCGTTGTCCTGCCAGCTGACAGGAAAGGTGTTTTCCTCTTCATGAGAGGGCTGTTCCGACGGCTTGGAAATCACCGTTTCAGATGATGGCGAAGAAATTTCGGGTTCGCTTTTCTGCGGTACGGGAAAGACCGTGCAGGCGGAAAGGCATAACGCCATTAAGACCGATAAAACGGATACGGATTTTTTCATATAAAAATTCTCCTTTAAAAGATGGTGTCAACGACGTTAAGACCGAGTGAACGGACAGTCTGATAGGCAAGTTCCACTTTTTCGTCAAAGACCTGATGGGGTTCATGACAGTCCGAACCGACAATGACACGGATATTGGTATTTTTGACCATATTCCAGAAATTCATGTGGGGATAGGGATATCTTTCACCGTCGGGGAACGGGAACTGTTTTCTTCTGTAGCCGTTGGCATTGAATTCCAGAATGGTATCATGTTTTTTGGCGGATTTAATGATGAGTTCAGAGGCTTTCTGACAGTTTTTGTCCCACGGGAACGGATTCAGGAACATGAGGTCGGGGTGTGCAACGAATGCGAAAAAGCCCGATTCAATGCCCTGACATATGGCATTGGCATAATCTATGTAATCTTTGGTACTTTCGGCAAAGTAGATATTTTTAATTTCACCGTTTGGCTTGGTATAAAAGTGTTCACCGAGAGCCAGATATTCAATTTTGTAGTCCTCGAACAGTTCTTTGTAATAGAATTGATACATCGGGTGAAATTCCGCTTCCAGTCCCTTGAAAATCGGAATGTCATATTTTTGTTTCAGTTCATCAATGGTTTTGAGATAGTCGGGCAGTTCACTCAAAGGCATACGGTTGCCGAAATCGTATCGGGGGAACGGTGCATGGTCGGAAAAGCCGAGCTGGTCAAGATTTTTGGCAACAGCGTTTCTGACGTAATCTTCTTCGGTACCGAAAGCGTGACGGCACCTTTGACAATGTGTGTGAAAGTTGGTTTTCATGTTATCATCTCCGTTTCAAAGGATATTTTACCATACTTTAAAGAAAAATACAATATAAAAGTATTGACAAAAGTGTTTTAGTTGTATTATAATTGATATTATCAAATAATTACTAACAGGTGATGAAATGGAAATGAGAGATAAAAACGGACTGACGGAACAGGAATTTCTGGAACAGTACCGACCGGGAGATTATGAAAGACCGTCCGTGGCAACGGATATGGTGATATTCACGGCAAGGGATTGTGCAGAAAACAATTACAGAAAACTTCCACAGAAGAAACTGCAGATATTGCTGATAAAAAGAGGCGGACACCCGTATATCAATACATGGGCACTGCCGGGGGGCTTTGTGGAACCCCATGAAACAACGGAACAGGCTGCCAAAAGAGAACTTTTGGAAGAAACAGGAGTGAAAAATATCTATCTGGAGCAGCTTTATACATTCAGTGAACCGAAGCGTGACCCGAGAATGTGGGTAATGAGCTGTTCCTATATGGCACTCGTGGACAGTGAAACAATCAGTGTATCGGCAGGCGATGATGCCAAAAGTGCAGAATGGTTTGACGTGAGCCTTAAAAAAGAACATTCCGATGTACAGGAAAATGAAAACGGTTTTGTCAGTGTAACGGATTATGCCCTTGAACTTGAAAAGAACGGTGAAATTTTAAGTGCCAAGATACGTCTGACAAAAACGAGAACCAACAGCGGTCTTGACAGCAGATATGAAATTATAAAAAGTGACGGTCTTGCCTTTGACCATGCAAAGATTATTGCATTTGCGGTACTGCGATTGAGGGGAAAAGTCACTTACACGGATATTGCCCTGAATCTGCTGCCGGAATACTTCACTTTGACGGAACTTCAGCAGATATATGAAATTATTCTCGACAGGGAACTGATTAAAGCACCGTTCAGAAGAAAATACGGTATCCTTGCGGAAAAAACAGAACAGTATTCCGGTGATGCAGGTCATAGACCGTCGCAGCTTTTCAGGAAAAAATGGCTTGCAGAATGAGGGGGATAACATGAGGATACTTGTAGTGGAAGATGAAATAGGTCTGGCAGATGCAATCGGGGCTATCCTTACAAAAGAAAAATATATCGTTGATATAGCGAATGACGGAAGGACAGGTCTTGACTATGCCCTGACGGGTGGATATGACTGTATATTGCTGGATATCATGCTGCCGAAAATGAACGGTCTTGATGTGCTGACATATCTGAGAGTGCGGGAAGTGGAAACGCCTGTCCTGCTGCTGACGGCAAAATCAGGAACAGATGATAAAATCAAAGGTCTTGACTGCGGTGCGGATGACTATCTGACAAAGCCGTTTGCTATGGGAGAACTGCTTGCAAGAGTAAGGGCTATGACAAGGCGAAAAGGCGTCACTCCCGACATCAACCCGAAATATAAAGATATTACACTGGATTTGAAAAAAGGTGCCATTATCTGTGGTGTCAATTCCATTGTGCTTGGCAGGAAGGAATTTCAGATGATGGAATTGCTTGTGTCAAAGGCGGGGCAGATTGTCACAAAAGAGGATTTTGTCAAAAAAGTATGGGGAAATGACGATGACAGTGAATATAATAACGTAGAAGTGTATATATCATTTTTAAGAAAAAAATTGCAGTTACTGCATTCTGTCGTGCAAATCAAGACAAGGCGTGGCATAGGCTATTGTCTGGACGGTGGCATGATATGATTAAAAATCTGAAAATCAAAATCACTGTGATATTATCATCTATACTTGCGGTTGTGATAGTCGGCATGATGGCGACTATCAATATCATGGCACAAATCGACACGCAGACACGAATCAATGAAAGACTGCTGAAAATAGCATATAATGACGGAAAAATCCCCCGTGAATACAGTGATACGAATATCTATCACGGCAACAACGAGGGATATATTGATACCTTTTCCGTGCTTGTAGACGGTGCCTACAGGCTAATCGGGATATATTCGGGCAGAATCGGGGAAGATAACGGTATTTCTCAGGACGATTATATCGAATATGCCAATACCGCCATCAACTCAAATCAACCCAAAGGCGAAATCGGCAGTTATGCCTATCTCATAGAACTGAAACATTACGGGAAAATTATAGTATTTCTTGATATCAGTCAGTATCAGCAAGTCAATCAAAACCTGTTTTTCACGACTCTTTTCCTTGGGATAACGGCAATTATATTATTCACGCTGATATCATTTGCTTTGTCATTCTGGCTTGTAAAGCCCGTTAAAGAAAATTTTGAACGGCAAAAGAGATTCATTTCCGATGCAAGCCATGAGTTAAAGACACCGCTTGCCGTGATAAGTGCGAATACAGATGTACTGGAAAGTGAAATAGGCGAAAATAAATGGCTTGGCTATATCCGCTCGGAATCTCAGCGAATGAGTGAACTTGTCAATGAATTGCTCATGCTGGCAAGGCTTGACGACAAAAGCGGTCATAAACTTATCATGTCGGAAATCAATTTAAGCGACTTGGTTTTAATGACGGCACTGCCGTTTGAAAGCACTGTCTTTGAAATGGGAAAGAAATTTGATGTAGACGTACAGCCCGACATCAAATGCAAAGGCGATGAAAGTGCATTAAAGCATATCCTGACGATTTTAATAGACAATGCAATAAAATATTCTGCCGAACACGGTGAAATATCCGTGAAACTCTATAACCAGTCGAATAAAAAAATCATTGAAGTCTATAACACGGGCGAGGGTATCAAGCCTGAAAATATTTCAAAGATATTTGAAAGATTTTTCCGACAGGACGAGTCACGCAACAGCAAAACAGGCGGTTATGGCTTGGGCTTGTCCATCGCAAAATCAAGCGTTGAGGCACACGGCGGAAAAATTTCCGTACAAAGCGAATATGGCAAATGGGTGAAATTCACGGTAACTTTGCCATGAAAAATACCGCAGGAACTTTTTATTTCCTGCGGTATCGTTTTATTTTTCTATGAGTGCGACACAATGAGCGGAAATGCCTTCGAGTCTGCCTGTAAAGCCGAGTTTTTCTTCTGTAGTGGCTTTAATGCTGATATTTTCAATATCGGTATTCATGGCATTGGCAATACATTTTCTCATGTCCTCAATGTAGGGCTTCAATTTAGGCTTTTGTGCTATGACGGTTGCATCAATATTTGAAACGGTATAACCCTTTCCGGAAAGAATTTTCATGACTTCTTTGAGAAGTTCAATGCTGTCTGCACCTTTGTATTTCATGTCGGTATCGGGAAAATGCGTTCCGATATCGCCCAAAGCTGCTGCCCCCAAAAGTGAATCCATGATGGCATGGACAAGCACATCTGCATCGGAATGTCCCAAAAGTCCCTTTTCATAGGGAATTTCAACACCGCCCAAAATTAATTTTCTGTCGTCTGCAAATTTATGCACGTCATAGCCGTGTCCGACTCTTATTTTCACTGTATTCCCTCCGAAATGTCAAATTGATAATCACCGTTTTCATAACGGCACGTTACAATGTCACCGCTCTTTATTGAGCCGTCAAGCATTTTTTC
>CADCJK010000055.1 GCA_902801715.1 uncultured Ruminococcus sp. | reverse complement strand
ATCTTTCTTTGTACGCTCATTGAATTCCTTTGTAAATGCCATGATATTGACACCGTGCTGACCGAGAGCCGGTCCTACAGGCGGTGCCGGTGTTGCCTTGCCGGCAGGTATCTGAAGCTTGATAAAGCCTGTTACCTTCTGAGCCATTTTTTACTGCACCTCCAAAATTTGTGGTAAAATGCGGAGAAATATAAAAATTTTCTCTCCTCCCACGAGGGAAAATTCCCTCAATCACAACGGATATTATCCGTTATAAGCTGTTTTTTTTACTCCAGAACCTCAACTTTATTCAGTTCGAGGTCAACGGGAGTATCCTGTCCGAACATCTGAACGATAACCCTTACGATATTATTCTGAAGGTCTATCGAATCGACAATCCCCTCTGAATCGTCAAAGGAATCATCCTTGATACGCACCCTGTCGCCCACTTTGTAGGCAACTTCAATGCGTGGTGTTTTCTCGGATTCATCTTCAATGCCCATAGCCGTGACTTCCGCATCGGAAAGCGGTATCGGCTTGGAACTCGGACCGACGAAACCGGTACATCCTCTGATATTTCTCACGATATACCATGTATCGTCATTCATCACCATTTTCACAAATACATATCCGGGGAAAATTTTACGCTCAACTGTTTTTTCCTTATCGTCCGCTACTTCCGTGACCATTTCCGTCGGCACACGGATATCCGTGATAAGCTCCTTAAAGCCCCTGTTCTCAACGGTAGTGGCAAGATTCGAGGCAACTTTTTTTTCATATCCCGAATATGTATGGACAACATACCATTTTGGTTCTTCCTGCGGCATAGTTATTTCCCTCCGACATTCTTTGTTTTTTTAATTTCCGGCAAGATCCATGACAAGTCCGAACAAAGCGTGCAGACCTGAATCTACGCCAAAAATCACCAGTCCCGACACCAACATGACAAGCAATACAATTCCTGTATTCCTGAACGTTGTTTTCGGGGTAGGCCACACTATTTTTTTGATTTCCCTGACAATGTCACGGAAGAAACCTACGATACCATTCCAAACTCTTGCAAAGATATTCGGCTTTTTCTCATCAGCTTTTTTCTTAGCCATGCCCGATACCTCCGCTTACTTTGTTTCCTTGTGCAGAGTATGCTTTTTGCAGAATCTGCAGTACTTGTTCATTTCAAGTCTGTCCGGATCGTTCTTCTTGTTTTTCATAGTGTTGTAGTTACGCTGCTTACACTCTGTGCAAGCCAATGTTATTTTTACTCTCATTAACGGCACCTCCCGGTATTTCGGAATCTATAAACCTCCCTCAATAAAAAGGCACACAAAAAAAATTGCCCCTTTTGAGGTATTTATACTATACCATAAAATATATCTGTTTGTCAAGAGTTTTTTCAGCGGGGAATGGGATTTTTTCACTCCCCGTTTTTCATTCATGCAAGCGGAAAAATATTTGTATAATCATTCATGCTGCGAAAATGCTGATAATACAGTTTATTCGTATGCAGAGTCACTTCAAAACTCTTTTCATTCATTTTCTCAACGATTTTTTTCAGCTTTCTGACGGACTTTTCTCCAAAGCCGTTTGTATTGAAATAGGCAAGTGTAACGTGCGGTGTCAGAAACGGATACGGACAAACTTTTACTTGATTGATCAGGCTGTAAAGTGTCTGGAGTTTGTTCCATTCTTCTTCATCTTCGGGCACGAGTGCCATCACAAGACTTTTCGACACCATATTGATGATAAAATTCGTTTTCATTTTGACAGTTTTTATCTCAATGGGATTTTCTTTCAGCACTTCAATGAGCTTTATCTCATTATTGAAAACATCTGCTGCCACTTCACCGAGATTTTCCGATGCACTCAAATCATGCAAAGTCATGTGCAGTGTACCTGCATTTATCTTTTCACTGAAACATTCGGGCACTTTTGCATAGAGTTCCTCTATGATTTCAGCAAATTTTTCCTTTGCCTTGTGTTTAAGTTCAAATACAACGGTATCTCCGAAGAATTCCCCGAAAGTTCCGTCAGGACGGCATTTTGCACCAAGTTCTGCATGGGGGTGAAAATCCCCGTCACCCATGGCAAGTTCAGGCTTTTCAAATTCGCCTGTTCTTGTTAAAAAATCACTGTAAGCTTCCATATCCGGCATTTTTTCCACACCTTTCTATATAGAGTGGAGTGTTGAGAGTGGAGAGTGGGGCAATGATGAACTCCACTCTTCACTCTGCACTCTCCACACTGAATTTATTCTTTGATTTGTTCCATCTGGTAAACTTCAAAGATGTCGCCCTCTTTGATATCGGCAAAACGGTCAAGTGTGATACCGCATTCAAAGCCTTGTGCAACTTCTTTTACGGAATCCTTGAATCTCTGGAGAGATGCAATCGTATCATCGGCAATAACGATACCGTCACGCACAACTCTGACACTTGCACCACGAACCACTTTTCCCGAAAGTACATACGAACCCGATACAAGACCGACATTGGTAATTTTATATGTCTGGCGGACTTCGACTTTACCAAGCATGGTTTCCTTGAATTTCGGTGCAAGCATACCCTTCATGGCTGCCTGAATTTCCTCTATGCAGTCATAGATAATTCTGTAAAGACGGATATCAACACCGTCATTCTTGGCATTTTCCTCTGCAACGCTGTCGGGACGTACATTGAAGCCGACAATAATGGCATTTGACGCTGATGCAAGCATGACATCGGATTCTCTTATCGCACCGACACCACTATGAATAACATTGACTCTGATTTCCTCATTTGTCAGCTTTTCAAGCGACTGTCTTACAGCTTCAACAGAACCCTGCACATCTGCCTTGACGATAATTTTCAGTTCTTTCATGTCGTCCAGTTTCATCTGGTCAAAGAGATTATCAAGCGTTACTTTTGTGCGGGCATTGAATTTTTCTTCTTTCTGGGCAGTCTTTCTCTGGTCAACGAGTTCCCTTGCAAGACGTTCATCGGATACCGCATTGAATACATCACCGCCCGTGGGAACGTCATCAAGACCTGTAATTTCAACAGGCACTGACGGTCCTGCACTCTGCACTTTATTTCCGTTATCATCTGTCATAGCCCTGACACGTCCGACTGTCGTACCTGCAACGATGATATCACCGACATGGAGAGTACCATTCTGTACCAATACCGTTGCAACAGGTCCTCTGCCCTTGTCAAGCCTTGCCTCGATAACAGTACCCTTTGCCGCTCTGTCGGGATTAGCTTTCAACTCTTTCATATCAGCAACAAGCAATACCATTTCAAGCAGTTCATCAATACCCTGCTTTGTATGTGCAGAAACAGGGATAACAGGCGTATCACCGCCGAAATCTTCGGGAACTATTTCATGTTCCATGAGCTGAGTCATAACTCTCATGACATCTGCACCGGGCTTGTCAATTTTATTTGCCGCAACAATAATGGAAACGCCTGCGGCTTTTGCATGGTTGATGGCTTCAATGGTCTGGGGCATGATACCGTCATCTGCGGCAACAACGAGAATGGCAATATCGGTAACTTGTGCACCCCTTGCACGCATGGTCGTAAATGCCTCATGTCCGGGGGTATCAAGGAATGTGATATCCCTGTCATTGATATTGACACGATATGCACCGATATGCTGCGTAATGCCGCCCGCCTCCGTGGAAGTAACGTGTGCATGACGGATAGCGTCAAGCAGTGAAGTCTTACCGTGGTCAACGTGTCCCATGACGACAACGACAGGTGACCTTGTAATGAGATTTGTATCATCATCGTCACTGTCATCAATGATTCTTTCTTCAATGGTTTCGATATTTTCTTTTTCCACTCTTGCATGGAATTCCATGGCAACAAGTGATGCCGTATCGAAATCAATCACTTCATTGACATTTGCCATGACACCGAATCCCATGAGTTTTCCGATAACTTCACCTGCTCTTGCCTTGAGCCTGAGAGCCAGTTCACCTACCGTGATTTCATCGGGAATCAAAACAGTGATAGGCTTTGTTTTTCTGTCCTTTTCGATACGTCTGAGTCTTTCCTGTTCGGTTTCCTTTCTGGAATTCTTGGGCTTGCCCTTCTGCTGCGAACGCTGATTGATTTTCTGCTTGTTCTGAACATTGTTGACATTATGCATTTTTTCGCTTGCAAGACGGTCATATTTTTCATTGTATCTCTCAATGTCAACATTCGACTGACGGGTATCCACAATACGCTGTACTCTTTCAAAAGAGCCTGTCTGTTCCGTATTTTCAGATGTTTTCTGCTTCTGGACGGGCTTTTGCATATTCTGATTACCGGGCTTTTTGTCTGCATTTTTAGGCTTGTTTTCATTGAGCTTTTTCTCTTTTTTCTGTTCGGGCTTTTTATCCTGCTTTGCAAACTTGTCTTTTTTATCCTGTCTTTCAGGCTTATCTTTTTTATCAAATTTATCTTTCTTTTCAAACTTGTCTTTCTTTTCAGGTCTGTCTGTTTTTTCAGGCTTATCCTTTTTCTCAAACTTTTCCGTTTTCTCAGGCTTATCCTTTTTTTCCTGTTTCGGTGCGGACTTCGATGCAAAATAGCTTTCAAAGCTCTTGACGCCTTTCTCTGCCGTCACCTTTTCAAAAACGTAATTGAGTTCTTCATCTGTAAGTACAGTTCCGGGCTTTTTCACGGCATTGAATCGGTCTTTTATCAGAGCGGCAATATCGTTTGCCGGCATATTGAGGTCTTTCGCCAGGTCACCAAGCTTGTATTTTATCATACACACATTCCTCCATTCTTCATGTCATGCAAAAAGTTCCACAAGTCTTTTTGCAAATCCCTCGTCATTCACGGATATTATCCCAACAGATTTTCCTATGGCATTTCCTATGCTCTCCATAGTCATATCTGAAAACACGGTTTTTACATTTCCGTTTTCGGAAATTTTTTCAACAGATTTTCTCGTTCTCTCTGAAACGTCACAGGCAAGGATAATCAGCCTTGATTTTCTCTTGTTCACGGATTCCTCCACAGCATCAAATCCGAGTGACAATTTTCCTGCACGTCTTGCAATACCGAGAAAATTCAGTATTTTATCCATTCTGCCCCAACTCTCTTTCAAGCTGTTCATATACTTCATCGGGTATTTTACAGGAAAATGCCCTTTCCAAACGTCTTGCCTTTCTTGCGGCTTTCAGACATTCGACATTTCGGCATACATAAGCACCTCTGCCTGATTTCTTGCCGGTGAAGTCAACGGATATATCGCCTTTTTCAATAATTTCACCGTTTTCATCAGTCTTATCGGGGGCTTTCACGACTCTCACAAGCTGCTTTTTCTCCTTCATTTCATTACAGCCTGTACATTTTCTCATCGGTATTTTTTTCTGATGCATAAAATACCTCTCATTCTTCGGATTTTTCTTCTTTTGCGGGCTTGTCCTCTCCATAGAAGCCGCTCTGCGGATTGATATCTATTTTCCAGCCCGTGAGCTTTGCGGCAAGGCGGACATTCTGACCGTTCTTGCCTATGGCAAGTGAAAGCTGGTCATCGGGCACAACTGCCGTACTGATTTTCTGTTCTTCATCAACGTCAACTTTGATGACTTCGGCAGGTGACAAAGCCGCTGAAATGAATTTTTTCGGATCATCGCTGTATTCAACGATATCTATTTTTTCGCCGTTGAGCGTTTCAACGATAGTGGTAACTCTCTGACCTTTCGGACCTATGCAGGCACCTACGGCATCTACATTTTCATCTTTGCTGTAAACGGCAATTTTTGTTCTGGAGCCTGCCTCTCTCGAAACATATTTGATTTCAATGGTTCCGTCAAATATTTCGGGCACTTCCGTTTCAAAGAGTTTCTTGACAAATCCGGGATGTGTTCTGGAAATAATGGCATGGGGTTCCTTGCCGTCACTCTTGATGTCAACTACATATACTTTTATCCTGTCATTCTCTTTTATCACTTCATTCGGCACTTGTTCCTTTTTAGGCAGTATGGCAGCGGATTTTCCAAGACGTACCGTGATATCTCCCGCTTCGCCCTCCTCGTTTCTGTCGATATGCTCGACGGTCACTGTCACGATATCCTGCAGTTTACTCTGATATTCTGCAAGAGCCTGCCCTTTTTCACTGTCACGGATTCCCTGACGGATAATATTTTTAGCTTTCTGAGCGGCAATTCTGCCGAATTCCTTTGTATCGAGCCTGATACCGATTTTATCTCCGACTCTCACAGCTGAATTGATTTTTCTTGCCTCATCGAGATGTATCTGTTTTCTGGAATCCTCTACTTCCTCAACGACTTCCTTATTCAGAAATACTTCAAACAGTCCCGTATCTTCTTCCATGTTAATCAGTATATCTTCGTCCATGCTGTTGTATGTTTTCTTGCAGGCGAGTCTGATTGCCCTTTTGATTTGAGTAATCATGTATTCGGCTGAAATGCCTTTTTCTTTTTCAATGATTTTCAGAACCTCATACAATTCGGGATTCTTGTTTGTTTCTATCGGTTTTTCATTTTTGCTTCTCATTTTCCAAACTCCTCCGTTACAAACTGAAATCGTCCAGTTTAATATATACCGTATCTTTTTTATTTATTACATACTGTTCACCGTTTTCGGCACTTACAGTAACGGTATCTTTGTCATGTGCAATAAGCGTTCCCTTGAATTCACGGATATTTTTTTCATTCGGCTTATGCAGTTTTATCATCACGGGTGCTCCCAGAAAGCTCTCGAAATGCTCATATTTCACAAGCTCTCTTTCTATGCCGGGTGATGACACTTCCAGACAGTAATTCTGTTCTATCGGATCGAGGTCATCAAGGGGCTTGTCAACGGCTCTTGTCACGTTTTCACAATCCTCTATCGTGACACCACTGTCCTTGTCTATGAATATCCTCAGATACCATACAGAACCTTCTTTTAAAAATCTCACGTCCCATAACGTCAGTCCCATGTCTTCAATAATGGGCTTGACAAGTTCCGTTACAGCTTCCACTGTATTCAGCTTCTTTTTTTGTCCCATAACAATCCCCGTTTCCGAAAAAATTTTGCCTGATTAACGATAAAAGAGCGGGTTGCCCCACTCTTTTGTCAACGGATACAATAAACTACCATGTACATTTTATCACGTTATTCCCGAATATGCAAGAGATTTTTTAAAAATTTTCCGCTGTTTCTGCATAAATTTCATTGACATATCACACAAGCCTATTTATAATAAAACTATCATGAACAAGTAAAGGGGTTTTTTAATTATGACAATTCTCGTAACAGGCGGTGCAGGCTATATCGGCAGTCACACCTGCGTGGAACTGCTCAATGCAGGCTATGAAGTCGTCGTCGTTGACAACTATTACAACAGTGTACCCGAAGTGCTCAACCGTGTCGAAAAAATCACGGGCAAATCACTCAAAAGATATGAATGTGACATTCGTGACAAACAGGGACTTGAAACTATCTTTGCCGAAACAAAGCCCGATGCCGTTATCCACTTTGCAGGCTTGAAAGCCGTAGGCGAATCTTCCAGACTTCCCCTGATGTACTATGAAAACAATATTTCGGGCAGTGTCGTTTTGTTTGAAGTCATGGAGAAATTCAACTGCAAAAAAATCGTGTTCAGCTCGTCTGCAACGGTTTACGGAAATAATCCCATTCCCTATAAAGAAACCATGCCGACAGGCGATGTCAGCAATCCTTACGGCAGAACAAAATATTTTATTGAAGAAATTTTGGGAGATGTCTATAAAGCCGATAATAACTGGAGTATATCGCTTTTGAGATACTTCAATCCCATCGGGGCACATGAAAGCGGTCTGATTGGTGAAGACCCCAACGGTATTCCCAATAATCTCATGCCGTATATTTCAAGAGTCGCTATCGGCAAACTGCCTCAGTTGACGGTGTTCGGCGGTGATTACGATACAAAAGACGGCACTTGTATCAGAGATTATATACACGTTGTAGACCTTGCAAAAGCCCATCTTTGTGCAGTGGCGAAAATCCTTGATACAACGGGTATCAATGCCTATAATATCGGCAACGGTGTCGGTTACAGTGTCCTTGATATCGTGAATGCCTTCGAGAGAACCACAGGTCAGAAACTCAATTACGTCATAGGCGACAGGCGTGCAGGCGACCTCCCTGCTTACTATGCGGACGCTGCCAAAGCCAATACCGAACTCGGCTGGAAAGCTCAGTATGACATTGATAAAATATGTATCGACACATGGAACTTCCAGACCAAAAACCCCGACGGCATAAAGTGAGAGTGGAGTGTTGAGAGTGGAGTTATATATCCGCTCTCCGCTTTTTGCATAAAAAAACAGCGGAACATCGTAAAAAGTGAATAATATAGGGCAGAGTAAACTCTGCTCTTTTTTTTATGCAAAAATAAAAAAACGTATGATATAAAATCATACGACTTTTTCTCAAACTTCCTGCAAAGTACCATTGCTAATTGCACATTGCACATTGAAAAGTCCCCTATGGGGCGTGTGAGTTGTGACTTATGGATTATAAAAATCAGCCCATAAAAGCAGATGTTTCGTCCCCTATGGGGCGTGCGGGTTGTAATTCATGACATACAATTTTAAAATTCAACAAGATAAACTTGGAAACATCTGGTGTACTGGTATAGTGGAAAAACCAGATGAATGTGAACTTGGCGATACCCTTATAATTCCTGAAGGTGTTACAAAGATAGCAATGAGGGCCTTCAAGAATTATCCATTTAGCTCCGTAATAATCCCCAATAGTGTAAAATGGATAGGGGATTCTGCATTCGAAGGTTGTGAAGACCTTGAAGAACTTATCGGTTGTGATGGTGTATTGAGATTGGAAACAAAAGCC
>CADCJK010000054.1 GCA_902801715.1 uncultured Ruminococcus sp. | reverse complement strand
AAAAAGTTTGATGCAAGCACAAGTGGTCTGCATAATGATAAGGATGCTCCTGCTCAGCTCAAAGGCTTTGATAATGTACAGTTGAAGACAGTTTACAAGGCTAGCAAAGGCAGCGGTAGCGGTTCGTAATGTGAATCCTTAGTGAGTAGCGTTTAATTGAATTTTCGGTCCCCGGAACTTCTGAAAGAGTTTCGGGGGCTTTTTTCTGATTAAAAATAGGAATTGAAAAAAGCTGCTTTCGTTAAAAAAGCAGCTTTTGAAAAATAGTTGGTTTAATTTCTGATTGTTAATTGATGTCAACGTCTTTGTCGTAGTCAACGCCTGCAGCATTGAAACCAAAAAGTTTGTAGAAATCGTCATTATAGCCGTCAAGGTCTGCATGGGTGGAGAGATTGTCCGTGGAAATTTCACTCCAGAGAGTATTGACCGCATTCTGTACGTTTTCAGCCATTTCCCAGTCGTCCATTCTGATACGGCAGGGTTCATCTGTTTCAGCGGAATTTCTCGTCAGCTTGGTATTGAAAAGGCGGCACATCTGCTCGATACAGCCTTCATGAACGCCCTGCTCTTTCATGACTTTATACAATATGGAAATATAGAGCGGTACAATCGGAATAGCGGCACTGGACTGCGTGACAAGGGCTTTATTCACGGAAATATATGCCTTTATGCCGTCATCGGCATTGGTAATGGCTTTTGCCGTTTCAAAAAGATGGTCTTTTGCCTTTCCGATAGAGCCGTCTGCATACATCGGGTGCGTGATTTCGGGACCGATATAGGAATAGGCAACTGTTACGGCATTGTCCTCGATAGCGTCGGCAGCTTTGAGGGCTTTGATCCATTCCGCCCAGTCCTCGCCGCCCATGACTTTGACGGTTGCCTGTATTTCCTCTTCCGTGGCAGGCTCGACTGTGATATCACCGACAGTATTATTTTTCAGGTCGATGGTCTTATTGGTATAGGAATCTCCGACAGTTTTCAATACCGAACTGTAAATCGTGCCGTCAGCCATTGTTCTTCTCGGTGCGGCAAGGCTGTATACCACTAAATCCACTTTGCCAAGGTCATTTTTGATGATATCAATGACTTTTTCCTTGATTTCCTGTGAATAGGCATCTCCGTTGACGCTCTTGGCATAGAGTCCGTCAGCGTTGGCAAATTCCTCAAAAGCCGCTGTATTATACCAGCCGGCACTTGCCGTTCTCGAACCGCTTGCAGGCTTGTCAAAGATAACACCTAATGTTGCCGCTCCGAATGAATAGGCGGCAGTGATTCTCGAAGCCAGTCCGTAACCCATTGACGCACCGATGACAAGGACTTTTTGGAAGCCTTCTGCATGGTTCTGTGATTTCACATAGTCAATTTCGGATTTCACAAGGGCTTTGCAGCCTTCGGGATGTGCCGTCGTGCAGATGAAGCCTCTTATTTTGGGTTTTACTATCATGGAAAAAACACTCCTTTTTTAATAATTTTCTTTGATGAAACGGATACATTCATTAAGAATTTTTTTGGTTTCGGGTGTACGTTCACCTAAAGCGGCATAGGCATGAAAAGAGCCGTCAAGCTGTACGGTCTTGACAGGAACGCCTGCCTTTTCCAGTAATTTGTCAAGGGCGGCAGAGTCTGCAAAAAGTGTTTCATGGCTTTCGCAGGTGATGAAAGCAGGCGGAAAACCGCTGAAATCTCCGTAATAGGGGGATACGTCATATCGAGTGGCATCGGCATTTCCGACATATACAGCGAAAGACTGCTTTCTTCCCGTGTATTTGACAATCATGTCATTATTGATATCCGCATTGATACCTCTGTCAAGATGACCGCTCAGGTCAATGACGGGGGAATGGAGAATGACGGCTGACGGCATTTTGATTTTTTCAGCCTTGATTCTCAGCGTGAGGGCAGTGGCAAGATTGCCCCCTGCACTCAGTCCCATGACGCATATTTTACTGTCGGGATTTTCTTTTGCAAGTTTCACATAGACTTTTTCGCACTCGTCAAGGGCAATGGGATATTTGCTTTCGGGTGCCAAAGAATAGTCCACGGCATAGACGGTACAGCCGAGTTTATCGGAAAGCGTTTCGAGATAGGTTCTCTCATACGGGAACATATTTAACACAAACGCTCCGCCATGCAGAAAAAGGATAATATTATCTGTCTTTTTTTCTTTTGGTTCAGTGACCTCTGTTTTCACGCCGTCAATATCTCTGACGGAACATATCACATGAGGATTTTTCTTTCTTTTAAGTTCATTTTCATCCATAACTGCCCTTGCTTTTTTAAGGGCTTCGACATCCATATCATGTCCCACAAACGTCCGGGAAAACTTCTTCCGGACTCCCATCAGGATAATTTTCATGATAAGACTTTTGGCTTTTCTTTTCTCGATTGACATCTCCGATACCCTCCATTATATCATAAAATTTATTCCAGTTCAATATACTCGTTTTTTTCATCGGGATCGTTTTTGAGAAGTTTATTGGAACCGTCGGCAGTGATATATATTTTTTGCAGTATAGTGGTGGAGTCGGAAAATTCCACTTCCGGCAGGACTTCATAGCAGGGGATACCCTGAATTTCCCTGAGTTCCGTACCGAAATAGAATACCAGTTTGGAAAGGGGGTAATCTGTCTGCAAATTCTTGTCGGCAAGGCATTGAAGTGCCTCGACAGGCGATATTTTGGCATCGGGATAGAGGGTGTGATAGTCTTTGTCTTTTTCATATCCGTTTTCGGTGAGTTTTTCATACTGTCCGAAGATTTTTTTGACAAGGGCAAGTTTGCCGTCACAGGATATGAGCACATTGTTTCCGACAAAAACTTTCTTGTCATCTTTTTCGGTATAGAAATATACAGAATAGTATGACCTGTCGAAGTAATCGACAGTGCCGAAATAGTATTTTTGGAAATCCGCAGCACTCTGGGGAAGTTCCAGTTCCTTCATGCTGCACTTGTCGAGAAGTTCACAAGCCTTTTCAAAGCTGATACTGTCACCGGGCGATGAAACGGTTTTATTCTCGTTTTTCTGCACGACATAGACCTGAGAATCATTTTTGGAATCCGAAAGGTCATTGTCGGATACGGCATTATTTTCGGAACAGCTGCCGAGTGAAAGTGCCATTGCGGATATCATGAACAGATATAATATTTTTTTCATAAAAAAATCCCTTCTTCACTTTTTGGATGTTTATAATTTACCATAATCTGCAGTTTTTTTCAATATGCAGGCGAAATTTATTTTAAATTATTGTAAATTATAGACAAAAATTATGCAGATATTTGTATTATCGGATAGGGAATGGCTGTCATTTCATGAAACGGGAGCATAGCAAATTCGACAGTTTGTATAATGATTCACACCTGTTTTTGACGAAAAAGACAATTTTGAGAAAAAATTGACGAAATATTCGGTTTATTTTACTGCTATATGTACAAATTATGTGTTTTTACAAAATAAACATTGAAGTCTGAATATTTTTGTGATAAGATAATAAAGAGAAATTATAATTATCGGTGAATTCCGGTAATTTGTTGTTAAAAAAAATTTTTAAGAGTGTGGTGTGTTTATGAAATCAGTAGCTACTGTTCTGCAAATTACACGTGGTCTTTTGATACTGACTCCGTCCGAATATGAAAAATCTGACGGTGGTTTGCAGATTAAATCCAGAAAGGGCGGCTCCGGTTCGGGAACGGTATTCAATGTTCCGCAGGTGTTTGAGCTGAATGACTCCCTCAAAGAGCGTCCCTACGAAAAATCCGAAGAATTGGCGGCTTTTGTAAAACGCTGTGCGGAAAGCGTTCAGATGGAACTGGGCGACATATTCATGTGCATCGAGGATGAAGATATCCTTATCACAAAGGAATATAAGCACCCTGTTGCCAAGGAAAAGCTCCTGCCGACATTTGCACGTGTCGAGGCGGAAAACGTTCTTCATAATGAAGTAAGCAAGCATACAGTGCTCAATTTCGAGTATGGTCAGCAGTACGGCAAGGCAAGCAAGACGGAAGATGTTTCGGCATCTCTCTTTGCCATGAATACGGCTTTGCTGATGGATATCCGTTCCAATTTCGAGTCAGCAGGATTACATATTGTAAAGATTGCTCCGCCTATCGCAGGTATGCTCTATACAGCCAAAATGGACATCAACTCGGCTACAAGAAGTATTGCATTGCTGAGTGTGGACTATGCCGCTATCCGACTGGTTATCCTCAGAAACGGTGCTCCTGTTTTCCAGCAGTCCTATTCAAGTATATTGGAAGATATCGTGGAACTGCTCATGCTTGAATTCGGTATGAGCAAGCTCGGCGTACTGGAACTGATAAGGGCAGAAGGACTCGGTGTCTGCAACAAGTGCCACTCCGCTCAGACAAGAAAGCAGACTATGACAATGCTTTCCAATGCAGTCAGTGAAGTTGTCCGCAGTCTGCGTATGGTAATGTCAACCATGCGTATCGACATCGACCTGATTGTTTACTGCGATACACTCGCAAAGGTACCGAATCTTGCAGCTTACTGCCGTCAGGAAGGTCTGAGTGCTCCGAATGAGAATGTGATCAATCTTTTCTCAGGCGGAAAGGTTCCGCCGGTTGCCAGTCAGGCAGCTGTACAGAACGGCTATGACGCTTCTTCCTTTATCACTCTTAATGGTTTGCTCAATATGCCTGTCGGAGAGGCAAACCTGCTCAGAGGAAGTATCCTTTCCGATGTCGTGAAAGAAAACAAGTCAAAGATAGGCAATTTCGTGGCAGGCACGATAGGTGTTATCGCTGCTGCATGGATGGCTATCACAGGCGGCTGGTGGGCAGCTCTCCAGATCAGAGAAAATAACGACAATGCCACTCTTGAAGAACCGAAATACAAGAGAGCAGAACAGCTTGTCAATGAAGAGAAGGAATATATTAAAAAGCTCGAAGATCTTGCCTACGATGTAAGTGTACTTCCGAGAACTGTTATGAAAACTTCCGGTGTTGTGACACATTTCTATACGGATATTGAAGAACAGGTTGAAAGCACTTCCGGTATCAGCTTTTCTCACAACGAGCAAAAGATATCTACCAATATCGTTGCCAAGGACTTTGATGCAATCGTAGATTTCAAATATAAACTGAATGACGAGGGTTATTTCCATATCGGTGATAACTTCGTTGCCAATATCCAGAGGCTTGAAAAAAGCAATACGACTACCGAGCTGTATGGCTATTCGGGCGGCATAACAGTGACCATCACAGAACAGGCTCAGGCAGAAGGTGCAGCAGAGTTTGAAAAAGACCTTGAAGCAAAGGCAGTCAAAGATGCACAGAAGAGAGAAGAGGAAAAGAAAAAGGAAAAAGAAAAAGAAAAGAAATCCTCTGAAACTTCAAAGACCGAAACGAGTCAGTCTTCAAAATCAACGGTATGATCAAGGACGGAGGTAAAAACTTATGAACAACAAACAACAGTCAAAACAGCAGATAACGATACCGGGTTTCGTCTGGGCGATAGCGGTTATCATTGTTTTATGTATCGTATTCATCTTTGTCGTACAGGCACCGTTCTCAAAGAAGATAGACAAATACAATTCCGATCATGAGTCGGCACAGTCAAAGATCGCTATGTTTGAAGATTATCTCGCCCGTGCGGCAGAGGTGGAAGCAAAGATCGAAGAAATGAAAGAAAAGTATAACGAAGAGAGCAAGAAACTCTTTGTCAATGCCACACAGACACCGGATGATATCAGAAAAATGGTGAATCAGCTCAGTATTACCCCGAACTCTGTAAGCGTAAGTGAAGGTGTCACCGATAGTCAGGGAAGAACATCTTCCACAGGTGATCCGCTCTATGTGACGAGTGTAGTCCTCAACTTTGTTGGTACAGAGGCTGATCTTCTTTCGACTCTTGATTACTTTGAACTTGAATCAGATGGTTCCTACTATGTTGAAAGTTTGAATGTAATAGAATATGCACAGGGAACAACGGCTGCTTCCAAGGTTTCTTCGGAGAAAAAGTATAGTATATCCTTGATACTCAGCCTGTACTTCTTCCCGCCCAAAGTGGATGAAGTAGTGACAACTCCTATCGTTTCGGGTAGTGCAGCACTTGTCAGCATCAGTTCCGATGTTTCTTCGGCATCCTCAGCGGCTTCAAAATCATAATCCATGAGTATTACAGAATATCTCAGTACCGCAGGCGGTATTGTATGGACAGCCGCCTGTGTTCCCTTGGGTATATTGCTGGCATGGCTTGCAGTGTTTGTCATTAACAAGGTTCCTGCCAAGTGGCTCTGTGATTACGATGAAACACCGTCCGATGAACTGCTGAATGAAAAAAGGGTTTTCTTTAAAAAAGAGGGCATTTTCATGGCAGTTGTCCTTGCAGCAGGTCTTGTGATGTGCCGTCTTCAGTTCAACAAGGGATTTGATATCTATTTTATCGTATTTGCCCTGATTATGTTCTTTGCGGTCATGATCGGTGTATGTGATATAAAATATACGATCATTCCCGATCAGTTCACGGCGGCGGTCGGAATACTCGGCGGAGCTGTCGGCATATATGATATTGCAAGAGGCTTCAAAATACTTCATTTTGCATGGTGGTCCCCGCTTCTGGGAATTGCAATAGGCGGCGGAGCCATGCTGATGATAGACCTTATCGGAATGCTTGTATATAAAAAAGACGGTATCGGTTTCGGAGATGTGAAACTGTTTGCAGCAGTCGGCATACTGACAGGCTTTCCGGGTACGATATATACATTTATTATATCTCTGATCACTGCAACGATATGTTTTCTCATCATTATTGCAGTTTCAAAGATTCGATCCAGAAAAAATAAAAAAGCGGATACCGAACCCCAGGATGAAAATGAACAGGAGGAAAAAGAAATTTCCGGAAGTTCGTATCTGGCATTCGGTCCGTATATCTCGGCAGCATTGATATGCTATATTGTACTGTTTGATACAGTCAATTATCTTGTCAATCTTTATCTTGAACTTTTTTAAACGGAGGACACCATGAGAGTAAGCAACCTGAAAATCGGACAGATCCTTATCAATGAAGGTGATATCACAGAAGAACAGCTTCAAGCCGTGCTTGCCAAACAGAAGGAAGAAGCTTACAGGGGCAAAAGAATCGCAGACCTTCTCATTGAGGAGAAATACGTCACCGAACAGCAGGTCTGCAAGGCACTTGAAAAACAGCTTCTGATACCTTATGTTGACCTTGATACCCTTCAGCTCCCCGAAGATGTCAGCAGTATGATACCCGAAGAAATGGCAACAAGCAATCTTGTTGTGCCGATAGAAAAAGAGGGACGTTTTCTTACCGTTGCAATAGCCGATCCGCTGAATTATCAGGGACTGAAAGACATCTCTATTGCGACCAAGATGAAAGTAAAGGCAGTTATTGCCGAAAAATCGAAAATAGAATCCAAGCTGCGTGAACTGTATGCCGCTCAGAAAGCCCTTGACGATGCAAAGGAATTTCTTGAATCAAAGGGCGGCGGCAAAACGCAGGCTCAGATCGAGGCGGAAGAAGCGGCAAAGAGTGCCAACGGTGACGACCAGCCGATTATACGTTTCGTCAATAACATGATAGAGGAAGCCATCAGAACAAAGACTTCCGATATTCATATCGAGCCGATGGAAAAATGTCTGCGTATCCGTTTCCGTATCGACGGTCATCTCCAGATATACATGGAAACAGCGGCAGAACTGATTCCTTCCGTTACTTCCCGTATCAAATTTATCGGCAATATGAATATTGCTGAAAAACGTATCCCGCAGGACGGTCGTATCAACTACCGTGTCGGCGGAAAGGAAATTGACTTCCGTATCTCCGTTCCACGACTTCTCTGGGCATGGAACTGAAAAAAGAAAATATCGGCTTCCTCCCTGAGAATCTGAAAAAATTTGACCATCTCGTAAAAAGTAACCGTGGTATTATTCTTGTAACGGGTGCTACCGGTTCCGGTAAATCAACGACTCTTTATACGGCTCTGCATGAAGTCATGGCGGAAGATATCAATATCATCACCGTTGAAGACCCTGTCGAAATGATTTGCCCCGGCATTACGCAGGTACAAACCAATGAAAAAGCAGGTCTTACCTTTGCGGCAGCCCTGAGAAGTATTCTTCGTCAGGACCCTGATATCATCATGCTCGGTGAAATCCGTGACGGTGAAACTGCCGGTATCGCTGTACAGGCGGCTATCACAGGTCACTTGGTTCTCTCGACACTTCATACCTACGATGCACCGAGTTCCGTTGCCCGTCTTGTCGATATGGGTATTGAACCGTACATGGTATCATCCGCTTTGCTGGGTATTATTGCACAGAAACTTGCCCGCCGTCTTTGCACGGAGTGTAAGGAAGCATACAATCCCGACCAGAATGAAAGAATTGCCCTGAATATCCCGCAGGACGAGCAGATCACGCTTTACCGCAAGAAAGGCTGTGAGCGCTGCAACAAGAAGGGCTACAGAGGACGTATCGCTGTTCATGAAGTAATGATGCTCACGACAACGCTCAAGAGAGCCATCACAGAGGGCAAGAGTACCGATGAACTGCGTGATCAGGCGATTGCCGAAGGCATGATACCAATGAAAGAAAATGTAAGGCGTGACGTTATTGCCGGTCTTACTTCCTATGAAGAATTTATTGATATGACGATCTCCAACGACTAATGAATGCATAATTAATAATTCATAATTCATAATTTTATGGTTAGTTTTTGGCTCAGTATTTTTTATTCCTGCAATCAAATTCTGAATATTACAAAAATCATTATGCATTATGCATTATGCATTATGCATTACAAAAAGGAGTAGATTTTAGTATGGATTTTTACAGTCTTGTCAAAGAAGCCGTCAGCAAGGGTGCTTCCGATATCCATATCGCATCGGGCAACCATCCTGCTTATCGTCTTCACGGTAATGTTTTCTTTACAAACGATCCGGCTCTGAATGAAGCCGAAGTAACTGCTATTATCAAGGCAGTGCTCAATCAGTCACGTTTTGAAACCTTCCTGCAGACCGGTGAAGCCGATGCCGCTGTTGAAATCGGTGAATGCGGACGTTTCAGAGCCAATGCGTTCAGACAGCGTAACGGCACAGCTTTGGTACTGCGTATCATCAACAGCGTTGTTCCGGAGCTTTCCACGCTCAGCCTGCCTGCCTCCATCAAAAAGACACTTGACCTTAATTCAGGTCTTGTACTGGTGTGCGGTCCTACCGGTTCCGGTAAATCCACAACTCTGGCAGCCCTTATCAATGAGCTGAATAAGTATAAGCAGAAACATATCGTAACCATTGAGGATCCTGTTGAATTTTTGCATACACCGAAACGCTGCATTATCAATCAGAGAGAAATAGGACTTGACAGCCGTTCCTATCCGATGGCACTGCGTGCTGCGATGCGTGAGGACCCCGATATCATACTCGTCGGAGAAATGCGTGACCGTGAATCGATTCAGATTGCTTTGACGGCTACGGAAACAGGTCACTTGGTTTTCTCCACCGTACATACAGAGGGTGCGGCAAAGACCATCGACCGTCTTGTCGATATCTTCCCGCCGGATCAGCAGCAGCAGATTCGAGTACAGCTTTCGACTTCCCTGAAAGCCGTTATTTCCCAAAGACTTCTGCCCCGTGCAGGCGGCGGACGTATTGCCGCTTTTGAGATTATGTTCTGTACAACAGCTATCAGTAACCTTATCCGTGAAAATAAAGTTGCCAATATCCAGCAGTCTATCCAGCTCGGTCAGCAGTACGGCATGATCACCATGAGCAAGAGTATAGATAACCTCCTTGCACAAGGTCTTATCACAGAGCAGATCGCAAGGGCTTGGAACTTCGATATAGGCGATACCGATGCAAGAAGATAAGGAGGTAGTTTGATTTGAAGTATAAGTATACTGCGATGAACAGTAAGAACCAGAAAAAAGAGGGTACGATTGAGGCATCGTCACAGACGGAAGCAATCGCCAATCTGCGTTCGAGAGGTCTTATTGTTCAGGATATCAGTGAAGGCGGCGGCGGTAGTTCGGGGGAAAGTATCTGGAATATGGATCTCGGCGGAGATATCCATACAAGAAAGATCAAGCCCAAAAAACTCCTTATGCTCTTCAACCAGATGGGTATGATGATGAAAGCCGGTATCAATCTTTCCATGTCAATGGATATCATGATACAGACGGAAAAAGATATCGGAATGAAAAAGATACTTCAGGAAATCAACGAAAACCTGTACAGTGGTTTCACGCTTTCTCAGGCAATGAGAAACTTTGCAGGTTTCCCGGGTGTTTATCTGAGTATTATCGAAGCCGGTGAGGCAAACGGACGTATCGACTCCGCATTTGAACAGTGTGCATTGATATGTAAAAAGAGTATGGCACTTTCCAGTAAAATCAAGAGTGCCATGATGTACCCGATTTTCCTTATCGTTCTGGTTATCGGCGTTATTATCATCTTTACCGTATTCGTTATCCCACGATTCAGCGGCGTTTATTCGGGATTCGGTGCGGAACTTCCGGCAATTACGCAGGTATTGCTTGATTTCTCGAACTTCCTGATCAATTACTGGTTCGTGACAATCGTTGTTGTGGCGGCTATCGTGTTCGGTTTCATCATGCTGAAAAAACACAACGATCAGTTTGCCATGCTGGTAGCGGAATATCTCCTGAAAATACCGCTTGTTGGACCGATTATCCGTCAGAGTTCACTGGCACGTTTCTGCCGTCTGATGTCAACCCTTACAGATGCAGGTATCCCCATTCACAGAGCAATGGCTCTTGCAAGGGATGCAGTGCCTAATATATATGTAAAGGAAAAAGTGCAGGCGGTTCTTGAGGACGTTCAGATCGGTGTCACAATCAACGAGGCAATGGCAAAACATCCCGTTTTCGATTCGATACTGGTATCCATGATCCGTGTCGGTGAGGAATCCGGTATGCTCGGCGATTCACTGATGAAGATGGCAGACCTCTTTGAAACCCAGACAGATGAGTCTACCCAGAAACTGACAGACTCCATGACACCGATTATGACTGTTGTTATCGGTGGTGTCGTAGGTGTTCTCGTCGTTGGTATGTATATGCCTATGTTCGGTATGTACAGTATCATCAAATAATATTTTCCGCAAACTCTCAAAAGGGCAGGCTCCCGTTTTTTCGGGACTGTCCTTTTATTCAACTAAAAATCGGAATTTTTATGTGATTTATTTATATTTACTCATTTATAAAAGAAACGCTTTTGATAAATTCAGGATGCCTGACGGCTTGAAATATTTTTTGCAAAAAATTTACAATTTTTTAACAAATAATTTGTAGGAAATGTTATCAAAAATTACTTGAATCAAATTTTATTTATAGTATAATGTAATTATGTATGATTATTTCTTTTCAACTTATAATTAAGGGGGAATTTCTCTATGAAAAGCAAACTGCGGCAGAAGATTCCGAAGTGCAGAACGAAAAAGGGCTTGTCGCTTGTGGAACTGATCGTTGGCGTTACGATAATAGCGATGGTTCTTGCTTCCGCATCCGGTGTTATCGTTACAGGCTATAAGACCACCATTGACAATGCGACACGAAACAAGGCGGCAGCATTGAGTGCTTCCATGAATGATGTTGTCCTGAAAGCCATCAAAAACTGCGGCTTTTCGGAACAAAGTAAAGCAGATGAACAGTTTAAGGAGGACAATGAGCCGGTTTATGCTGCGGTGAATAATATGTATCAGAACTACCTCAAGTCTGTCGGAGTGGATCCGGCGACCAGTCCCCGAAACGTATACTTCAGCAGTACGGGAAATTTTTCGGCAGAAGACGGTGACTGGCAGTATTATCTCAATACGGGTGCCAAGCGTCATCTTGCAGACGGCACTGCTCTGGGAATTGACATTCTGGGAGTGGAAATCACGACAGCGGTAGCTGCTGCGGGCGGATTTGAGGAGATCGTTTCCTTTGTACCTTATAATGACCAGTCGATTGGAACGTGATGATGAAGGAGGGAGAGTATGAGAAAATTGAAATCTAAAAAGGGACTTACTCTTGTGGAACTTCTGGTGACGGTAGCGGTTCTCGGTATCGTTTCGGGATTTTCCCTCACGATAGTCGTCACTGCGATGAACAACTATACAGAGGCGGCCATCCTGCAGAAAGAACAGAGTACGGCACTGATGCTTGAGGATTATATCGTCAGAAATGCAAGAGTTGCACGACAGGTTCAGATGTTGAAAGATGATGTTCCTTCCAGTACGCATAGGGGATTCTATATAGCAAAAATCGATAATGTCATACAGACTTTTGACTATGCGGGAATCAATACTGTAACGGGAGAGTATGATTATCTGAGTACAAGTACAACTATCCCGCAGCAGTTTTCAAGGTTTACATATGAAAATGTTCAGAAGATCACTTTTGAATTTTTAAGACAAAAAAATGCTGTGGATAATGTGGAATCCAAGTGTGTTTATTGCCTTGAATATACCATTGTCATGATGAGCGGATATCAGCTTAGCGGACAGGTCGTAATGAACAATGCCGATACGACTTATCTCAATGGTCTTGCAGTCGATGAAGGCGGAGCATCAGAGAATTTTGTGGATTCCCTTAAAGCATTTAATCTGATAGAAGTTACGGATGAAGGGGCAGAAGGATATAAAATTACCCCTGAGAATAATACAGCAGTTGTATTCAGTACCCTTTGATTTTGGAACAGAAAGGAGAGTTTTTGATCTATGATAGGAAGATGTTCTAAGAACAGCAAAAGAGGTCTTACCCTGCCTGTTGCGATAGTAATCAGTGTTGTCCTTGTAATCGTGGCAGCCGGACTGGTCTTTATTGCACTGTCGAGTATATCCACAACGAGTGCTACCGTCAACGGCAGACAGGCGTTTATGGACCTGAGAAGTGCATTGGAATATGTTGAATCGTATTACCGCCACACCGAACAGGATTATGCAATGCTGGGCGATGGCACAGGTGTGGAGTATTTTGCGGCTCAGGAAACGACAAAGAGTGATACCGATGCTTCTAAGACAATAAAGTATGTCAAAAGCAAGACGGAACCTGTTGTCAGTACCCAAAACCGTTATGATGCCGATGCCGTCAGGACTTATGTAGAAGCGGTGTATTCCCCCTCGGAGAGCGGCAATCCCGCAACTCTGAAACTGACAGGCTATTCGTACTACTGGGATGAATTCGGACATTTAGGTCAGTCGGTAAGTATGTCCGTTACTTTTACGATCGGTTCTTCGGGTTCTCAGAGGAGAGTTACCGTTATTGACCGAAAGGAAAGAATACAGTATAACGACTCCACTGATACAATCAAGCTCAATCTGAGGATGCCGGCAGGATTGGACTGGAAATTGTGTTACTATGTATGGACATATTATGATGTCAACAAAAGAGTCGACGATAAAGATCGTACAGGCGGCGAAGCTTATGCCGATTACGGAAAAAGCAGCTATTATTATGAGTATGAGGAGGATGGTGTCAAAAAAGTAAAAAGACTGCATCCTGATGTAACAAAATTGAATAAAAGTGAAAGAACCGAAAACCAGTATACCAATATGGATTGGGATGAAGACAAAGGTACATCGGGCCGAATGGTCGGACAGTCCAACAACTGGTTTTCGGGTGACTATAAGATCGTCAAAGACCGTGTCAATTACTTCAATGTAATCTTTACAAGTGAAGGAAAGGTACTTAAAAATGACGGTGACTACAACAGCCAGCTGAATGAGATTTTTCATCTCTGGTATTTGTTCCCGGATGATAAAAATATCTTCTTTGAGTTCCTGAACAATGAGAAATCAGAAGGCAGTAAAAAATATTATACAAAATATTACAGAGGAAGCGGCTGGAACGGCAGAGATGGTCTTGATGATACCATGATCGTATATCTGAGAAACCAGAAAACAACCCTCCATTTCAGAGCGTTGAATGATAACAAGAATGCCTATCAGAATGAGATACCAAGTCTTGATGAAGATAAAAATCCTCCCACAATCAGTTTTATTAAAAACACCAGTGACAATGATTATACCCTGCTCCCGTCATTTTTGACAAGCACCGGTCCGGACAATGAATGCAGTTCTTCCAAAAAGAATTACGACATTAAGATGACCTATGAAGGCTGCGGCTGGTGGGTAGCCAATATCGAAACCAAGAAGACTTTCAATATAAGAATCGTCTACAAAGGTGTCGAATATTCGTACAACGGTATCCGACCGATTGCCAACATGGTAGCTCCCGATGCTGTTCCGGAAGCATGGCTTGTGCTGAAAGAAAGATCTACCGCAACATCCATCAGCGAAAAATACCTTGAACCGCACGTTTCGGAAAAAACAGCTCTTGCAGCACTCGGTGAGTCAACATCCTCTTATGTTACAATCCATGCGAAGAACTATAATCCGGACAAAAATTCGGTGCCTTCACTGAGTTATGATGTCAATGGAATCGATTCGACCGAAGGCAGAAACAGACTCTATGAAAAACTCGTGGAAGTAAAGGTACTCAATTCGGAAGACTATGAAAATTACAATGCTATTTTTAAAAACAGCGGATTGCTGGACAAGTCAGAGGAAGCATATGAGAAGGAAGATTTTGTTCAAAATCCTGTAAAACTCAACGGAGGTACTGTCGGTCCTGTAACCCCCAGAGAGGGCGAGAATCAATTTGCTGCAACGGTAAGAAGAGCCGATGAGGTATATCAGGAATATATCACAGCATTGACGGAAGGTATTTCACAGCTTGTTCCGAAGCTCGTGGATGCCCAGACAGTAAATACTTTCAGACAGTTGTTATCGGATGCAAAAACAAATTATTATAATCATAACGAACTTTACGACAATTCAGCGTATGTTTCCTTCAAATCTGTTTATGATGAAGTTGCAACGCTCAATGTCCAGAATGAACAGGTACCCAAAGCAGATGTTCTGGATGCCATACAGCGACTTCAGAATCAGATCAATATTATGAAAGCCAACAAGCTCGATAAGGCAACTTTGAGTGCATTGAAAGATGAGGCTGCAAAATATCTGCAGAAGGATGAAGTTGGAAAATATGATGAAGATAAAATAGCACAGCTGAAGGATCTTCTGGAGAAAGGCATTATTGATGGTTCGGGTAAAACAATCATAAGAAGTGCAAATGTCCTTATCAAGAATGAAACCATCACTACTCAGTATGAACTTGATTATATGGAAACGGAAGTCCTGAAAGCTTTGTCAGCCGTCAAGGGAAGCCGTATTCCTGATGCTTCCGTTGATTCATCAAGGCTTGGCAGCCTTATCGCACTGGCATATGACAAGGTCAACAATACGGCTTCGGACTTTACGGATGAATCGAAGTCACAGCTCGAAACAGCTGTCAGCAATGCGGAAACTGTAAAGTCAACGGCAGATGTAACGCAGACACAGATCAGTGATGAAGAAACAAAACTGCAGCTGGCTATATACCGATTCGATGTAATCAAGCCGGGTGCCAAAGAAGATGTTGCTTCCAGTGTTGCGGAAGGAAAAACAAGGATCTGGTTCAATACGCAGGACGACTATTCGGTACTTATCAAAAAGCTCAGTTCTGCCGGCAAGGTCGTTGAAGATGTTACAAAATATGTGGACTCTACCGGCAATACTTCCGGTACAGCTTCCGGACTTTCATGCATTACGTTGACGGATGCAAGTACCAAGAAAATTCAGCTGGTAATCGTTAACCGCAGTACCCAGCAGGAAGAATTTTCAAGTGCGGCATTTGACATAGAAAGTCTGAAAACAACCGATTATCTGGATATCGATTATGTCGGAAAGAAAGTTACGGCATCGCAGAGTACCGTACTGTTTGTTCCGAGAAAAATTGATAACAGAAATGTCGGCGGTACAGCCATTACCGTCAAAGCAGGTGCAGCGGAACTCAAAAAGGCAACCAGTGCCAATTACTATATTTTCCGTATCCCGTCTGCCATGAGCAGTGTCAGCATATCGGCACTTGGCAAGGATTACGGAAGTGTCAGCGGTGTGACTGGTGCAGGCGAATATGTTGTCTGGTTCAACGGCGACAGTGCAAAGGCAGTTGCTCTTGATGAAATATATCCGAAACCTGTGAAGAATGATGATACACCGGATAACAGTCAGAGTGGAAAGCCAATGGTTGCTTACGCAGATGCCGACTATGAGATACGTCAGGTCGGAGTTGGCGGAATTGACGCATCGGGAGCTTATCAGGCAGCGATAAAGGAGTCAAAAGGTGAACACGGTACATTGGCAGATAATGAGATGTGTATCCTCTTTAAAACCGATGGTGAGATAAGCTATGGATATAAGATTTATGCTTATGGAAGAGGCAATAACGGAGATTATGATGAAACATCCGGCGGTCAGTATTTTGGTTATGTGACATATAATGGTAATGGATATCATTATTATATTGCCGACAAAGGTTGGGATAATTTTATAATTAACAAGGGTGACAGCGGAAAAGATGACAAGCTTGAGGGATTGAATGAGCGTCATTTACCAAGAGATGCCAAAGGTAATATGTATGACTGGTATCTTTATGAAAGAGTTGACGGCAAATCCGGTGATGACAAATATCCGGTAACACAGTGCAGGCACAAGAACTATAAAGATAGTTATTCAGTGGAAGATGTCGAGAGAATTATCGGTTCAACATCGGGTGATGATGTTACGATTGTTCTCTGGACATACGACAGTGAAACCTATAATTTCCAAGCACCGCAGATAAATGTTTG
>CADCJK010000053.1:690-11729 GCA_902801715.1 uncultured Ruminococcus sp. | reverse complement strand
ATTTGATAAACTGGGAGAAGTGCCATGCGGTGTACTTTTGAGGGTGACTCGCTGGACTTCCGGTGGTGAATACAAATGGGGCTTGATTGAATATGACGGCATAAAAGGTTGGATTGCACTTGATTATACAAAAAAATCAAGCATTGAACAGCTTGCAAAAGAAGTCATTCAGGGCAAATGGGGCAACGGTCAGGAACGCATTGACAGACTTGGAAAGCTCTATGACGAAGTGCAGGCAATAGTGAATCAGATGTATAAATAATAATGCCGCCTGTAAGAATTTTAAAGTCCTTGCAGGCGGCTGATTTTTTTCTATTTCTTTTTCGGAAGTATAAAACACATTAAAAGAGTGAAATCGTAATATCTGAGTTCGACTTTTGTTTCGGACTGTCCACTTAATAAACCGCTTTGAAACAGTGTTTTTCAAAGCGGTTTGCTTTTTGGCGTTAAAATTCCCACTATTACAGCTTTGGTGAAAATTTTTTTGGTGTTCTGCCAAAGTTGGCACAAATACATAATAGTGTTATAATCAAGTCAATAATTACACCATGAAAGGTTGATGAATATGAAAAAATCCCTGAGTGTATTGCTGATACTGAGCATTATCCTGAGTGTATTTCCACTTACAGCCGTCAATGCGGCGGATACCCTTCAGGACAGAACCAATATCAACATGGATTACAAATATGACAAGACGCTTTCACAAGTCCAGCGTGAAGCCAGAGATGGACAAATCAGAATCATGTCCGATAAAGACAGCGGTTCTGTCAAGTGAAATCATGTGTCATATCTCAGCTATAACTATGGCGATATCAGAGAAAAACTCACTTCCACCAATCCCGATGACAAGTATATCGTTCTTGACAAGGACAGCAAAGTTCAGCTTGGGTATAGTGCCTATGAAACGGTTGAAATTTCTTCCGATAAGGTGCTTGACCTCAACGGTCACACCATTCAGATTAACGACATCAGAAACAAGGCAAACGGCTCGGACAAGTTCTATCAGTCCGACAATTCCGCTCATTTCAATACCGTCATGTTCTCCATTACAAACGGTGCTACCCTTACTATTATTGATTCCAGTGATGACGGCTCGGGAAACGGTACAGGTGAAATCTATGTCAATGCCTATATGGTCAATCCTTACAAATATTCTTTGAAAAGATACACTACAAGGGATATCTTTGAAGTAGATGACGGCAATCTTGTTATCTATGGCGGAACATTCCAGGCAGGCAGAAGCAAGGCTCAGGCAGATGACGATACTTATGAAAAAATCAAGGCAGTTGTCGGCAGTGCCGTTGCCCTTGCAACAGATGTTGCAGGCTATGCCACAAGCCTCAATTCCCTTGTCGGTCAGTATGAAGATATCTCTTTCAACAAAAAGAGAGAGCTCGACAAAATACTGAAACAAGACCAGACTAAAGATAATCCCGATTCATCAAAAGAACAAAAAGAAGCCGCTACCTCTAAAAAAGACGGCTCGGACGCAAAAGCCGAAACAAAAGAAAGTACTCCTACCGACAATGCCGAAAACGGCAAGGAAGGTCGTAATCAGACCGTTGCCGAAAAACAGCAGGCAAATAACGGCAATTCCCAGAATAAAGCCAATGCCAACGGTACGGCTCAATATGACGGTAATGCCAAAATTGCCGATGCCAAAAATGCTATCGCCAATGCCGCTGTCAACAAAGATAAAATCAATCCTATGGTGGATTCTGCTTTTACTCTTGCAGATACTATTAAAGGTCTTTTTGAAACAGAAGAAGGCTCTGTCGTGACGCAGGCATTTTTGGGTACTTGCGTGAATGTCAAAAACAAGGGTACTTTTGTATCCTATGGCGGTAAATATATCGGTTACGGCATGACTCCCAATATCAGAAATGCCGTTATCGAGTGCACCAAAAAGGGCAAAGTCTATATCTATGACGGTCTTTTTGAGGGCAGGTGCGGTGCCAATATTTTCAATATCGTCAAGGCAGGCTCGGAGTTACAGCAGACTGTTCAATATATCAAGGATTCAAACGGAAATAATGTTTCCCGTGTTGTTTCCATGCGTGGAGATGAAACCAACGGCTTGCAGATAATCGATTTGGAAGATGACGGCTCTCTTGTCGATACTTCCAATATCAAAGTGAAAGGCGGTACATTCCGCTGTTACTATGAAGCCAACATGGTGGGCTTGCATGAAGATAAAGAAGAAGGCTCCAACAAGCATGATTCCAAAAATATGACACGCTTCAACGGTTCGGCAGGCGGTGTCAATTTAGGCGTAACGTCTTACGGTGAAGACTTTATCCGTGACGGCAGAATCCAGATTGTAGACAGTTACGGTGACGGTGCATTAGTCCTCATGGACGAGGAAAGCAATGTCAATGACATCAACCATTACCGCCTTTACTGCACGGACGCTGAACTCCGTTACAAAACATATCTGAGAGTTTATCCCACAAAAAGTACAGGCAATTCCACTTATTCATTCGCATTGAAAACACGCTTTGACTCTACCGATACGACTACTTATGAAGATTTGTCGGAAACATGGAATAATGACAATGAAAATGAAAGAGCCCCTTTCAGCTCCAATGAAAGATTTTTCCGTTTCCCGATCAATGACAGTATCAGTGAAAAATATTATGTCATTCCCGACTATAATCAGGGACCTCAGACGGCAAGTACAGACACTTCGGAAGTATGGTATTACAACATTCCGCTTGACGCTGAAAACAATGCCATAAGACCATTCCGTTACTATGATACGGAAGTCAGCGGTACAAAAAATACTGTTTCGCAGACATATTCCCGGCATGACATAAAAGACTGGAAAAACGTTGAAAACGGCTTTGATGAAAACAGTCTGCAATATGAATTCCATTCTTTCAATTATGCCTACAATGTCAAATGGATAACCTATAAAATTTACCGTGTCGATCCTCTTACAAGGGAAAGTATCAGTGAAAGTGCGGTATTCGGTGAAGATAAGCCCCTGAAGCAAGTCGTATACGGTGCAAGCGGTGACCTGCTGAAAAGCCGTTTACAGCTTACCAAACTCGGCATTGATTATAAACCCGGTGAAATGTACAGAATTGTTGTCACTGTCGATGAATACATGAATTTCAATCCTTACGAACACGCAAAGAGTCCTGCAAGCTGTGAAAGCAGTATTGTATTCACCTGCTATGACATTGATGAAGTCGTACAGCAGACCGTTACGGACAGCAACGGCATTACAAGAACTGTAAACGTTCCCGATTATACGCCTTTGCAGTGGTCGGGATATGCTTCACCCGATTCCTATGCAACCGTTGAACTCGTTAACGGTCAGGCAGGTATCGTTGATACAAGTACAAGAAAAATATTTGATGTCTATTATCAGTGGTATCTTGTCGGTGAAAACGGTGAACCCGATACCATGATAGCAGGCATGACAAATGTTTACAAAGGCGATAAAAACGGCTTGCAGTATCGTTCCGTGAAATTCTTCTCACCCGATACGGACGGCTTTGTCTATAAAAATACCGTCAACCCCAACGACTCCATGAAAGACACCTACAATGAAAACGGCTTGCCTTTCGATAAAAATACATGGACAGGCGAAATGATACACGCCTATCTCGATTTGGATACGCCTGATGAAAGCCTTAAAAAAGACAAGGATTTTGAACTCTCTCTGCAAAATAACAATACATTTGTGACAGGCAGGGACAGATGTTATATACCTGCCGAATATGCAGGCAGAAAAATTTATTGTAAAGCTATTGCTGTCAATACGCTCTGGTCTAAAAACTATGACCATGTACAAGTGTTCTATTCTCACCCGATGACCGTCAGAAAATCCACTCTTGATGCACCTGAATTAACTTACAGCGGTGACTATGCCACAAGTGACAATCCTGTTAAAATCAGGCTTTCCGAAATTCCTGAACTTGCCGTAAATGAATATGTCAATAAAGTTGTCTATGAAGTCATGAACAATGACACGCAATATACACTTGACAATATCCATGCAACATCAGCAGACAGCATTAAAACCGTCACATATCCGAATGACTTTGCAGGGGCAAACAGTGCAAGGGCTGTTCCCAACGGAAAAATATATGCCTATATATATACGAATAAGGGCAATATTTTCAAAACCGATACGGCATATTTTGACTATGAAGTCAAAGCTGCCGATATACAGATACAATATGCCAATTCCTGTCTTTATGATAATATCTATCACGTCAACAGCGACCGGGCAAAAGAACAGTTCAGATTGAATAAAGTTCCGTCAGGTGCGACTGTCGGCTACAGCTTTGTCAATGGTGACAGCTTCACTTCCTCAAATCCGAATGTTGCGACTTTCAATGCAAAAGGTGAACTCATTACAGGTGATGAGGGTACAACCGTTATCACTGTAACAACTCCTCAGAATGTCACAAAGACAATGACAGTCAATGTGCCGATACAGAAAGTCGAAGTCAAAGGCATTTCCGCCCCTGTTGTCGGTGAAAAACTGGATACAACGGCTGAACTTCCTGAAAATGCCAATTATTCCGTAAAAAGAATTTACTGGACAGAGGGAAGCGGTGTCAATTCTCTCCCCTTGTCTACAGGCACAACCGCAAAGGCTTATACCAATTATACCGTACACGTTGTACTGAAAGAAAATGACGGTCACAAATTCCTTTCGGATAAAAATATCGGCATAGAAATTCCGTCTGAATTTACCGTTGATTTGAAAGACGGTTCGACAGATACCGTGAAAGAAACTCTTTACGGCAGAGAACTGACATACTATTTCAGGGCAACTGCCGACGGTGAAAGCAATATCATTGACACTATCATGATGAATTATCCCGATGAAATTGCAGAGGGTACAAGCATTCCCGACTGGGAAAAGGATATTCAGATAGTATGCACTGCAAGCGATATCGTCAAGGCAAGCTATAACATGACATTTGAAAAAGACGCTTCCAACGTCATGTCGGCATACGGCTTGACAAGCAATGACAAAACAGGCGTATTTATCAGCGGTGTACAAAATGGTGTCGGTGCTGTTCTGACCGTTCCCGAAGAATCCGATATAGAATTTGCCTCAACTGTAAAGGTTATTGTCAATGACAGAAATACTTATCAAATTTCACGCTATTCAAGCAAGGAAATTCAGGTCTATACCAACAATACTTTCACGGTAAAGCCTGCCGAAAATGTTGTGATACAGCCTGCACCCGATTTTATTATAAAACCTGTCAATATTGCAGTCGGTCAGACGGTTGATTTAACTGATTATGTTGAATGTAAAGATAAGAGTGTCGGATTGAAATTCCTTTCGGAAGTAAGCGACAGCAGATATACTATTGATACCGAAAACAATACGTTTACAGCCGTTAATCAGTTCAATTCAAGCGGACATGATACGACAACTTTGAATCCGTATATCAGCGTTGACATGGACGGTGACGGCAATAATGAAACATTCCTGAAAGCCGTCATGACAGTTACGATTTATAAAAATGCAGAGGACATTCCTACAGACAATAATGTGAATCTCACTGTAAACATTCTTGACGCTGACGGAAAAACCGTTCAGACTCTTACAAAAACGCTTGTCAAAAATGAAAATACGGCTATGAAAGTTGTTGAAATTCCCGAAATTAAAGGGTTGATTACAAACAGCGTTGAATGTACAGGCGATACTTTCTATGCAAGCGGTTCAAACATCGGCACATACAGTATCAGACAGGATACCACCGTTACCGTGAAAACTATGAAAGCAAGTGATATCACTGTTACACCCTATGCAAAAGAAGCAAAGCTTTCCAAATATATGATAGTTTCAACAGACGGTGTGCACTGGACAAGAACGAACAATATAACAGGTCTTACTCCTGCAACGAATTATACACTTTACTATAAGCAGGGCAAGGAAAGTCTGATATATACAAAGAAATTCACAACGGCAAGCAAAGATTACGGCTTTGCACTCGGTACGGAAAAAATAACTGACCTCAATAACGGCACTCTTGAAAAAGACGGCTGGCATTATGACGAAAATACAAATACCCTTACATTAAAGAATTTCACTCTCACTTCAAAGGGCACTAAAACGGGCAGTTATTCAATAGGTGTATCTACCTATCCCAGAACGACAGCGGTAATTGTTGCCGACAATGATATCATCATTGAACTTATCGGAGAGAATACAATTACCAAACTTTCTGACAGCAATACAAGACATGAAGATGTCATTTACGGTTACGGAAATATCACTCTCACGGGCAACGGCAATTTAACTCTTACAAATACAGGCTATCAGTATATGAGTGACGGTTCAGGCATTACAAGCCAAAAAAATATTTATCTGCAAAATACAGGCAAACTGACAATCAATAAATCAGCAGGTGCATTCACCAATGAAAACAGCGGAACTGTATATTATTTCAACGGTGAAATAGACTACAACGGCTTGCTTTCGTCAAATACTTATTACGGTTCACTGATATACGACAAAGGCACATTCTCCATTGAAAATAAAGTTCACTCTCTGACGGCATATTCAGGCGAAAATGACAGCATATCTGTTTCAGAAAGTGATATTATTGCAAATTCCAAAAAAGAACAGACTTTAATGCAGATCATTCCTGCACATAACTGCAACAAAGAGGTTGAAAGCCCTGAATATCTCGTATCAATCGACAAGGCAAACGGCAAAGCTTATTATTATAAGAGTTGTGAATGCGGTCACATGGATACGGAACATACATTTGCAGTTGATTATGTTGAGCCTTTGGCAAATACTTCAGCGATATCGGCAACAAAAATCACTCTCGGAAAAAGCATCACCCTGACGGGCAAGGCAACTGGCGGTACAGAGCCATATAGCTATTCCGTACTTTATAAGCAGAAATCCCAGAGCAAATGGACGACCAAACAGGATTTTGCGGAAAATAATACGGTATCCGTCAAGCCTGCCAAAGCCGTTGACTATGATATCTGCATCAAGGTCAAGGATAAAACAGGCACCATTGAAAAGAAATATTTCACGGTGAAAGTGACCAATGCGGTTTAACTTGACATGACAATGAAAACAGCCTGAAAACCTTGATAAATACAGGGTTTTCAGGCTGTTCGTCATCTTCGGGATTTCATCTCTTTCATTTTGTCGGAACGCTTGTTTTCGGGGAGCATTTTAAGAGCAAAATATACAAAATAATTTGTATTCAACCTATTTTTTTCTATACTGCCGATATATTTTTTGGGAAAGTAAAGTATGGCATTTAAGTACTAAATGGTGTATAATAGTACGAATAAATAAAATGTGAATCGTATATTCTTAAATAGAAATTGTTACCGGTTATCATGAAGGAGAGGTTGTTGATAATGGAAACAAAGAGAATCAATTTATCAGATAGAATCGTGGCATTTTTGCTGGCGTGCACAATGATTTTTACAATCTTGCCCTGCCCTGTCATCAATGCGGAAGATGTCAATTACGGTATAGGAATCTATAACCATATCCTGACAAAACAGTCAAGCACTCAGACAGTGTATAAAATCAAATTATACCGCACTCAAAAAACGGAAGTTACTCCTGCCGATGAAGAAGAGGATGAGCCTGCTGTTTATCGATACAGTTATCATGAGATGTTTCTTCCCGGGGAGTATGCCCTGCAAACCATTGACAACAAAACGGTCTATCTTGCCAGTGACGGTGAACTGATTCTTGAAAAAAATCAGATGGTGAATTTTATAGATGACGCCAACTCCGATTTCAAAAACTATCTGATAAAGAATCAAATTACCCGTATTGTGATTGATGTGCAGTGCCATGAACTGCGTAACGGCAATAATGTCAAGACCTATGAACAGTATACATCTCAAACGGGATTCAGCGGAGAAGATGCCGATTATGACAGTGACTCCGCTACGCAATACGATCCGGCAGATAATCCCGAAAACGACAAACCATCTATCGAGATATATAAATTCCAATACAGTGAAGACGAACAACATAATACAATTATCCTTCAGGAAGACAACTATGTAATGAAGCAGTTCAATCTTACCCCCATGGTAGATTATGATGCCCATGTTCAGTGGCGTGATACCAATGCGGAAAGACCGGAACTGTCAAGTGTCATGTTTGATATCAGCCGTGACGATAACGAGTATATCAGTGGCATCGGGGCAGGTCAGACTCCCATTGCAGATTATGGCGGTGTCTATGCAGGCACTGAACCTGCCGAAACGGTACAGCGTACCATTACCGAAATCGACAGTAACCATGTTCTGTATACATACAGCGTTCCTGAATGCAGGGAAAATGGACAAGCCTATAAGTATAAAGCAACGGAAAAGGAAATTTCCGATTACTATATTGAACCAAGTGAACAGAACGGCTATTTCACCAACTATCATCTGAGGGATTTTCACTGTACGGTGAAATGGGATGATCATGCTCATGCAGCAGATATAGAAAAGCATATTACTTCCCAATTTATCATAGACCATTTTGAACTTCTTGATGAAACTGTCGGCGGAAAACTCTACAATGCACTGAAAGTCAGTGAACAAGAGTTGGAGGCAAATGATTTTCCGGAAGAAACCAAGAGATTCATTGAGAAGTCGGGACACTACACGACAGTTGCAGAAGATGGCGTGACATACTATGTCCTGAAAGATAACTATATCAAATATACCTCAACAGAAGATGGCAAGGGAACAATCAAAATTGACGGTTTGCTGGAACTTACCGCAGACGGTATGGCTAAAACTTATTCATTGAAGCCCAAGACCACCATCACAGAGGATAACAAAGAGGTCATTAATCAGATACCCGTATATGAAGTGGCAGGAACAACCGCAGAAAATGCCGAATTTATACAGGTGCGTCAGCCGACAGTTATCTCCCGTCAGCGACAAATACAGGTGTCCGTTCCAATATCGTAGACAGGGCATATCAGGGGGCGGAATTGAATCTTCTCCTG
Organism: uncultured Ruminococcus sp.; assembly: GCA_902801715.1. Lineage (GTDB taxonomy): Bacteria > Bacillota > Clostridia > Oscillospirales > Acutalibacteraceae > UBA1213. Next base: position 2,757 of record CADCJK010000053.1, on the reverse strand, counting down.
ACAGGCAAGACGGAATTTACAGGACCTCTCAGGTGGGCAGACAATGCCAATCAAACAGAACGTGAAAATGCTGTTAATACAGGTACAGCAGGTGATTTCATGCTGTATCGTTATGTTGATACAGGACATAATGAAACTGACAGCCAAATGGTTTCTCAGGTCGGCACATGGTCTATCGATACAGGCGATACCTATTGCTATAAAGACGCTCAAGAAAACACCTTACTTGACAAGTATGACAATGCAGGTATGAAGTATTTCTATTATGCCAAAGAGCGTCTGTCGCTTTCGGGATATGGCATACAGTATCTTTATGCCCCGGAGTTTGTTCCTGAAAATATGGCACCGTTTACATATGACAAAAATGATCCGGACAGTATTCAAGAGGCTCTTGAAAATGCCGAATACAACGGTGCAAAAGTATTCCTCAACGGTGCGACTGTCAAAAACTCGCTGGTAGGTGTCATCGGTTACGGTGTAGATGCCGAGTGGATTGCCGCTGAACTGCAGGGCGGTACTGCGGAAATTAAATATAAACTGCAGTGTTATAATCCAAAAGCACATCAGATTTTTGATGAGAATCATAATCCTGTATTGGACGATGAGGGCAATCCGACATATACAGGCGACTGGGTAGAAATGCCTTCTATAGAAACACGAATAAATCCCGACACCGGTAAAAAGGAGTACAAGGTCGGTGATGACGAATGGACTGAAGAAAATCCGGCAAAGGATATGGATTTTGAAGAACAGACAGGACAAGATGGAACAACATACCTTATTGTTGGCGGATTGAAAATTGACGGCTTTTCAGCGGAACAGATGGAAAAGGACGCTATGTTCTTTCCTGTCAGCAAGTACGATTCCGAAGGTAATATCCTGAAATACAGAGTTGTACAGACATTTGTCAAGCGTACCGATTACGGCAAGTCAGGTCAGTATGAACCTGATATTGAAATGGCTTATGACGAAAACGGCGATATCATCACCAAAACAGTGGACGGTCAAAAAGTCGTTAAGCTGCTGAAAGATGGTCAGCCCGTTGATAAAGTGCTGATTACCGTTGATGAAGATGGCAAAAAATACGACTTTGAAGTGAGTGTCGTTGTGGAGGGTGACACGTTCTACTATGATTATAAATTAGTCGGTGATGTGCATATCGTCATGAATAAGGACTGGAGCCCCGTTCCTGTTAATAAGCTTAATGATGTAAAAAATGCAAAGATTGGTCTGCAACTTTTGAAATACAACTACAAAACAGGTAATTATGAAGAATACAATGCCGCCCACGGCTATACAGGCAAGCTGATATATTCACTGGACGAACTGAGTGTTTTCACTAAAGATGACGGAGAAATCGTGCTTTATACAGAGAACAATGGTACATATACCAAAGTCGATATAAATGATGCCTCTGTAACTCACGATTCGGTTGTCTATATCAAACAAGGCGATAACTATGTGCGTGTGTATGTTTCAGATAACAATTCAGGCATATTCTACGTACAAAGGAAAGATCATGTAGAAGATTTTGACCTTCTGAGTAATCCACGCTATTCTATTGAAGTGCTGAATACTCCCATGTATGACGATGACGGACGACTGAACCGTTATTCATTGAAAGAAGTTTCTTTTGATCCTGAGTTAGGCACAAGTGCCGTATATTCCGCAAAGATCGATCAGGATCCTATGCTTTTCACGGCAAAGAATATTTTTGGTGACGGTGACGAAGAAATCTGGTTCCATAAAGTATGGATGGACGATGGTGAAGAAGAATATAAGAACAGAGTCCGTGTGGATATGTCTGCAAGAGGTTTGCAGCTTCCGTTCCCTCACAACCCTTCTGCCACAGCCCCTCTCGACTGGGAAACTATGAATGATGATGATATTCAAAGTATCATAGATAACCCTCCAAACAATGAAAATTCTTCGGGCTGGTTGTTCCGTGCAGAGAAAACAAATGATGGTGTTGTTACAGATTGGAAAAACAACAGTCTTTATGATGATCCTTTTAAAAACAGTATTCTCGGTTTTATTTATTTGAATAATGACAATGGTACAATAAAG
>CADCJK010000053.1:0-659 GCA_902801715.1 uncultured Ruminococcus sp. | reverse complement strand
AATACATATATAAATATTACCGCAGAAATTCCGAATATTTCAGGCAATCTTTCATTCAAGCTGCAGAGAAAGCCTTTCAGTTCCGGCAGCAATTGGGAAAATTGCAGCGGTGTCGCTCAGGTAGGCAGCAGCTATACTCAAGATGTTCAAAATAAATTCACTCTCGATAAAACTACCGATTTGATAGACGGTAAATACCGTATTTTGCTGAAAAATCTCGACCGTTTCAAGAATATAGACAATAACGGAACAAACGAACCACATGAATACACATACTCAATCAATATTCAACAAGCGAGCGGTCAGTTTACTGTTGAATATTTGGACACCAATGTTACTGACACAACAAAGGATATTATTGTCACGGTTTCTCCTAACAACAACGCTAACCATAGTCTTTCCTTTACAGTAGACCGCAGTTATACAACGAACAGTGGAACGACTATGGAGTCTTCTCTTTCGGGCATATCAGCCGAAAGCTATTATCCCCCGAATACTTCGTACGATATCACCGCTGACAGCGGCTGTACCATTCCGCAGAGTAAAAAAATCAATGACAAGTATGTTTTCAGTATAGAACATTTGAGTGCGGCTTATTCCTACCGTATTGTAAGTGCTGATGAGCAGACTGTCCTTGTTAATTCCAATGCTTTAGCGGT
>CADCJK010000052.1 GCA_902801715.1 uncultured Ruminococcus sp. | reverse complement strand
AAAAGACAGACCGTTCAGCTTATCTCAATATCAATAGCGTTGATATTTTCGTGGCTGTTGTGTGCCTATATCTATCCGAGAATGAAAGAACTTGAAAATTCCGATGCCGTACTCCTTGAATGGATGGCAAAGCAGCTGGAACCGATAAAAATCTATATTCTCCCTGCTATGCTTTTCCTTGCAGTCATATTCACCGTCGGAGGATATTTCATATCCGTCAAAGGTCTTGAAAGGAGGACATTCTGATATGTTCGGCTTGATATACAAGGAACTTCTTGCAAACAAAAAACAGTTTCTGCCTGTACTGTTTGTAACCGCCTTTTGTTCATTTTTCATGGTAGTACCGCCCATTGTTTCGGACATGGAACAATGGGAAGTCAATCTGACATTGAGCTTTTCATCAATTATTACAGCACTTGTCGTTGAGATGTTTCAGCAAGGCATTTTTGAGCATGATGAAAGAAAAGTATGGCAGTCTTTCATCTGTTCCACATCTGATGGCATTAAAAATCAGATTTCCTCAAAATACATATTCAATCTTTTCATTTCAAGCATGATGTTTTGTTGGTGTACGTTTTTATTTTATATAGCCGCCGCTGTATCAAATCACTCTGTCACGATTGCAGGAATGATTTTACAGCTTATCGTATTTATACAGATATTTTTCAGGGCTTTTGAAACACCGTTTATTATCCGTTTCGGAAGCAAAAAAGGCAATATTATCAGAATGGTATTTATGGGGACAATCGTATTGATTATTTTAATTTACGCACTTTTCGGGGATTTGTCGATTTTCGGTTCTGTTGATGATTTAATCAAATGGTTTCAAGAAACATTTACCGAAAGCGTTCCCATGATAATAAGGCTGACACCTGCCGCTGTATTTTTTCTTTACTGGGTATCTTACAAAATTTCATGTGTGCTTTATCTGAAAGGCGGTGAAAGCTATGACAAATGAGAAAAAACTCGTTTTAAAAAGAACCCTGATATATCTTTTATTCGCATTCATACCGCCCTTTATTGCGGCATTTATATATGTCGGATTTTTCGGCTGGGCTGTTGACAATCTGTATTATCAGGTACTGACAGCATTTTCCATGTTATGTCCTGCAATCGCCAATATCTTAACGAGAATCGTCACAAAAGAGGGCTTTGAAAACTGTCTTTTCAAGATGAAAATAAAGGGCAATATCCGTTATATTGTCTTGGCATTTCTCATGCCTGTCGTTTACAGTACTATTTCGGCATTTGCAGCCGCATTATTTCTCATGCCGTCAGACGCTTTCGGGGAAATTTTCAAAAACTTTGATTTCAAGGAATTTTCCTCCATGCTGATATATGTACTTTCTGTAAGTGCTTTATTGTCACTGTTCGGATTCGGTGAAGAATTCGGCTGGCGTGGATATCTCACTCCCAAACTGGAAAAACTCATGCCATTCCCTGTAGCCATTATCGTAAGCGGCATTATCTGGGGACTATGGCACACCCCTGTTATCGCCTGCGGTCACAATTTCGGAAAAGACTATTTTATGTACCCCTATATGGGAATGATCCTGATGTGCATATTCTGTATATTTATCGGCTTTTACTTCACCATGCTGACAAAAGCGACAAATTCCGTTATTCCTGCAAGTATCGCCCACATTGTCAACAATAATGTTTTTACCGTTGTAATGTTGCTGTGGCTTTCGGGCACAACGTATTTCAATGAAGATATCATGTCGGATATCAATTATTCAATGATATCAATGTTGTCAGCGGCTGTTATCTGCTTGATTACGGGAATTGTCATGGTTCTTGTCAGAAAAAAATGATACAAAAACACCTCTGAATCAGTCCAATTCAGAGGTGCTTTCTATTGCTTCACTGATATCCGACCACCTGTAACCCATCGCTTTGAGGGAATTCACCGTCTTTGCAAGGTCTTTTTCATTCGATAATCTCCTTACAAATTTCGTTTGAAGCAATTTCCTTATCTGTTCAACGGGTTCGGGTTCGAGTTCATCAAGAATTTCTTCAATCACATCTTTGTCAATGCCCTTTTTCATCAGTTCAAATTCCGCTCTCTGACGGGAAAAACCCTTTCTTTCAAGCAGAACTTCCGCATATTCACGGGCATATTTTTCATCATTAATCAAGCCCAGTTCTTCAAGACGTTCTATCGCACGTTCAGACGCACTTTCACCGAAAAGTACAACCAATTTATCATACAATTCCTTTTTTGTACGGCTTCTGTATTCTATCAGATACAGGGCTTTTTCTTTTGCACGGTTATATTTTGACGTTTCTATCAGCTCATATAATTCATCGTCCGTTATCTCCGAACCGACTTTTTTTCCCACTGAAAGAAACGTCATTGTATCAACGCTGACGGCATATTCACCATCTATATATAATGCCGTCATGCTTTTTTTACGTTCTTCAATGCCTGTTATTGTCATTATTCTTCTACCAGAACGTCAACTTTTACATCTGCCGGTTTCTCCTCGACAGGTGCTTCCGAAATGACAGTTGTTTCAATTTCCTCTGCCTTTTCCGTCATGGCTTTGGCACGGGCTTTTGTCGTTTTGGAGAAATTCAGCTTATCCGAACTTGCTTTCAGTTCTTCCTCTACTTTTGCCGCAACTTCGGGATTATCTTTCAAAAAGTTCTTTGCATTGTCACGTCCCTGTGCAATTCTGTTGCCGTCATACGAGAACCATGCACCGCTCTTTTTAATGACATCTGCATTGACTGCCAAGTCAAGCAATTCGCCTACCCTTGAAATGCCCTGACCATACATGATATCAAATTCAGCTTCCCTGAACGGCGGAGCAATCTTATTTTTCACTACCTTTGCACGAGTCCTTGAACCAACGATTTCACCGCCGGCTTTGAGCGTTTCAATCTTTCTGATGTCAATTCTGACAGATGAATAGAACTTCAATGCACGTCCACCCGGAGTTGTTTCGGGATTGCCGAACATAACGCCCACTTTTTCACGGAGCTGATTGATGAATATCGCCACGCAATTCAATTTTGAGATAGAGCCTGCCAATTTTCTCAAAGCCTGTGACATCAGACGAGCCTGCAAGCCTACATGAGAAGCTCCCATTTCACCGTCAATTTCGGCTTTCGGTGCCAATGCCGCAACGGAGTCTATTACGATTATATCAATAGCACCTGAACGTACAAGCGATTCCGTTATTTCAAGGGCATCTTCACCTGTATCGGGCTGTGAAACCAGAAGTTCATCTATATCTACACCCAATGCTGCCGCATAGACAGGATCAAGTGCGTGTTCAACGTCTATGAAAGCCGCTATGCCGCCTGCTTTCTGAGCCTCTGCAATACAATGCAGGGCAAGCGTCGTTTTACCTGATGATTCCGGTCCATATATTTCCGTGATACGTCCTTTCGGAAGTCCGCCTATACCGAGTGCAATATCCAATGAAAGTGAACCCGTCGGGATAGCGTCAACCTTCATAGCCGCATTCTGTCCCAGACGCATGACTGCACCCTTACCAAATTGTTTTTCTATCTGACTCAATGCTGTTTCCAATGCTTTCTGCTTATCAATCGCCATTTTCCATATCTCCTTTACTGTTTGATTGCAAATATATTATACTACATTCAGAAGCACTTTTTCAATCACTTTTATTTTTTCATAGTCCCGAAAACTACCCTATCAAGATTCTGTATATCCTTGACAACTGAAATTTGTATTATTCCCTGCATTTTCAGCAATTCACTCACACTTTCTGCCTGTTCCTCGCCTATTTCAAGAATGATTTTACCGCCTTGTTTCAGTTTTTTCAGCCATTTGTGAGCGATGCATCTGTAAAAATCCAAGCCGTCCTTTCCGCCGTCAAGGGCTGTTTCAGGCTCATACTGCACTTCCCTCTGTAAAGTCGGAATAACATTTCTGCATATATAAGGCGGATTTGATATAATTACATCAAATTCGCCCTCAACACACTTTTCATTGAAAATACTGTCATGCACTAACTTCACATCTGCACCATGATATTTCACATTTTTTTCAAGATATGCAAAAGCCCTGTTTTCCAATTCAACGGCATATATTTCAGCTGTCGGAAATTCCTTTGCAAGCGTTACGGCTATAATGCCGCTGCCCGAACATAAATCAATCACTCTTTCATGTCCTGTCATACACTTCATGCACTCATTCACGGCAACTTCCGTATCATCTCTGGGAATAAGCACTCCCTCTCCGACAAAATATTCCCTGCCCATGAAATATGCCTTGCCTGTCGCATATTGCAGGGGAATACCATTTACTCTTTTTTCAACGGCTGTCAGAAAAGACTTTTCATTTTGCGGAATATCATTTCCGTGAATAGCAAGTCCAACCCTGTCCAAGTCAAAAATATCTTCCATCATGCACATAGCTTCATAGTCTGTCAGACGGCTTTTGGCATAGGTATACAACTCCGAATATGTCATTTTATGATATCCTCACCGTTTTCCGGAATGACATCTTTCATAGCAGCTATCGCTACTTCTATCATGTCATCTTCAGGTTCTTTTGTTGTCAAATGCTGCATCCATATTCCCGGGGCGGCTATGATTCTTGTAATCACATTATCATGCCTTGCACACAATTTTATCAGTTCATATCCTATTCCCACCGTTACAGGCAAAAGCAGTATTTTGATACTCGAACGCAGCCATACATCCGTGAATGGAATAAATAAGCCTATCAAAATTCCCACTATCAGCATTAAAACAATAAAACTTGTTCCGCAGCGGGGGTGAAATCTTATCTGTTTTTTCACATTTTCAACTGTCAGTTCAAGACCTTTTTCATAGCAGAATATTGTTTTATGTTCCGCCCCATGATATTGAAATACTCTTTTCACATCTTTTTGAAGCGTACACAATGCCATATATACGAGAAATAATATAATTCTGATAATACCCTCAAAAGCGGAACGCCATATAATATGGTCATTCAGAAACGGAAATGCACCCGACAGCAAGTTGAAAAGCCATGTCGGCACAAAGAAAAATACTCCTATGCAAAACGCTATTGCCACAATCATGGATATCGTCATAACGACATTCACGGCTTTCTCGCCTAAATGCTTGTCTATCCACTTATCCAGCTTTGACATTTCTTCTTCGGGGACTTCCTCGCCCTCCATGGCTTTATCAGCCGAAATCATCAGGGCTTTATTTCCCGTCACCAAAGAATCTATCATGTTTGCAACGCCCCTTAATATCGGCAATTTCAATATCTTGTATTTCTTCACCAAATCAAGCGGCTTTATTTCCTCTAATTCAATACTGCCGTCACTTTTTCTGACACCGATTGTTGACTTCAACGGACCTCTCATCATGATGCCTTCCATTAAAGCCTGTCCGCCTATTGACGTTATTTTCTGTACTTTTTCCTTTTTCACAAAAGTTCTCCTTTCATTCGGAATTTGATGAAATATCCTTGCCGTCCTCGGAAATGATATCTTCCGTTTCAGGCTTTTCTTCTTCAAGAACGGGTATTTTTATCGTAACAGTCGTGCCGACACCCTCTGTACTGTCTATATTGAGAGCACCGTTATGCAGTCTGACGATTTCATCCGCAACGGCAAGACCGATTCCCGAACCTCTTACTGTCTGATTCGCTTTATAGAATTTCTGCTTTACTTTCGGCAGATGTTCCGCAGGAATACCGCAGCCGTTATCTGCTATGGTGATAACAACAGTCTTGTCAATTTCTTCTGCATTTATCGTCACAACACCGTCTGCATCGGAATATTTCAGGGCATTGTCTATGATATTGATAAATACCTGTCTTAATCTGTTTCTGTCGCCTAAAACGATAGGTATTATTTCAGGTTCATCATATACGATATGCTTGTTTTCCGTATTGGCACGTTCCCTTAACATATAAACGGATTCGTCCAACTCCGCAAGGATATCCAGCTTATCCATGATAAGCACCATTCTGTCCTGCTGTATCCTTGAAAAGTCAAGCACTTCTTCCACAATGCCATTCAATCTTTCCGTTTCCTTTACGATAATGGAAATACCCTTTTCAACAGTCTTTCTATCCCTGCACCCGTCAAACTGCATGGTTTCCGCCCAGCCTTTGATAGCCGTCAAAGGCGTTCTCAATTCATGCGATACCGATGAAATGAAATCATTTTTCATTTTATCGGCTGTACCCAATTCGCCTGCCATATAATTTATCGTATCGCACAAGTCGCCTATTTCGTCATCATAGAATTTATTGATTCTTGCATTGAAATCGCCCTGTGCAATTTTCTTTGCCGTGTCGGTTATTTCCTGAACAGGTCTTACTATCGACCTCAGAAAATATGTACTTGAAACACATATAAAAAACAGGGTTATCAAGCCTACCAGACACATCATGCAAATAGATATGAAAATTTTCCTGTCGGCTTCCTCAAGAGATACGACATATCTTATCGCACCTTTCGGAATATCGTTTTTATCGGAAATAACTCTTGTGACAGCCATAACATTTTCACCTGAACTCAGACTGCCGTGCCAGTTGCCGAAATTATCTTTATCTTTCAGTGCAGATTCATAATCGGGCATTTTCTGATTATTGTCGGGGGCAAATCCCGTTGACGTGATAATGACATTTCCTCCGCTGTTGATTACCATGATTTCCATATACTCTTTATCAGGGAAAGTTTCGACATAATCCCTTGCCGTTTCCGTGAAATCCGCCGATGTATTGAAAATATTGACCAGTTCCGTGGAACGCCCGTTTAAAATCTGATAGACATTATTGTAATAAAATCCCTGCACGACCATTGCAAAAACGACTACCACTATAAAAAGGATTATCAGAATTACACCAAAGGTATTGATTACCCATCGTTTCGTTATACCTTTCATTTTGATCCCCCATCAGTCAGTTTCCCATTTATAGCCAAGTCCCCATACAGTCGTGATATACTTCGGTGATGACGGATTATCCTCTATTTTCATTCTCAAACGTCTTATATTCACATCTACAATTTTTTCTTCTCCTACATAAGCCGTTCCCCAGACTTTTTTCAGGATATCCCCTCTGTCAAGGGCTGTTTTCGGATTGGAAAAGAAATATTCCATAATCTGAAATTCCACTTGTGTCAGTTCGATTAATCTGCCCTTTTTCATCAGAGAGTGATTCTTCAGATTCAATACAAAATCTCCCGAACGAATTTCTTCTTTAAAGTTATTTTCCGAACGCATTTCAGCTATGGCAATTCTTCTGTAAAGTGCATCTACCCTTGCCACTAATTCCGTAGGACTGAAAGGCTTCGTCACATAATCGTCTGCACCGTTCATCAATGCCGATACTTTATCCATTTCCTGCGTTTTGGCGGAAAGCATGATAATTCCAAGACTGCCATTTTTCTTTCTCAAATTCTTGCATACCTGCAAACCGTCCATTTCGGGCATCATTACATCAAGAATCGCTATATCAAAATCGCCGTTTGCTTCATCATATTTCTGTACGGCTATGGCACCGTTTTCCGCTTCCGTCACATTATAACCTGCCCTTACGAGATTTATCACGACAAATTCTCTTATGGCTGTTTCATCCTCTGCAACGAGTATATTTTTCATATATAAAAACCATCCTTTCATTTCTGATACACACTAATTTTATCACGAAAACCTTGTAATATCAACTGCTTTTTGATATAATTACCCTGTACAAAAAATTTCAAAGGACGCTGATACTATGAGAATAAGACATAAACCATGGGCGAAACCCGAACTTTATGCAAGCAGCTTTTTTATACAGGAACCCGATTCACTCAAAGGTCACTGGCTCGAACAGTTTCCCAAAAAGCAGCCTTTCTATATCGAACTCGGCTGCGGCAAGGGCGGCTTTATTTCACAAGCCGCTGCTTTGAATCAAAATATCAACTGGCTTGCCGTCGACATTAAATTTGAAATGCTCGGACTTGCCAAAAGAAATGTCGAAAGAGTCTACAGTGAAAAAAATCTTCCCACTGACAATGTACTCCTCACGGCTCACAACATTGAAAGAATCGACTTAATGCTTGATGAAAATGACAAAGCCGACAGGATATATATCAATTTCTGCAATCCGTGGCCACGTTCCAAACATAAAAAAAGACGGCTCACACATACCCGTCAGCTCATGAATTACAGGAAATTCCTCCAACCCGGCTCTGAAATTCATTTCAAAACAGATGATGATGAACTCTTTGCCGAAAGCCTTGACTATTTCAAAGAATGCGGCTTTTCTGTTAAATACATCACATATGACCTGCATGATTCAGGCTATGAACCCAATATCATGACCGAACATGAAAAGATGTTTTCAGATGAAGGAATCAAAATAAAATTCCTGATTGCCGTCATGGAGGAATTGAAATGAAATCCCCAAAATATATTTTTCTCATATTCCTTGCGGTCATTCTCTTATTAAGCGGCTGTTCACCCGTTTCAAGTGAAAATAATATGCTGCGTCCGCCCCGTGCAACAGGCGATAAAGCAGAAATTCAGCATATCATCTCCCAGCAGGCTGGCGGCAAATATACTTTCAAGTATCCTCAGACAGGTGAATATCGTTCTGCCATCACCATGAAAAAGGAAAGAGCTGCCAACGAATTTGCCCTTGCCCTGTACTCACCCGACAATGACACTAAAATAAATGTTTGTATAATATCTTTCATTGACGGTAAGTGGCAGTGTATCGGAAATTTTGCCAATGCAGGCACAGGTGTTGACCGTGTAATGTTCCGTGATCTGAACAATGACGGCATCGATGAGATCATAATAGGCTGGACAAGCTACAACAATGCTCAAAAAGCCTTAAGTGCCTATTCCGTTTCATATACGGCTTATGAGATAGCACTGGAAGATACCTATGATGAAATGATGATCGAGGATGTGACAGGCGATGATGTAAGTGACATCGTGCTGTTGTCCCTCTCCACACAGAAAAATCCGTCCAATTTCAAAGTTCTGCAATACTCCGAAACAGAAAAAAAGCCTGTTGCCAGATATTCCATTGACCTCGATCCCGAAGTCATCTCCTTTGCAAATATCACCTACGGCAATA
>CADCJK010000051.1 GCA_902801715.1 uncultured Ruminococcus sp. | reverse complement strand
GGTTGATAGGCTGCGTGTGTAAGTACCGTGAGGTATTCAGCTTGGCAGTACTAATAGATCGAGGGCTTGTCCAAGTATTAACTTGGTTCTGCTTGCAAACATTCTTTATTCAGTTTTCAGGGTGCGAACCCTTATATCAATCCTGTCCAGGCGGGCAGGATTTTTTTAGTGCTTTGACGGCAATAAAAATACCGCTGATTTGATTTGGAAATCAGCGGTGATTTTTTTATCAGAAGTTGTATCCGTTATAGCCCCAGTATTCGACTTCCTCATATTTTACATAAATGCAGTCGGAGGATATGCCGAGGACTTTTCCGAGAATATCTGTGATTTTTTCGGTAAGAAGTGAATATTCATTGGCAGATGCACTACCGTAAATTTTCACTTCAACGAATGCAAGCGGTTTTGAGTTATTGCCTTTAAAGTACATACGGCAGTTGTCCTCGAAATTCAGCATAAGCCAGCTTTCCGATTTTCCTCTGACAGCGGAAATGGCTTTGCCAAGCTGTGTTTTAAGAGCATTTTCCTGTTCGGGTGTGATGGTCACGGATACCTTTGTGTTGATGAACGGCATGATTTGATGTCTCCTTTAAACTGAAAGTTTATCTATATTTGCTGTTGCCTTGTAGGAACAAAGCAGATAGCTGACAGTATTGAGTATCATCAGCAAGATGAAAAGCATGATGACAATAATAATAGAGCCGAGAGCGGTGAATTTAAAGAGCAGATAGGAACCTGCACAGGTGATGCCTTCAAGGAGGATTGCGACAGCCATATTGAAGAATACATTGTAATTTCCTCTGAGGGCATTGAGTTCATCGTCCCAGATAAGTTTGGGATTGACGGAATCCATGAATATACCGAAATACGATACGAATGAAACCGACAGTATGCTGACAAGGCAGCAGAAGATGGTCATTTTCAAGCCTAAATTCAGGTACAATGCGGCAGCGATGACATAGATAATCATGCCTGCACCGCTTATGATGATACTGACAAGGGCTTTGATATTGATTTGTGCGATATATGACAGGGGGATATATTTCATGAATGCAAAGTGTTTTCCCTCTCTTGTAAGTGCTGATGAAGCGATACAGTTGGCGGCTGTTATGAGAACGGACAATGCCGATATTGCCAATATCAGAATCAATACGCTTTCTTCATCTCCGTTGTGTATTTTATAGATAAAGTCATCAAGGAAATTTGTCTTTCCGTTGAGGAGATAGACTATGTAGAGAAATACAGGCCATATCAGATTGATAATAATGCAGTTGGTAAAATAGGCAGGTGTTCTGAAAAGAATTTTGAATTCTTTTTTCAGATAGGTCAGACAGGGGTTATGCATTTTGAGAGAAGAAATTACTTTTTCCTTGTCCTTTTTCTTTCCGGAAACGTAGTTGATGCCGACAGCCGTTCTGAAATAAACACCCTCTGCAATAAGCAGAAATGCAGCTATGGCAAGACCGTTCACGGCTAAATAAAACAGGAGATTGATAAAAGTATTGTTGACCATGGAACTGACAAGAAAATGCACCTGCGGAAATATGCAGTTCATGACTGTTAAAAGCGGATTGCTGGGATCGGCAAGGGCATCGACAAGATGTTCGGTATCAAGACCGCCCATATTGGAAACGAGTACAGCAATTCCAACGACAACGGCAAGTGTCAGAAATCCCGTGATTTTATTCACCATATCCTTATTTTTGATGAACGGCAGAGTCAGCATACCGAATATTGCGATAATCCATGCATAAAAAGCCCGTCCCGAAGCGATGATATAGCCTGCAAAGGCGGCTATGATAACGATGAATTCCATAACGCTTTCACTGATAAGAGCGGCAGTGAATTTCGAGCCGATAATCTGGTAAGACCTCAGCGGCAAGGGAAGTAAACTTTCGATATCGCCTGAAAAGTAGAATACGCTGAAAATGACATTCAATCCGAATATGAATGAAAAAACGGCTATGAGATGCAGAAAGAGTTCAACGGCATTCTGACCTGCACCCTGAACGGCAAGCGGCTGAGTGAGGGCATATATGACCACGCCCACAAAGAATGCCATTGGCAGCATGATTCCGAATACAGCGATAAAGCCCATTATCCTATAAAAGATTTTATTGTAGCTTTTTTCTTCTGTGCTTGGTTCGACAGTGGAGATAAGTGCCTTGACAAGTTTCAGATATATACTCATTTTTCCGTCAACTCCAAAAAGATTTTTTCAAGGGATTCATTCTTGCTTGTGCTTTCGAGTGTTTCAAGAGTGCCGTCAAAGAGGATATTGCCTTTTTTGATAATGATAACACGGTCACAGAGTTTTTCGGCAACTTCAAGGACGTGCGTTGAAAAGAATACGGCATTACCGGCTTTTGCATGGTCACGCATCATTTGTTTGAGTTCAAAAGCAGATTTCGGATCCAGTCCCACCATAGGTTCGTCGAGTATCCATACAGGCGGATTGTGCATTAAAGCGGCTATCACCATAATTTTCTGACGCATACCGTGAGAATAACTCATAATCTGAGAGGAAAGTGCTTCACTCAATTCAAATCTTTCGGCAAATTCCTTGATTCTTTCCTGTCTTTTATCTGTCGGCACATGGTAGATATCGCCTATCAGGTCAAGAAATTCTGTACCCTTCAATCTCAGGAACATATCGGGACTGTCTGCAATATAGCCGATGGATTCCTTGGCTTTAATGGGTTCTTTCCTGACGTTGAAGCCGTTCACGATAATTTTTCCGACATCAGCTTTGACAATGCCCGTAAGCATTTTCATGGTAGTGGTTTTGCCGGAACCGTTCGGACCGATGAAACCGACAATTTCACCGCCTTTTACATTGAAACTGATGTCATCAACAGCCCTGACGGTCTTGTTATATACCTTTGTGACATTCTCGAATTTTATCATAAAATATCATCTCCGCTCCATTATTTTTATAATTATAATACACATATTTTTTGATTTTTGCAAGATATTTTTGTTAATTTTTTGTGAAATATATGCAAAACAACGGTGTTTTGTAAAATTGCCTATTTACAAAACGAAAAATAAAAGTATAATATATTCTATAAGCAAAGTTTGGAGGAAAAATTTTATGAAAAAACCATTGTTTGTAATAACAGAGATATTCCTGTCGTTGGTATTTGCAGCCGCAGCCGCAGCAACTGCCGTTGTAGCCGTGGATATAAAGACCGACATTTTCCATGTAGATAAACTTGATCCCCTGCATATCAGTTCACTGATACCGAACAGCAAGGAAAACAAAAAAGAGGAAAAGGTAAAAAAAGAGATTTCGGAAATTATGCTTGTGGAGAACAAGCAGGCATCTGAAACGCAGGAAAGTTTGCAGAAGCTTGCGGAAAATAAGATAAAGGATTTCCTGAAAGAGCCTGAAAACCTTGACCATCAGCCGGCAGACCTTGAAGAATTCATGCTTGCCTATGAATACAGCTTTGAAGAAGACCTCACGGGCAATAAGCTGATACTTGTGGAGGCTGACGACAATTTATCGAATACATCAAAGGCGAAACTGTATTGCTATGAAAAAAATAAAGACGGCTATTGGTGGAATGTTGCCGGAGAGGGAAAGACCGTTACAGATGAAGTTTATATAGGTGAAAACGGCTCTGCATACGAAGTGACAGCCGATTCCAAAAAGACTCCCGCAGGAATGTGGCTGTTGGGAGAGGGATTCTATATCGGTCAGAAGCCCGATACAACTTATCCGACATTTGAGATAACGGAAGATACCTATTGGGTGACGGATACGGAATCTGCATTTTTCAATCAGAAAGTCGATGGAGCGGAAGAAAAGGACTGGACAAAAGCGGAACATATGATAGCTGCTCCGAAGTCATATAAATATGGTCTTGTCATCAGCTATAATACCTATGAGCCCGATACGGAAAAGCCGTCAGCGATTTTCATGCATTGCGGAAATACTCCGACAGAGGGCTGCATTGCCGTTCCCGAAAACGTCATGAAAGCCGTTCTTGAATGGCTTGACGGAGATTGTGCACCTTTTATCTGGATAACCGTCTGAAAGGAAGTTTGCAATATTGGATATATTTTTCTATATACTGACGGGCGTTGCCGTACTTTCGATATTATTTGTGGGAACGAGTGAATTTTACTTTGAAAAAAAGAAATTCAAATGGTATTTCTACATACCGCAGGCTGTCATCAATATTGGCTTGGGAATAGCGGCACCGTATCTGCTGATATTCATGTTTGAAAATGCCGGTGAAGCCAAAGGCGGTGTTCTTGCGATTATTTATCTTTGCGGAGTGATTCTGAACAATCTTATATTTTTTCTGGTGTTTATCAAAAACAGGGATTTCAGCGTAAAGTTCTATTTCACGACAGCGATATTTTGTTTATTTGTGATATCGTTCTGGGTATTTGAATTCGGTATATTATAAATTGGGAAGCTGTACGGATTTTTCTGTACAGCTTTTTTGAATGGTATATTTTGCCTCAAAAAAGCATATAATTCATTAAGAAGGATATATATGCAAATATCGGCTTTTTCGGTGAGGGGGCAGAACTTTGAAAAAAACTCTGATAGTATGCATTACAGCGGTAGCAATAGGGATTTTACTGACTTATACGACAGTTCGTGCAGCCAGCGGTGACACTTTTTTTGAGGGCTATGCCAAAAATTTTGTAGACATTCCGCATAGTTATTCTCTTTTCGGAGATTTCAAAAATCTTTATCCGGGTGTAAGCGTGGCAAAAAATGTTGAGGTTCATAATGCGGATTCCCAAAATGTCCGTATATACCTTCGTGCAAGGGCAACGAAAAGCGAATACATTCATCTTTTGCAGAATATTTCATTTTCTGTCATTGACGGAAAGGGAAATGTTATTGCAGTATCGGAAAATCCTGCACAGAATATGCTTGTATGCGAACTTTCGGGCGGTGAAAGCCGTGAATTGAAAATACGCCTGAATGTCGGCAGGCAAAATGACATTGATATGATATCGACTTCGGGAAAGTTGGATTTCATATTTTCGGCAGAAGAATTTGTCAATCCCAATCAAAAGAGTGTTCCCAATACGGACGGAAACGGTATTTCACTGATATATTCGATTGCAGGAATTATGATGCTGTCATCTGTAATTATCATTTTGTTTTCACGGGAAAAACTTTTCCGATAAAATAAAGCGGTCAGCTTTTGGGCTGACTGCTTTTTTGTATAAGACAATTTCCGTAATAATGGTGAATGATTTCTTCATAAGTTGCACCTTGTTTTGCCATGCTGTCGGCACCGTACTGACTCATGCCGACACCGTGACCATATCCGTATACAGTGAGTATAAATTTATTATTGCTGTACATAATGTCAAAGTCTGCACTTCTCAATGAAAAAATTTCTCTTATTTCCGCACCGCTGAATGTTTTATTCCCGATTTGAATTTTCAGAACCGTACCTGAATTTGTCCTGATAATGTCACCAATCCATTGTGACGCTTCACCGCTGAATGAAACGCCTTTTTCAGACATGATTTTTTGAAATGTATTGCCCGAAAATTCTTTTGAGGAAAGATATCCCGACACATTGACATCGCCTGCACTGGATACAGGCTGTAAAAATTCGCTTTCAAAGCCGAAGATATCTTTTGCACTTTCGGTCTGACCGCTTGAAATGGCATGATAGGCGATTTTAATTAAATTGCCTTTGGAATCCGTGAGGACTTTTCCGAACACTTCATCAACGGCTTGTGAATATATTTTTTTGCTTTCAGCGGGAATGTCTTTAAGATAGAATTCATTTTTGGATAAATTCGCTTTGAAGTCATAATTTTCTTTGGAGTCCTCACGGAGTTTTGAAAAATGCGTATAACAGGCGATACATTGAGCTTTGAGAGCCTCTTTTGAAAAGTCTGAGGGCATTTCATAAGCCAGTGCACCAATGCAGAAATCCCTGTCATTTATGGCTGTTATTTGATTGCATGAAGTATCGAGAACGTGAAAAACATTCTTTTGCGTATCTTTGGCATCTTCCTTGACGGTATTTTTCATGGAGATAAAGGGCAATATTGCCATAATTGCCATAAGGAAAAGCAGAATTATTATCCTTTTTCTCATATCTTCAGTTCCTTTCGATTATTTTCTTGACATGACTGTTAAAAAAGGCTAAAATATTCTATGTATAAAAAGTATATGACTTTCTGAAAAGAGGTATGACGAAATGTCAACAAATAGTGAAACACAAAAGTTTGCCGAACTCTGCGAGGAATACCGCCGTCATAACGGTTTCAACGCTTCGGATTATCAGACATACAATGTCAAGCGTGGTCTGAGGAATCCCGACGGTACGGGCGTTATGGCAGGATTGACAAATATCTGTAATGTGCACGGATTTATGATGGCTGACGGTGAACGTCTGCCCGACAAAGGCAAACTGACTTACAGGGGCATTGATGTCAATGATATTATCAATGCGTGTATCAAAGAAAATCGTTTCGGCTATGAAGAAACGGCATGGCTTTTGTTATTCGGTTCTTTGCCGACAAAAAGCCAGCTGGAAAAATTCAAGGATACGCTTGGAAGTCTGCGTGAACTTCCCGATAACTTCGTTGAAGATATGATTATGAAATCGCCGTCAAAGGATATCATGAATAAAATGGGACGTTCCGTTCTTGCACTCTATTCATTTGATGACAATCCCGATGACATTTCATTGGAAAATATCATGCAGCAGTCGATAAAGCTGATAGCTTGTTTGCCTACAGCTATGACTTATGCCTATCAGGTGAAAAAGAGGGCTTTCGATAAGGGCAGTATGTTCTTTCATCCGATAGATTTGTCGCTTTCCACAAGTGAATCTATTCTTCGTGCCCTGCGTCCCGATATGCAGTTCACGGATTCCGAAGCAAAACTGCTTGATTTGTGCATGATACTTCATGCCGAACACGGCGGCGGCAATAACTCGACATTTTCGGCAAGGGTGCTTTCGTCTTCGGGAACGGATACTTATTCAGCCATATCAGCGGCAATCGGTTCTCTGAAAGGTCCGAAGCATGGCGGTGCCAATCTGAGAGTCCGTTCCATGATGACGGAACTCAAGGAAACCGTGAAAGACTGGTCAGATGAAGAAGAAATATACAATTTCCTTTCGGGTGTCGTGAGAAAGGAAAAAAGTGACGGTTCAGGGTTGATATACGGCTTTGGTCATGCGATTTATACGCTTTCCGATCCCCGTGCGGTGATACTCAAGAGTACTGCCGAAAATCTTGCCAAGGAAAAAGATATGCTCAAGGAATATGAACTTTACAAGACAGTCGAAAAAATCACACCCGATGTCATGCTGAATGTCAAGAAAAGTTCAAAAGTGATATGTGCGAATGTAGATTTTTATTCAGGTTTTGTCTATGATATGCTTGGCATACCGAGCGACCTGTTCACACCAATGTTTGCGGTTTCAAGGATTGCGGGCTGGTGTGCACACCGCATTGAAGAAGCCGCATATGGCGGAAAAATTATCCGTCCTGCCTATCGTTCCATGGTGAAGAATAAAAAATACATACCTATCGAAAACAGAGATTAAGGAGGAATTGGAAATGACATTGAAAAAGTTCTGGATACCTGCACTGATATTCACACTCATAGGCGGCACTGTCAAAATATGTGATACCATCTTCAATGCATACGGTGACGGCTTTATATTTGATTCAACGGTCTGCAACTGGATATTTTCGATATGTGCGTTGCTTTTGCTTATCACAGGCTGGATACTCAGCATTATTGACAGCAGAAAAGTCTTTGAAATACAGCCGCAAAGGAATATTTTCTGCGGATTGTTCGGGTTCATATCGTCCGTTGCGATAATAGGCGGCGGAGTCATGACATTGCTTTCGGAGAATCCGAATGTGGCACAGTGCATATTTGCCGTAATAGGCGGCGGTTTGCTTTTATATGAATCCTGCATATCCTTTACAGGTCATAACGGTCTTTTGAGAATGCCTGTCCTGACATTGCTTGTGCCGGTATGGTGCTGCACGAGATTTTTTTCAATATTCATTGAATATACACACCGTTCCGTTGCGGCAACGGAAATTTTCGATATCGTTGCAGTAGCAGCCCTTTTAATGTTCCTGTTCTATCAGTCAATGTTCTTTGCCGGTATCAATAATACATCAGCCGTGAGGAGATCGACAGTTTATGCCATGGTATTCGTGATGCTTGGTGTAACGGTTTCCGTAGATATGTTCATCAAAATGTTCATGCCGTCGAATGCTGTTACGGGAATAGATTCAGAAATCGTTCTGCCGACTCTTTCCAATATACTCATATATGCAGGTGACCTTGCACTTTGTGCATACGCCCTGTTTTTCACTATGCCGAATATAAAAGCAGCTGATAAAGTGGCATTGATTCCCGAAGAAACAGAAGAAGAACCCGAAGAAACGAAAGCAGAGGCAAAGACTGAGAAAGCTGAAACAGAAAAAAAGTCCGAAGAAACCAAAGCAGAGGAAAAAACTGAAGAAGCTAAAACAGAGGAAAAAGCCGAAGAAACCAAAACAGAGGAAAAGAAATCGGAAGAATAAAAAATTGCTGTACGGAATAAACAACCGTACAGCGATTTTTTTATTGAATTTTTATCGAACAGACGTTACTCAGTAACTTTGAGGTCATAATATGTTTTGGAAATAAAACCGTCTTCATTCTTGATTTTGACGCATACTACATAGTCTGCGGCATAGGCAGGTTTTATCTTAACGACATTATTTGTACTGAAATCCTGTTTCTTTGTCCATTTTGTGTCGGAAACTTTCTTGTAATAGAAAGCGTATGTGCAGTTTTCAACGCCTTTTTCGGCAATACCTGTAACGGTGACTGTTTCGCCCTTTTTGATGGTATCAGCGGAAAGCTTTGAATAATTCCTGAAAGCCTCATTGACAAGTATCTGTGTATAATATTTGTGGATAGTGCCTTCGGAGTCCATTACTTTTGCACAAACTTCATAAAGACCGAGTTTTGCGGGCTTGAATGCGAAAACATTGTTTTCCTCGAATTTCTGCATGACAGTCCATTTTGAAGCATCTTCATGCCTGACGAGGAAAGAATATTTATAACCCTCTTCGGAACCGCCCTTTGCATTTGCAGTGAATGTAACGGTTGTACCTATTTTCATATTGATATCATCTACGGGTTCTTCAAAAACTTTTTCCAGATCCATAGCTAAATCAAACTTATAAGGAATGTCGTTTTCTTCTGCATACTGTGAGGCATAGCCGTTTTCAACTTCGCCTTTGATATAGAAATCCTCAGCGACACAGTAGAAAGCATTTGTACCGATATTTTTTACGCTTACGGGAACATAAACGCTTTTAAGATTAGTTGAGTACATGAATGCACCCTCGCCGACGTATTCCACGCCGTAGGGAATGCGGAAACTTTCAAGGCACAGGCAATTATTGAAAGCATAATCTCCTATATAAGTCACATTCGGAGAGATATATATTCCTTCTATTGACGATTCAAAGAAAGCGTAGTCACCAATAGCCGTTGTTTCCATCGGAATGGAATATGCTTTTCTGCCTGCAGGGAAAGCAACAAGTGTGGAACCGTCTTTTGTGAAAGCAACACCGTCAATGGAACAGAAACAGGGATTTTCGGGGTCAATGTTGATATTTTCAAGATTATACAGGTCGCAAAGGTTCTGACCGTCAAGTTCATTGATAGTAGCAGGCAAATTAATCGCTGTGACATTTTCTGTTGTTTCGTCGTCCATTTCGGCAAACATACTTACTTTTGTAACGGGAATACCCATGGCATAAGCAGGGATATCGATGGTGATATTCGTTTCACCGTAATGGCTCGGATAATAAGCTACCATATCAGCCGTAACACCTTCACGAAGGCTTATATGAACCTGGAAAAGATAATAACTGTCCTTGAAATAAATTTCACCGTGACTGAAAATAAATCTGTCGGCTTTTGATTTCAAATCCATAACGAAATTACAGATTTTCTGTACAACGGTAGGCTTGGGCGGTTCGGAGCCGTTGTTTTTGAATTCATCCATAATTTTTTTAACGATTTCTTTCGGCAGACCGTTGAGAAGTTTTGAAAGCCAACTCTGTGTTGCAGAAATGTCATTATCTTCCGAAACAACAACTGCATCCATAACATCTTCCGTTTCAACGGCATCTGCACAAATACCCATGCCTGCAAGTATGGAGATGGCAAGGGCACCTGTAAGTACTCTTGTCAAAAATTTTTTTGATTTCATCGGAAAGACCTCCTGTTATATAAAAAATATTAAAAAGACCGATAATTTCTAACAATTTTAACATTAAAGAAAATAAAAGTCAATAGGAAAGAAGAAATAAATGTGAATACGATAAAATTATTTGCAAAAAAAGAGTGCCTTGACGAATTGCCAAGACACTCCGGATTTTTTGGTTTATTAATGATTTCAGATATTAGCCGAGTTCAGCAAAATACTTGATTGTTCTGACCATCTGGCTTGTGTAGCTGTTCTCGTTGTCGTACCATGAAACTACCTGTACTTCATAGAGGTCGTCAGCGATTTTAGCAACCATTGTCTGAGTAGCGTCAAAGAGTGAGCCGTATCTCATGCCGATAACGTCAGAAGAAACGATCTGATCCTCGTTGTAGCCGAAAGACTCGGAAGCAGCAGCCTTCATAGCAGCGTTGATGCCTTCTTTCGTAACGTCAGCACCCTTTACAACAGCTGTGAGGATAGTTGTGGAACCTGTCGGAACCGGAACACGCTGAGCAGAACCGATAAGTTTGCCGTTGAGTTCGGGAATAACAAGACCGATAGCCTTAGCAGCACCTGTTGAGTTAGGAACGAT
>CADCJK010000050.1 GCA_902801715.1 uncultured Ruminococcus sp. | reverse complement strand
CAACTGGCTGACGGCATTGCCGTTTTTATGGGCATGGTGACGGTCATTGGAACAGATATCATATAAATTAGAGGTATTTGAAGGACCGCTCGATCTGCTTTTGCATTTGATAGAGAAAAATAAACTGAATATTTATGACATACAGATATCGGAGTTGCTGGAACAGTATATGGAGCATATCAGTATTATGCAGGAGCAGAATTTAGATATAGCAGGAGAATTTTTGTCAATGGCATCACGTTTGGTGCAGATAAAGTCGGCTATGCTTTTGCCGAAATATGATGACGGTGAAAAAATGCGTGAAGAACTGTCGGGCGAATTGATAGAGTACAGGAAATGCAGGAAAATGGCTGAAATGCTGATAAAGAATATCAGTTTTGACAGCTATTGCAGAGAGCCTTTGAAGATAAAAGCGGATATGAAATATAAAAGAGTGCATGAAGCGAATTATCTGACAGCGGCATATATGCTGGCAGTCGGCAGGGGCAAAGAAAAAATACCGCCGTCAAAGGACTTGTTTGAGGGCATTGTGCAAAGGAGAGTTGTATCTGTCAGTTCAAAGATAATCGGAGTGATGAGAAAACTCTGGAACGGCAAGAGCATGAAATATGAGAGAGTTTTTGACGGTGCAGCGGATAAAAGTGAATTGGTAGCGATATTTTTGGCAGTGCTGGAACTGATAAAAGGCAAGCGTGTCGAAATAGAAGAAATTGACGGAGAATTTGAATTGAAAATGGCAGTCGGAGGCGGAAAGCGTTGGAAGAAAGAGAATTAAAAAATGCCGTTGAGGCGGTGATATTTGCAAGCGGAACGCCTGTCGAACTGTCAAAGATAGCTCAGGGCTTGAAAATCGGAATGCTGCAGGCGATGACGATATGTGACGGCTTGGTTGAAGAATATGCAAAAGCGGAACGTGGTATCAGAATTATAAGATTGAATGACAGCTATCAGATGTGTACAGTTGAAAAGTATGCGGATATCATAAGAGATGTCATGGATATCAAGAGAAATACACCGCTTTCGCAGGCGGCAGCGGAAGTGCTGGCGGTAATTGCCTATAATCAGCCCGTTACAAAGGCATTTATCGAACAGGTCAGGGGAGTGGATTGTTCGGGAGTCGTGTCAAGTCTTGTATCAAGGCAGTTAATAGAGGAGAAAGGCAGACTGGAATTACCCGGCAGACCTCTTGTCTATGGCACGACAGAGCATTTTTTAAGATGTTTCAATATCTCGTCAACGGACGAATTGCCGCCCTTGCCGAATGAAGAACAGGGTGATGAATAATGCTTGCATGGCGGATAATACTTTTAGTGATAGTATTTCTGATAGGGTTTATCATTTTTTGCCCGTTCAGCATAGAGTTGGAATACATGGAAGAAGTCAGGCTGAAAGTCGGATATATTTTTCCATTGATAAGAATATTGCCTAAAAAAAGCAGTGCCGAACAAGATAGTGAAGAAGAAACGGATACGGAAGAAACACATACAGACGAATCCGAAGAAGAAACAGCCGAAACGAAAAAAATTTCCGTTAAAAAGTCTATAAGTCAAAAGAAAAAAAAGTTCCGTCAGGTATGGGAATTCACGAAAAAACAGGGACTTGAGGGAATTATCGAATTGCTGAAAGACATCACGGCATTGATACTGAAATTAGTTGACACAATCAGACGGCATATTGTCATGAAAACAAGGCTTGATTTGATAGTAGTGGGTGAAGATGCGGCAGATACCGCTTTGAAATTCGGCTATGCCTGTTCAGCGATATATCCGTTGCTGTCGCTGATAGACAGGCACACGAAACTCAAAAAGCATGAAGAATATATAGACGCAGGCTTTAAAGCGGAAAAAACGCAGGTAAGATTTTTATTGAAAGCCCATATCATGCCGATATTTGTAATAATCGGTGCAGTAGAAGCATTGATAGACGGAATCAGGATTTTCAGAAAAATAAAGCAATGATATTGCAATTTTGAGGAAATTATATTATAATGACAGAAAAGGCGGTGTATAAAAATGAGTGAAAGACCAATAGAGGGCTTGATGGATACCACCCTCGAAAAGCTGAAACAAATGGTAGATGTCAATACAGTGATTGGCACACCGATTACCACTCCCGATGGTGCAACGATTATACCGGTATCAAAAGTAGTATATGGATTTGCCTCGGGCGGCTCGGAGTTCAATTCCAAAAAGCCTGATTCACAAAATTTATTTGGCGGCGGTGCAGGTGCAGGAGTGACAATCACGCCGCTGGGATTTATTTCTATATGCAACGGAGAGGTGAAAATGCTGAATATATCCGCATATCAGGATTCACAAGACAGGGCAGTCGGCATGATACCTGAAATTGTGGATAAAGTGGCAGGCATATTCAAGAAAGATAAAAAAGAGGATAAGAAATCGGCAAAAAAGAAAGAAACGGATTCAGGGCTTTCCGATCCGCAGGTATAAAAATAAAAAAATAAACCATCTGCCTTGTGCATATATTTTAGAGATAGGGCAGGTGGTTTTATGCTGTACAGGAAAATAATTTGTATGACAGCGGCATTTTTAGTCATGTTTTCATCAGTGACAGTTAATGCGGAAAGTGAATTGAAAGTATCGGCATTGTCGGCAGTGCTGTATTGTGCAGACAACGGACAGGTGATATATGAAAAATCTGCACATGAAAAAAGAGCGATTGCAAGTATCACCAAAATCATGACGGCAATTATTGCATTGGAAAGTGAATGTGACAAAGAAGTGAAATTCACTTATAACATGATTGCAGAGGGTTCAAGTATGTATCTTCAAGTGGGAGATGTACTGAAATTATCGGAGCTTGTCAAGGGAATGATGATGATATCGGGAAATGATGCCGCCAATGCGATAGCCATAGCGATAGGCGGAAGCAAAGAAAAATTTGCGGATTTGATGAATGAAAAGGCACATGAAATAGGCATGAAAGACACGCATTTTGTCACGCCGTCGGGGCTTGATGATGAAATGCATTATTCAACGGCTTATGATATGGCATTACTTTGCAGTTACGCCATGAAGAATGAGAAATTCAGAGAAATCGTTTCTCAGAAAAGCATGAAAGTGGCATTTGTATCGCCCGAAAATAAAGTGCAGACGTATGTGAATCATAATAAATTACTTTCGCTGTATGATAAGTGTATCGGAATAAAGACGGGTTTCACGAAAAAGGCGGGCAGGACATTGACATCTTGTGCAGAGAGTGACGGAGTGCGATTGATAGCGGTCACGCTGAATGACGGAGATGACTGGAATGACCATATTTCCATGCATGAATACGGATTTTCACAAACGGAAAAAAGATGTTTTTCGGAAAATACGGAAATAGCCGTTGTCGGCTCGAAAGTGCAGAATATAAAAGTAATTTCGGATAAAGCGGAAATAGTTTTGTCAAAAGATATGGAAGTCGAGAAAAAAATATATATGCCGCATTTTCTGTATGCACCCGTAGAAAAGGGCAAGGAAATCGGTGAAGTAAAATATTGTATCAATGGCAGAGTTGTTTCGGAGTCAAAAATTTTTACAGCGGAAAGCTGTTTGTATGAAGAATAGGAGAGAGTGGAATGGAAAAGATAAGATTGCAGAAAATCATAGCAGATGCAGGAATATCGTCAAGGCGAAAGGCAGAGGAACTTATTGAAAAAGGAGCGGTACTTGTCAATGGCAAGAGGGCAAAATTGGGAGAAAAAGCCGATCCGTCAAAGGATAAAATAACGGTTGCCGGCAGGGAGATAAAAGTGCAGGGAAATGCAAAGAAGTATTATATCATGCTGCATAAGCCGAGAGGATATATCACAACGGCAAGCGATGAAGGCGGCAGAAAATGCGTGACGGAATTGGTAGAAGATGTTCCGGCAAGGCTGTTTCATGTAGGCAGACTCGACAGGGAATCCGAAGGCTTGTTATTCATGACGAATGACGGAGATTTTGCGAATATGATTACACACCCGTCAACGCATTTTGCCAAGACATACAGAGTCACGGTAAGACCGAGAGTGACGGAGGAGCAGCTCACGAAGCTGACAACGGGAGTCATTGTAGACGGCAGGGAATCGCTGCCGGCAGCGATAAGAGTGATAAAAGGCGAACAGGACAGAACGGTATTGGAGATAGTTCTGGAAGAAGGCAGAAACAGGCAAATCAGAAAAATGTGTGAAGCGGTCGGACTGGAAGTGGCGAGATTAAAGAGGACAGCCATAGGACCGGTGAAATTGGGAATGCTGCAGCCGGGCAAGTGGAGAGAACTCACGAATGAAGAAATGAAAATGATAAAGAATTATCATAAAAAACTGGAAGCGAAACAGGAACAGGAAAAGCATGGCAGCAATAGGAGAAAAAGGTGATTGTGTCATAATTGACGTAAAATAAGATAGTTTTTTGGTAAGAAATGATAAAAATGTCAGTTTTGGATTAAAGATGTTGACTGTCATGGTAAAATGTAATATAATAATAATCGGATATATGTATATTTTTTCGTCAAAAGAATATGTATCTTAAAATTAAGGTGACAAGGAGATATTTGCTATGGCACTTTTGATAGACTGCCCGGGATGCGGAAATTCGATAGTGAATAACGGTCAGGACTGCCCGTTTTGCGGATACAGCATAAAAACAGGCAAGACAAGGGAACAAATCGAACAGGAACTTTTTGAAGCGGAAGAAGCACTTCGTCTGGAAGAAGAGGCGAAAGCGGCAGAAGAAGCAAGAAGGCTTGAAGAAGAAAGAAAAGCCGAAGAAGCAAGGAAAGCTGCAGAAGAAGCTGCCCGTCTTGAACAGGAGAGATTGGCGGAACAGGCAAGACTTGCCGCAGAAGAAGCTAAAAGAAAAGCACAGGAGAATACGATTTTTGCAAAATTCCAGCAAAGGAATGCCGCAAGGAGTCAGCAGACCGACTTTTCCGATAAGGTGAATAACGATTTGGATCATTTGCCGGGAATGCCGACAGGAGATGACAGTTCACTTCCGCCCATGCAGCCGGAAAGACCGGTACCGCTTTCATCGATTGCCAATACAGAGGCAGTGCCGCTGACACCGCTGGCAAAGGAAAAAGAACAGACTGTTTTGCCGCCCATGCAGCCGGAAAGAGAGATAACGATTGAAGAAATAAGGTCAGCACCGGCTGTCAGGCTTTCACCGATTGCAAGGAAACAAATAAGTGATGCATTGCCGGGAATAGACAGCCCCGAGGCAGCACCGCCCAGACGTTCTCAGCCTGATATAGATATAGAAGTGTCATCATCGGCAGCCGAATCGGGTATAGAAGTAACGATACCTCAGCAGCCGCCTAAACCGTCCGTCATATTGCAGAAGAAGGAACAGCCCCCCCAGCCGCAGATACAGATACAGCAACCCGTACAGCCGCAAAGACCGCAGATACAGGTACAGCAGCCGGTACAGCCGCCTATGCCGCAACAGCCGGCAGTGCAGCAGCCGGTAAGACAGCCTCGTCAGCAAAGGCAATGGTCATCTAATCCGAATGAATTCAATCAGCAGCCGCCTGTACAACAGCCGGTACAGCAGCAAAGACCGATACAGCAGCCGGTGCAGCCGCCCATGCAGCAGCCGCCCATGCAACAGCCGGTACAGCAGCCCAGACAGCCCCGTCAGCAAAGACAGTGGTCGTCTAATCCGAATGAATTCAATCAGCAGCAGCCTATGCAGCAGCCTATGCAACAGCCCATGCCGCAGCAGCCCAGACAGCCAAGACAGCCCCGTCCTCAACAGCAGCAAAGACAGTGGTCAACAACTCCGAATCAGCCTTTGCAGCCTATCCGTGAGGAGAGAACGGAAGTGACATCTACCGGTGAAAGACTGAGCGATTTGCCGCCGCAGCAGGTTCCGTCAGATCCGAGTTTTGATCAGACATCTTATGTAAAGAATCTTAAAAGACAGATGTATGCCGGCAAAATGGGAATGGATGGAAATAACGTTGTGCAGGAAGACGAATGGAAAAAGAAAGATGTTGTAGCAGAGCCGATGAAGCATGATGAAAATGCAAAGGTAGTTAACAAAAATATGGGTGTAAACGTCATTACGGCACCCAAAACTCAAAATAAAGTGATTGCTCCTGTTATTATTATACTTGTATTGTTAATTGCACTTGGAGTTACTGCTTATTTCGCACTTTTCAGAAATCCCACGGGTAGTGGCAGCAATACTTCCTCTGCCGCATCCGATTCATCGGAGAGTTCATCGTCATCTTCAGACGCAAGCAAGGTGAAATTTGAAGATACGGAAAAATGGCTCACCGAACAGATTACATATTTGTGATAGAAAAGCAGTACAGAATGGTGCATATATTCTGTACTGCTCTTTTTATAGGAGAACGGGCTGCATTTGTCTGTTTTGAACGGCAGATGAAAGTGCAGAGGGTATCAGTGAAAAATCGGATACGAGTGAATTTGGTTTTTGCAGGGGGTTATCCTGTCGGAAAGGCACAAAATAATAGTGACGGGTATTCATGAGCTTGCCTATATTCTGAGCAGAGGCACCGAGGGCATCATTGGTGGCAATGCTGAGCAGAACAGGCTTTTGCTGACGCAGATGGGATTTCACTGCCATGGTGACGGGGGTGTCCGTGACGGCATTGGCAAGCTTGGCAAGGGTATTTCCGGTACATGGTGCAACAATCATGATATCCGTCAATTTTTCGGGACCGATGGGTTCAGCGTCCTTGATGGTATGGATAATATCTCTTTTGCATAGATTCTGTATTTTTTCACAAATGTCATTGGCTTTTCCGAAACGTGTATCTGTCGAGTATGCGTTGAATGACATGATGGGTATGATTTCATAACCGGATTGGATGAGGTTTTCCATTTGTTCAATGGCTTTTGAAAAGGTGCAGAAAGAACCGCACATGGCAAAGCCGATTTTCAGAGCAGTCATAAATTTTCCTCCCTGATAATGTTGTATACGGCATTTTTAATGATAATGCCGGAAGCCTTGGGAGCGACCTTTCCGGGCAGGGAGAGGGCATGAACTGCTTTGATATGCAGTCTTTCGGCAGCCCCGAAGTCCACGCCGCCCGGCATGGAAGCTAAATCTATCACAAGGGAATTCTGAGCGGTTTTGGCAAGGATATGGGCATTGAATATCCTATAGGGAACGGTATTGAAAATGATATCAAAATTTCCCCTGATATCACTTATATGGAGGGCATGAAATCCCTTTGCTTTGATAAATTCAAGGTCTTTGAGATTTCTTGCACTGACGGTAACGTCAGCCCCGAGTCCGTCAAGCATATCGGAAAGCACACGTCCTATTCTGCCATAGCCTGTAACAAGGCATTTTGAATTGTTGATGGTACCGTCATATTCAAGCATGGCGGTTTCAATGGCACCTTCACTTGTGGGAACGGCATTAGCCGTGGCGAACTCCTCTCTTGCACTGTAATCGTATATATTATCACGGTTAAAGGGGAGTGGCATTCCGCAGAATACAGGCTTGTTTTCCGCAAGCTGAAAGAAGCTGTCAAGAGAAATATTTTTATCGGAAAGGGGAGTGTTCAGAGTAATGCCGTCTTTCGTGACGGGCAGGGGAAGTATAAAAGCATCGGCATTTTTCATGGTGCTTTCAAGGTCGGATATTTTCATTCCAAGCATGGCATCGCATTTTTCAAAGCCGCATATATACACGCCGTAACCATCGTCCATAGCGGATTTTCCGCAGTAAAGCTGACGTTTGTCACCGCCTATGATTCCGAAATTATTGATATTGGTCATATTAAAAAATCTCCCGAAAATAATCTTTTGATACAGTATATTCCCGAGAACATAAAAATGTTAATATCTTGAAATTTTTTAAGGTAATATTAAAGGATATTTCAAAAGAAATTCAAACGCAGTATAAACGGACATTGTATATTATTACTAAAGAAAAGAAATCAAGGAGTGTTGCAATATGCAGAACAGATATTACAGAAAAGTTTCGGCAATGGTACTCACGCTGATGATAACGGCATCAACAGCAGCTGCAGTCAGTGCAGCCCCGACAGTATCGTCCGATAAGACAGCCGCAAGTATCGTTTCTTCGGCAGATAACGATGACGACGAGAATGAAGATATTGAAAAAGACTAACCAAAAGTGAAAAACTTATCACATAAAAATGACCGCTGTATCAAAAAATGGTACAGCGTTTTTTTTCAGTGCAGAGTATGTATGCATACAGTGCAGAGTATGCAAAGTATATTGCAATTTTTTTGAGATGGATATATAATAAAATCACAGTCAAGGGAACGGCTGAGAGAAAAAACTCTCCGCTTTCGGCACGGGACTTTGACAAACGGGGGGTGAAGGCTTTGAAAATAAAGCTTGCAATCAGTGATGAAAGTTATGAGGAGGTGAAGGAGTTCCTGCTTTCCAAGGGGATAGAGATTGATGATGAAGCGGACTTTGTACTGATGCAGACAGACAAGTATGTAGGACATATCACAGTGAGGAATGTAAAAACAGCTGAAAAAGTACATATATCGGTGAATGAGATTATTCTGATAGAGAGCTACGGACATACAGTGGAAGTTGTGACAGGTGAGGAAACGTATGTGACAAGTGACAGGTTATATCAGTTGGTGAATACACTGAATCCCGATAAATTCATCAGAGTGAGCAATTCGGTGATAATTGCGAAGAAGAAGATAAAGCAGATACGCCCATCATTGTCAATGAAATTTGTATTGACGATGGAGAATGACAGAAAGATAGATGTAACGAGAAGTTATTACAACAGCTTCAAAGAAGCGTTCAATATTTAAGGAGGATATTATTATGGATTACAAAGTTATATATATAATGGCAATCGTTTTTATGGTCGTTTTGGTGGTAGCAGGAATATATTTTGTGATATATCAAAGACATATCAACAAAGCACTCAAAGATCCGGAGGGTGCAAAGAACAGCAGAATAAAACTGCCGTCTTTGGGAATTTCGTATACGGGAATGTGGTTTGTAGCCTGGATAGTGTCGGTATTGATAACGCTTATCATGATAGTGAACGTATTTTCAGCTTCAAATTTAGCAGAAACGTATGCGGAAATCAATTCGGAAAAGCTGAATTGGCTTCAGGAAGATTTTGCAAAAACTAATGAGAAAAACGAGAAAATATATGACGAGATGATGAATGAGAGATATGTGAGCGAAAAGAATGCGAAATTCGAGCTGGGCAATTTCAATGC
>CADCJK010000049.1:9284-10889 GCA_902801715.1 uncultured Ruminococcus sp. | reverse complement strand
CAAAATAAGGATTTGTACTGTTTTTTATCATATCAATTCTTTCACATATAAAGCACATTTAAAAATCTCCTCATTTAAGATAATCGCTTTTTTCAAAATATTCCGTAAACCATATTTCGGGGGCGGTGAAAGTTCTTCCATTCAGATATTCCAATATGCCGCCGTCTGTCGTGAAATTGAATGACAGTTTATATGAATACAGTGCCTGCCATTTATACCCCATTTTCCTGTTGATTTCATTTTTGCCGTATTTGCCGTCACCTAAAAGGGGGTGTCCGATGGACGCTAAATGTGCCCTGATTTGATGTGTCCTGCCCGTCAGCAAGTCCACTTCCACTAAACTGAAATTATTTTTCTCCGCAAGAACTTTATATTTCGTCTTGATTGTCTTGGAGTTTTCCGTCGGCTTTTTGGAAATATACACTCTGTTCTGACTTTCATTCTTTTCGAGATAGCCTGTCAGCAAATCACTCTTTTTCTCAAATATCCCCAATGCGATACACAAATAATATTTATTCAATTCCCTGTCCTTTACTTTCTGATTCATGATACGCAGGGTTTCCGCATTCTTTGCCGCTATCACAATGCCGCCTGTATTCCTGTCTATCCTGTTGACAAGGGCGGGGGCAAACGAATTTTCCTTTTTCGGCTCATACTCCCCCTTTTCATACAAATAATGCTGTACCCTTGCAATCAAACTGTCAAAGTGATAATTTTCATCGGGGTGCACTATCAAACCGGGCTTTTTATTCAGCAGCATGATATTTTCATCTTCATAGATAATATCCAGCTTCACGGGAGCTTTCAGAAAATCGTATTCATCGGGCTGTTCCTCGAAAAACTCATCTTTAATATACAGCGTCAGAATATCGCCCTCATTCAGACGGCTTGATATCTCACATTTTTTGCCGTTGAGCTTGATATACTTTGTCCTTATATATTTATACATCAGGGACTGAGGCATATTTTTGAATCGCTTTGTCAGGAACTTGTCCAGACGCTGATTACTGTCATTTTTCGTTATCTCTATCTGTCGCATAATTCAAATCCTTTACATTATAATAGGATTATTATAACACAATTCAAAGTTTATGCAAGTGTTTTTGTGACATTCCCGAAAACTCCGCATACTATATAATGTAAGGAAATATGAAAGGAGTTTTTTTAATGGACGTGATAAGAGAACTGCAAAATTCAGATTTTTTTATCAAACCCTTTCCCAAAGATACGACAGTTGCCATGGCATATGTGCCTTACCAGAATGCAGGCAAACTCTATTCCCCTGAACACGCCATTCAGCAGGGAACAATGTTTCCCGAACTGAATAAGCCATTCAAGGCATACAAAGGCTATGGAGGTAAGGCTGATGAATGAACGTGAACGACTGTTAAGACGGCTTTCTTCCTACGATTTTGCCGTGACGGAACTCCATATATATCTGGACACTCACCCTGATGACGTGAATGCGGCAAAGGCACTTGCCGATTACGAAAATAAAAGCTGTCAGCTTCGGGAGGAATATGAAGAAAAATTCGGACCTTTGACTCCCATGAATGAAACAGGCAACCGCTGGGCATGGATAGCAGACACATGACGATTTTTTGC
>CADCJK010000049.1:0-9251 GCA_902801715.1 uncultured Ruminococcus sp. | reverse complement strand
GTGATAATGCGGATTTTATCAGGATTTTTATTAAAAAATATTTTAATTGTTTCAAGTATTTTTAAACGATTTTTAATGCTTTTTAACGGAAACTGCACATAAAAATGCACACGTTTTCTGCTGAAAAATCAGCCGTCTGTCAGGCTGTCAAAAAAATTGTTTATCTTGTCATCGACCATTTTCTTTTCATCTTCAAAAGTGAACTGATAAATTTTATCCATGGTATTGATATCGTCCCAGCCGCCACGTTCCATGGCATACTTTGACGGAATCCCCAAATATAACATAATGGAAGCATTCAAATGCCGTAAGTCATGTAAACGTATATCGGGGACATTGTTTTTCTTACATAGTGCATGAAGTCTGTTTCTTGTAACTTTCATTGTAACTGTTACAATCGGCTCGGACTTGTCACCGACAGTTAATTTTTTGGCAAGCGTCTGCGGAATGGTAAAATCACGTTTACTTTCGGTTGTTTTTGTCTGTTTGCGTACCTTGTTGCCGTGTTCGTCAACTACGACTGCCGTTTTGACATAGATTCTGCGTGTATCAGGCTCATAATTGCCCCATGTCAGACCGACGATTTCCGATGCTCTCAGACCGCCGCACATTGCCAATAACAGCGGTATGGCATATTCATCAGGCTCTTGCACAATCACCTTGAAAAGTGCTATCGTTTCGGCTAAAGTCAGCTTTTGGGCTTCAAATTTTTCTCGTTGTGGAAGTGTCAAGGCGGTCAAAGACAAATGCGGAGCATACATTTTCAGAACCGATTTAACCAATGTGATTTCATTTTGTATCGTTGCTGAAGATTTTGCATTGACTTCGGCATTGATGGCGGCTTGAATATGGTTTACTGTCAGCCTGTTCATTTTTATATTCATAATGGACGGAAAAGCGTTTCTCTGTATTGCCCGATAGCCTGCAACGGTTGACGGTGAAAGCGTACCGCCTTTGAATTTGATATAGCCGTCAATCCCCTCTGTAAGTGTCATTGCAGAGGAATCTTTTGCAATTTCCTTATGCCTTGCTTTAAATTCAGCCGCCATGTATTCAGCTTCTTTCTTTGTAGGTGCGGTAAAGGATTTGCGAATCTGCTTGCCGTTTTCATCAAGTCCCACAAAGACCTGTACTCTCCAACTGCCCGACGGCAACTTTTTAGCTTTTGCCATTGAAAAACCTCCTTTTTATAAACTATAAATGAGCAAATTTGAAAAATGCACAAATTCAAAATAATTGGCTGTCCCGCCCCCTCCACCACCGCCTGCGGCGGCGGGGGCGGGACCTGCTGATATTTGTGCAGTTTCACGAAATTTCAGAAATTTGCTCATTTATAGTTTCAAGTATATATTATCATTTGCACTTTGCCTTGAATGCAGATGAAATCGTTTGTTGCGTCCACAATGAACTCATACGGCTGTACGGAAGAACAGGTCTATGAAGTAATATTCAAGGGACTCTGTTCCATAGATATGTTCAAACTTGCCAACAGATTTCTTGAAAAAAAATGAAGAAGAATAACCGGAGAAAAAGAAATTACCGTATCTGCATATGGTGCAGTAAAGAATGGAATGTGTCGGTGAAATATCCTGCCGAACATGAATATATATGTCCTGTATGCAAATACGGTTACAACTGGCTGAAAAAGATTTGCAGGGGGTGTAGATATGCCGAAAAAGTGTAAAAATCCTTTAGCGACAGTGACAGCGACTATCGCCTATTACATGGAATTGTCCGATATGACGAATAAGGAAATTTGCCAGAAACTGATGATGTCGTTTCCGACGTGGATTGACAAGAAGAAAAATCCCGATAAATTCACTTTGGGAGATTTGAACATACTTTCAAAGATATTCGGCATTGATATAATGGTACTTGTCGGCGGTCTGATACCGAAAGAGAAAGGGGAAAATTAAATAGCAGACTTTGACGGCAAAATCAAGACATAAAAAACATTTTCCGAAAGGCTGATAAATTCAACTCCAACAGGTAGAATTGATTAGCCTTTTCGGTGCATTAGTGAAAGGAGATTTTTCAATTCATAATGCATAATGGTTGAGAAGTCCCGAAAAAATCAAAGGAGTTGTTTTTAATGGCAGAAATGGTATTAAGTGCCGACTACAAAATGAGCAGTGAAAAGCTGTATAAAGAGCTTGGCTATCAGAATTTTGCGGAATATTGTGAAAGTGAAGTCGGCATACATAGAAATCAAGGTATGAAATATGCAAGGATAGGCGGAAGTTTTTCAGACGAAAATGCACAGTCGACTGTGCATTTTGAAACTCTCGGAACGGAAAAGCTGTATCTTTTGGCTAAACTTGATGAACCCGACAGGGAAGAAATTCAGCAGAATGTCAATGTTGAAGATGTTTCGGTCCGTGAACTCAAAGCTGAAATCCAGAAACTCAAAGACGATAACGATAAAATCAGGTCTGCAAAAATCAGTATGGAATGGAATTGACAATTAAAATTGTCAATTTTTGCCCCCTCCACTGAAAGCGGAGGGGGCGGGATAGCCAATTATTTTGAATTTGTGCATTTTTCAAATTTGCTCATTTATCGTTTTTCATTTCTTTTTCGCAAGCGGATTTGCCTTTAATCCTGAAATCACCTGCTCTTGTGCAACGTGCGTATATATCTGAGTCGTACCGACACTTGTATGACCGAGTATCACCTGCAGTGTCCTGATATCGACTCCGCCTTTCTGATACATCAGAGTTGCCGCTGTATGCCTGAGTTTATGCGGTGAATAGCCCTTGCCGTCAAGTCCTGTCTTTTCAAGATACTTTTCCACCAGTTCCTGCACTGCCCTTTGTGTCATTCTCTGCTTTTTCTGACTGAGAAATAAAGCGTCTTTGTCTTTGACACCTTTCGTATCCCTTACCGCCATATATTTTTTCATCGCATCAATACACGCTTCATTCAGATACAATAATCTTTCTTTATTGCCCTTTCCCCTGATTTTCAGCATATTTTCACTGTTGATATCCGATAGATTGATTCCCACCAGTTCCGACACCCTCATGCCGCAGTTCAGGAAAAATGTCAGGATACAGTAATCCCTTTCTTTATGCGTGCCGTCAACGGCTTCCAGCAGTTTCAGGCTTTCATCAAGTGTCAGATATTTCGGCAGTTTTTTCGCCTTTTTCGGACTGTCCAGTGCCTTGACGGGATTTTCTTCCAGCTTATGCACCTTGTCCGTCAGATAGCCGAAAAATCCCTTTAAACTTGATGTCTTTCTTGCCCTTGTATCTGCATTGTTATCCCTTTCATTCTGACAGTAATTCATGAAAAGCAGTATATCCGCAAATGTAACTGTCCTGACAAAATCCAAATCAATACATGATATGTCTATCTCCTGAAAATCAATGTCTTTGGGAACTCTGCCCCGTTCTTTGAGAATAAACCTGAAAAATGTCCTCAAATCCCTGTAATATTCGTCTACAGAAAGTCCCGACCTGCCTTTGACGTTATCCATGTATGCCATAAATTCCTGTATGACAGGCGGTGCTTCCCGAAAATATTCATAATTCATTCCATATCACCCATTAAAACTCTCAACAATAATAACGTACTTCTCCGAAAAAATCTCTCCACTTTTCTATCACTTCATCACTTCTTGCCTCTATGATGCGAACAATATTTTTCAATACTTTTCGGGAATTTGGGAATTGTTGTTCTCTACAAAACACTTTTTGGATTTTGTTATCCATATTTTCGTGCCGTTTGGTGACGGTCTGCCTTCCGCCACATGAACATGAACAGGCTCTAACGGATCATTTTCGTTTGACCAAAAATATACCCAATATCCGCCAATCTTAAAGACCTGCGGCATTGTCAAATCCCCCTTCTCTCGAAAATTCCAATATCAGATGAGCCGTTGAAGTGATAATTTCCATATATTTCTTTACTTCCGCTTCACTGAAACCATTAATTTCCTCAATCGAATAATCGGGAAGATAACATATCATGTGATGAAAACAATCTTTTTCATCGGGCTTTTCAATGTATACTTTCACCCTGCCTGACGGTAAATATTCGGAATGCGTTATTTCTGTTTCATCATCGAGTGTCAAAAACGGGTACATCATCAAATATCATTCCTTTCTTTGCATAATGAAAAATCCACTGTACCGAGTGCTATTTCTGCCGATTTCACTTCTATCGTCACGATATCACCTATCGAATAGCTGATTCCGCTTTTTCTGTCCTTTGTCGTAGTCGTGCCGTTGTACTCGAAAAATGCCTTTTCATCTTCCGTTAAATTCACAAATCCCTCTATGCCGTTTTCTATCGCCACGAACAAGCCTTTATTCGTAATGCCCGACACAACGCCGTCATGTATCTCTCCGATATGCTTTGTCATGTACTCCGCTGCATAGAACTTTTCACTGTCACGTTCCGCACGCATGGCACGCAGTTCTCTTTCGGACGACATCTTTGCGGATTCCTTTGCAAAACCGTCAAATTTTCTCTCTATCTCATCAACGGGTATACCGCTTATCAAATCCGTCAATATCCTATGGATAGATGTATCGGGATATCGTCTGATAGGGGAAGTGAAATGACAGTAATCTTCCAGTGACAAACCGAAATGTCCCAATGGTCTATGGTCATATCTTGCCTTTGCCATTGACCTCAGCACCTGCGTTGAAATAATTCTTGCATAAGGCGTTTCTTTCGCCTTATTGATAAGTGCTGCCAAATCCGTCTGATGTACGCCCTCTTTCAAGCGTCTTACATTGAATCCGCAGGCTGCCGCCAGATTCGCAAGCGTTTCCAGTTTTTCGGGTTCGGGGGCTTCATGCACTCTGTATACAAACGGTATCCCTGCACTCTTGGCATACAATGCCGCTGCCCTGTTCGCCATTATCATGAACTGTTCTATCAGTTCTTCCGCCTGTCCCCTGTCACGTTCCGAAACGTCTATGCATACACCGTTTTCATCAAGTACAAATTTCAATTCCGTACTTTCAATTTCCAGTTCTCCACGCTGTTTTGCCTTTGCCTTGAGAAGTTCCGCCAATTCCTGAGCGGCAAATATTTCTTCATACACTTCGGCATACTTTTTCTTTATTTCATCATTTGCCGTACCGTCTATTATCTCATTGACTTCCGAATAAACGCCCCTGACTTTCGACTCAATGACACTCTTTTCAAATCGGTAATCC
This sequence comes from uncultured Ruminococcus sp., assembly GCA_902801715.1. Classification (GTDB taxonomy): domain Bacteria; phylum Bacillota; class Clostridia; order Oscillospirales; family Acutalibacteraceae; genus UBA1213. Next base: position 4,080 of record CADCJK010000049.1, on the reverse strand, counting down.
ACTAAATCCGCCTTTTCATCAAGTGTCATGATTGCCGAAAATGTCAATTTTTTCGTGCCTGCATTCAGTGAACAGCAGCCGTTTGAAATTTCAACGGGCAGCATCGGGATAACTCTGTCTGCAAAATAAACGGATGTTCCCCTGTCCATCGCACTTTCATCAAGGTGTGTACCCTCTCTCACATAATGCGATACATCGGCAATATGCACACCCAATTCCCAGCCTTTTTCCAGTTTCTTCACGGAAATGGCATCATCCAAATCTTTCGCATCTGCACCGTCTATTGTGAATATCGGTTCATTTCTTAAATCCAGTCTTTTGGCAATTTCTTCTTCCGTAATCGGCATAGCTGCCGCCATAGCCGCTTCACGCTTCACGGGTACGGTGAATTTTGTCGGAATCCCTGCCGCATCTATAATGGCATCTGCACATATCTTGGCACTGTCGGCTTTTCCGTATATTTTTATCACTCTTGCATTTATCTTTTTCGTCTTTTGGTCAAATGCAACAGCCGCCTTTATTTTATCACCGTTTTTGGCTTTCAGTGAACCGCCTTTCACAATCGGCAAGGCTTGTGCAAAACCGTTATCGGCTTCAATGAATCCGTCTTTATTATGCATGAGCGGATTTTTTATATAAATGCCCGTTATGACACGAGTGCCCTTTTCAATGATTTTATGCACCGCTCCGGCAGGTCCTTTTGCCTCCATGGTGATATTTTTCAGCAATACCAAATCCCCCGGCATAGCTCCTTTATCATCTGCACCATGTATGAAAACGTCTGCAAGGCTTTCATCTTCGGGGTGGGCAAAGCAGAATCCCCCCGAATGTCTTACGATAGTGGCTTTCACATAGCCGATATCTCTCGGCAGGGCAATTTTCTTTGCCTTGCCCTCTTTGAGTGTCACGATATCGCCCCTGCTCTCCAGAAAAGAAACCGCATTGTTAAACTCCTCCGTATCCATTTTCGACATGAGCCATAATTCTTTCCTGTCAACAGGTTCGCCCTGTTCATTCAGAATATCCATTATCAGTTGATTATCTTCTTTATTCATATTGTTCTCCTTAATTCTTTTTTCAGCATTATATCATATTGTCCGATATGTTTCAATAACTGCTTTTCAATTTTATTCCATCATCTGCTTGAAATGCTTTTCGCAGGCTTTTTCAAGGGCTTTCACAATGATTCTCAGGGTTTTTATCCTTGCATATTTTTTGTCATTCGATTCAATGATATACCATGGGGCATTTTTGGTACTCGTCTTTTGCAGAAGTTCATCGACGGCTATTTCATATTCGTCCCATTTCTCACGGTTACGCCAGTCTTCTTCCGTGATTTTCCACTGTTTTTCGGGAGTCTGTTCACGATGATTGAATCTTTCCAGCTGAACGTCTTTATCAATGTGTATCCAGAATTTCAGAACCACTGCCCCCCATTCCGTCAGCATACGCTCAAATTCGTTGATTTCATTATATGCCCGTTTCCATTCATTTTCGGTGCAGAAACCTTCCAGACGTTCCACCATCACTCTGCCGTACCACGTGCGGTCAAAGATACAGACATGACCTGTTCGGGGGAGTTTTGTCCAGAACCGCCATAAATACTGTCTGTTGAGTTCATGCGGCAGCGGTGAGGCAATCGGGTGCACGTCAAAGCCTCTCGGGTCAAGGGCATAAGTCACTCGTCGGATATTGCCGCCCTTGCCTGCTGCGTCCCAGCCTTCATAGCAGAGAATCACAGGGATTTTTTTTCTGTATATCACATTATGCAGCTCACTCAATTTTGTCTGCAATTTTTTCAGCTCTTTCTTATATTCTTCATCGTCCATGGTCTGAGATAAATCCACTTCCGAAAGTTTCGGCATTTCTTTCAGCGGAAATTCTTCTTCAATGGGCTGTCCCTCATATCTTCCCTCTTTGACCGCAATATCTATTTTCTGCACAAGCAGTTTCAGGGCATCTCTGACGGCAATTTTATTATGACTTCCATCTAAAATATGCCAGCCTATCGTACCGCCCGTTTTCTCTATGAAATCATCATACGCTTCCATGAAACGCTTGTATTCCTTATGCTGCATCAAATCCTCACGGTCAACTCTCCACTCTGTTCTGGAATCTTCCGTGAGTCTGTAAAGGCGTTCATACTGTTTTCTTTTCTCGATATGCAGGAATATTTTGATAATCATATAACCACTGTCACGAAGCTGCCGTTCCACTTCATTGACTTCTCTTATCCTGTTTCTGTAATCCTCTTTTGTGATTTCATGCCTGAGATACTTCCTGACAACATTCTCCATCCAGCCCGAATCATAGAAAGTCACCTTGCCGTTGACGGGTATCGCCTGCATATACTGACATAAAAACGGCTGTCTTTCTTCATATTCATGCAGCACTTTCGGCGATACAACATGATAGAATCTCGGGTCCAGTTCACTGATGAGCTCTTTAATGAGAGAGCCTTTTCCTGCTGCCGCCCAGCCCTCTATCATGACAATAACAGGGATTTTCGCCTGCATGAGCAGCTGCTGCTGTCCCAGAAGCTGCATTTGCAGTTCCTTTGTTTCTTCCGATACCTGAGCACTGTCCTGACGTTTTTTCGATTCAAAATCCTTGAGCATTTTTTTAACCACCTTTATCTTGATTTCCATTGAATTTATTATACATCTTTTTCAATAATTTCGCAACATATTTTTATTTTTTTGTATATTTTTCAGCAAAGCAGGCGGTTTTATGAAAATTTTTATGTTCCGGCTTTTTTTATGCAATATTTTTCAATATTTTTTTGCTAAAAAGGTTGCATTTTTTAAAATTTTTGTGTAAAATGTATATAGTAATATTGATGAATCATCAAGTGAGGAATATCCGAAAAAATTTATAAATTATTTTAAAGTGAGGGAATATATATGTCTAACAGACTCTTTCAGGGAGTAATTCATCAAATGCGTGATACCATCGACAGAACCATCGGTGTCATTGATGAAACTTCCGTTGTCATCGCCTGCAGTGAACTGGGAAAAATCGGTGAAGTAAATGAACATATCACCTCCGATATGCTCACGACTTCCTCTGCTCCCTTCGTTCTCAACGGCTATACCTACAAATCCTTCGGTACAAAGCCAAGAGGAGAGTATGCGGTATTCATCGCCGGAAATGACTTTGCAGCTCAGAAATATGCCGCTATCCTTGCCATTTCTCTCGGCAGTATCAAACAGTACTATGACGAAAAATATGACAGGGGCAACTTTATTAAAAACGTTATCCTTGATAACATCCTCCCCGGTGACATCTATCTCAAATCCAGAGAACTCAGATTCAATGCCGATGTCACAAGGGTTTGTATGCTTATCAAAATCGCTTCCAAAACAGATATTTCCGCTTATGATGTTATTCAGAATCTCTTCCCCGACAAAAATAAGGATTTTGTCATCAATATCAATGAATCCGATATCGCTCTCGTTAAGGAAATCAAAACCGATATCGATTCCAAAGACCTCGAAAAACTGGCAAGCTCCATTGTCGATACCCTTTCGGGCGAATTCTATACCCATTGTGTCATCGGCATCGGCACTCCCGTTGTCGGCATCAAGGATCTGGCACGCTCTTTCAAAGAAGCTCAGGTCGCTCTTGAAGTCGGCAAGGTTTTCGATACCGAAAGAACGATCGTCAGCTATGACAATCTCGGTATCGCAAGACTCGTTTATCAGCTTCCCACGACTCTCTGCGATATGTTCCTTAAAGAAGTCTTTAAGAGAGGCTCTATCGAATCACTCGATCAGGAAACACTTTTCACTATTCAGCGTTTCTTTGAAAATAACCTCAACGTTTCCGAAACCTCCAGAAAACTCTTTGTTCACCGCAACACCCTCGTTTACCGTCTTGAAAAAATCAAGAAACTCACCGGTCTTGACCTGCGTGAGTTCGAGGACGCTATCGTATTCAAAGTAGCTCTCATGGTAAAGAAATATCTTTCTTCAAATCCGATAAAATATTAATGCAAACATCTGATGCCGGACGGGAATGATTTCCTGTCCGGCATTTTTCATGCAGCAAAAACGGCTGCCGAAAAGTGAAAAAAGCAGG
>CADCJK010000048.1 GCA_902801715.1 uncultured Ruminococcus sp. | reverse complement strand
CGGGCTTGCCAATCCGAATATCATTCCTATTGTGAAAGCCGCTGTCGATACGGCTTTAGCGGTAGGCTTGCCCGAAGCAAGAATACCTCTTGCCAATGCGGTGATATTGGTGTCACAGTCGCCTAAATCGAATTCCGCCTATATGGCGATAAACAAAGCCATGCAGGATATTGAAAAAGGCTATGGGAAAGGCTTTCCACGACATTTGCAGAACAAGCATTATGACGGTGACGATATCCAAAACAAAGGGCAGTTTTATTTATATCCGCATGATTACCCGAATCACTGGATACAACAGCAATATCTGCCCGATGACCTTGTTGGCACAGTTTATTATGAGCCTGCACTCAACAAGAATGAACAGGCTTACAAGGAATACTGGAAAAAAATCAAAGGCAATTAAATATATTATTCTATATAAGAAAAATGTATAGTCTGTATGGTTGCTATATACTTTTTATATATTTTTCGGATTTGATTTTTTTACATGAAAGGTATGTACAACTATACACAACTATACATTGTGCTTTAAAAGAAATATAACGGAGGATTTATGAAAATAGGAAATGTTGAAATAAACGGCTATGCGGCATTGGCACCTATGGCAGGCGTTGCCGACAGGGCTTTCAGGGAATTGTGTGTGGATTTCGGAGCGGCTTATGCCGTGGGTGAAATGGTCAGTGCAAAGGGAATCACCTACAACAATGACAAATCTCTGGAATTGCTCGAAATATCCGAAAAGGAAAGACCATGTGCCATACAGCTTTTCGGATATGAACCTGAAGTCATGGCGAGGGCAGCGGAAATTTCACTGAAATTCAAGCCCGATATCATAGATATCAATATGGGCTGTCCTGCACCGAAAATTGCTTTGAACGGTTCAGGCTCGGCATTGATGAAAAATCCCGATTTATGCGGAAAAATAGTGGAAGCTGTCAAAAATGCCGTTGACGTTCCCGTGACGGTGAAGATTAGAAAAGGCTGGGACGATAATTCTGTCAATGCCGTTGAGGTTGCCAAAATATGCGAACAGGCAGGGGCAAGTGCCATAGCCGTTCACGGACGTACAAGACAACAGCAGTATATGCCGCCTGCTGACTGGAATATTATCAAGCAGGTGAAACAGGCAGTAAAAATCCCCGTCATTGGCAACGGGGATATTACAAATGCGTATCTTGCGGCAAAAATGCTGGAAGAAACAGGCTGCGACATGGTGATGATAGGTCGTGGTGCATTGGGAAATCCCTGGATATTCCGTGATATCAATATGCTGATAAATAACGAAAGAGTGCCGCTTGAAGTATCGACTACCGAAAGAATCGCTGTATTGTTAAAGCATATACAGAAGTTATGCGAATACAAGGGTGAAGTAATCGGCATGAAAGAAGCCCGTAAACACGCCGCATGGTATTTCAAAGGCGTGCACGGTGCGGCATCTCTCAGAAAACAGGCAGGAAATCTCAATACATTTGATGATTTGATAGAACTTTGCAAAACAGTGATTCAGCAGTCGGAGTAATTGTCAGGTTTCGGGAATGATAATGACCTGTTCGGGATAAATCCTGTCGGGATTGCAGAGTTTATTGAAATTGATGATATCCGCCACGGATACATTGAAACGCTTTGCGATTTTCCAGAGGGTGTCGCCTTCCTGCACGATGTATTTGATGGTGCCGTCATCATTGTTTTCGGTATCTTCGGGTTTGGGCATGGGCAGCGGTACGGCAAATACAGGTATTTTCAGGATATTTCCAGCCCATATCACATCGGGATTCTCAATGCCGTTGAGTTTGGCAAGGGCTTCAACAGTTGTGCCGAATTTTTCGGCTAATTGGAAAAGCGTGTCACCGTCTTTGATAGTATATTCATAATACGGTTTCATATCGGGCACGACGGTAACGGGGATTCTCAGAACTCTGTCGGGTTCAAGCAAGCCTGTATCGGCTATGCCGTTGTATCTTGCAATCATGTTCACGGTGGTATTGAACTTCTTTGCGATATCACAAAGCGTATCGCCCTGTTTCACGATATATATGACTGTATCCATCAAAAAAGCCTCCCTGAAAATAATGGAAAGTGGAAAAGGGAAAATGGAAAATGTCAGAAAAAATTCGGATTTGCAATCGCTCCACTCTCAACTCTCCACACTTCACTCTCTATTTATATTTTGCTTTTGCATAAAAAATACATTTTTATTATTGAAATAATTGTTGATATGAGTTAAAATAGATATGTAAAAAGCAAAAAAGGAGGCTTTTATAATGGCATTAAAGTTTGACAAAATAGCGGGAAATGATGCGATATTCAAAAATTCCGAATATATTGCGGATTCGATTATTTTCAATGCAATAGAGTCGGCAAGGAATGATGAAGGATATGAACTGTATTCCGACCATAAAAATGTGATTATCTCCACGCCCAAAAAGGGCAACAGGGTATGGATATGGACATCTTCCAATATTGCCAATGACACGTCAAAGCTCATAGATATATGCAGATTTCTCCGTAACTGCAATATCCCGAAAGTAGAAATATATGTGAAACAGGACGTTTCGGGGAATCTCTCGGACTTGTATGCACTGGCTTCACTCGATTTGGATTATGTAGTGAAAGATGAATTTTCATTGGCGGTGTTCACTCAGAAAAGCAGGGAAAAAACCGATATGGAGCTTGGCAGCGGAGAGGAAATTATTCACATTGACAGGAATAATGCCGAACATAAAAAGATGATAACGGAATTCTATGAACAGTGCAAAGACGAATTCCGATGGAATGACGGCAAATTTGACCGCAAGGTAGAGGAATTGCTGAATCTGGAGATGTATGCACTTGTGAAAGATAAAAAGGCTGTTGCAGTGGCGGCAATCGGCAGTACAACGGAAGATTATATCAGAATAAAATCCATAGCCGTACTCAAGCCCGAACGTCAGAAAGGTTTCGGCACAAAGATATGTACATTTGTATCGAATACGATTAAAGATAAAGGGCATACACCTATGTTATATTCCCATGTGGGAAATAAATCTGCCATGGCTCTCTGGAGCAAAACGGGCTTTAAGCTGAATAATAAATTGTATTTGCTTAAAATAGAAGATAATGCTTAAATTGAAAAATCGGAGGAATATTTGATGTTGAAAAAAGGTGAACTGGTTTCATTCAGACCGGATATAAAAGTATTTGACTGTACGCTGAGAGATGGGGGACTGGTCAATAATTTCTTTTTCAGTGATGAATTCGTGCATGACCTGTATGAAATGAATATCAAAGCAGGCGTGGACTACATGGAATTCGGATATAAAGCCGATAAAGAGATGTTTGACGTTGACAAGTTCGGCAAATGGAAATTCTGTAATGATGACGATATCAGGGCAATCGTAGGCGATAATGACAGCGGTTTGAAAATATCGGTCATGGCAGATGTCGGCAGAACGGATTTCAGGAATGATATCACGGATAAGGCAAACAGTCCCGTTGACATGATAAGAGTAGCAACGTATATACACACGATTCCAACGGCATTGGAGATGGTGGAATACTGTCATAAAAAGGGCTATGAAACAACGATAAATATTATGGCTATTTCCAAATCGAATGACAGCGATTTGAATGACGCTCTGGAAATTATCGGCAGAAGCTGTGTCGATACGATTTATCTGGTTGACAGTTACGGTTCACTGTATCCCGAACAGATGAGGAGATTGGCTGAAAAATATCTGGAATACGGGGATAAATATGATAAAAAAATAGGTATCCATGCACACAATAATCAGCAGCTGGCATTTGCCAATACGATAGAAACATTGACAATGGGTGTCAGTTATCTTGACTGTACTGTCAGCGGTATGGGCAGAGGTGCCGGCAACTGTTCTACGGAATTGCTTTTAGGCTTTCTGAAGAACCCGAAATATCACATTACGCCCGTACTGAAATTCATTGAAAATCAGATAGACAAGTTAAAAAGTGACGGAGTGATATGGGGATATGATATTCCGTATCTTCTGACGGGCAGAATGAATCAGCACCCCCGTGATGCCATACAGTTTATTGCAGATAAACGTTCCGATTATGCCAATCTTTATCGTTATCTCTATGATAAGGATAGTTTCTGATAAAGTGCGTTTATTGAAAATATATGATATATAAAAGCATTTTTTGTAGGAAATTTTTGTGCAGAACTATTGATTATATTACAATTCTATGTTAAAATATAGCATGAATGTTTATACTTTTATGTAAAAATGACTTTAAAAATTTTTTTATGAACGGAGATGATTTCAAATGGCAAGAAGTGCAGGCATTCTCATGCCGATAACTGCACTGCCGTCACCTTATGGTATCGGTACTCTCGGACAGGCTGCCTATGATTTTGTGGACTTCCTCAAGGCATCCGGACAAACGTACTGGCAGATACTTCCTGTCGGTCCGACAAGCTATGGTGACTCCCCTTATCAGTCATTCTCAACGTATGCAGGCAATCCTTACATGATTGACCTCGATATGTTGTGTGATGAGGGACTTCTCGTCAGAAATGACCTCAAAAAAATCGATTGGGGTACCAATGAACAGTATGTTGACTATGAAAAAATCTTTAACGAAAGATTTAAGGTTCTTCGTCAGGCGTATGAGAACTTTAAGTCGCACAATCAGCAGGAGTTCTGGGATTTCATGCGTGACGAGGACTGGTGGCTGACAAACTATGCTTTGTATATGGCAGTGAAAAAGCTGTTTGATGACAAGGCTTGGACAGAATGGCCCGACCATCTTATCAAATACAGAAATCCCGATACGATAAATTACTATATCAATTTCCTGCATGAAGATGTCATGTTCTGGAAATTTACGCAGTTCCTTTTCTTCAGGCAGTGGAGGGAACTGAAACAGTATGCAAATGAAAACGGTGTAAAGCTGTTCGGTGATATGCCGATATATGTTGCCATGGACAGTGCCGATACATGGGCAAATCCGGAAGTATTCTGGCTCGATGAAGAAAGAAAGCCGGTCTGCGTGGCAGGCTGTCCGCCGGATTATTTCTCCGAAACAGGTCAACTCTGGGGCAATCCTCTCTATGACTGGAGCTATCTGGAAGACCATGACTTTGACTGGTGGATACAGCGTGTATGGGGTGCGTCAAGAATGTTTGACGTTACAAGAATCGACCATTTCAGAGCATTCGATCAGTTCTATGCGATTCCCTACGGTTCGCCGAATGCCATCAACGGTCAGTGGATAGACGGTCCGAAAATGAAGTTCTTCAACAAGATGAAAGAACGTCTGGGAGATGTTCCGATTATTGCGGAAGACCTCGGACTCATGACACCGGGCGTTATACAGTTGCTCAAAGAATCGGGCTATCCGGGAATGAAAATCCTGGAATTCGCATTTGACGCTAAAGAAGAAAGTAACTATCTGCCGCATTTCTATAATGAAAACTGCGTATGCTATACCGGTACGCATGACAATGATACCATCATGGGCTGGTACAGAACGGCAACCAAGGCTGACAGGGAGTTTGCAAAGAATTATTGTGCACTCAATAAAATAGAGGGCTATAACTGGGGATTCATTCGTACAGCCTATGCAAGTATCAGCAATTACGCCATCGTTCAGATGCAGGACGTATTCGGTCTGGGAAGTGAGGCGAGAATGAATACACCGTCATCACTTGGCGGAAACTGGGCTTGGAGAATGAAAAAAGGTGCCGATACACCCCAGATTGCCAATAAGCTGTATGAACTTTCAAAAACTTATAAAAGGCTGGAGGAAAATGAAGACATGAAAAAAAACGCCATTATTGAAAATCTCGTTGCAAATGCGAAGAACGGTTACTGCAAAGACGTTACGGAACTGACACCGGGTGAACTTCACAATGCTCTCGGCAAGGCTGTCATGGGCGAGATCGCAGAACAGTGGAATGAAAGCAAAAGAAATCATGCCAACAGACGCAGAGCGTACTATTTTTCAGCAGAATTCCTGATGGGACGCATGATGTATAACAATCTTTATGCACTCGGAGTTCTCGACCAGACAAAGCAGCTCCTTGCCAATAAGGGTATCGATATCAATGTATTTGAAGAAATAGATGATGCCGCTCTCGGTAACGGCGGTCTTGGCAGACTGGCAGCTTGTTTCCTTGATTCCGCTGCAACTCACAATGTACCTCTTGACGGCTATGGCATACGCTATAAGTTTGGTTTGTTCAAGCAGCAGCTCAGAGAAGGTGCACAGTTTGAAGTGGCAGATGACTGGCAGCGTTTCGGCGATCCCTGGAGCGTAAGGAGAGAAGAAGATACTGTTGTCGTAGAGTTTGCAGACCAGAGAGTCAAGGCAGTTCCCTATGACATGGCCATCATTGGCTATGGTACCAACAATATCAATACACTCCGTTTGTGGCAGGCAGAGCCGCTCAATATATTTGACTTCCTCGCATTCAATGACTGCAAATACAAGCAGGCTGACGATGAAAGAGAAAAGGCAGAAGATATCTCCAAAGTACTCTATCCGAATGACAATAAGTATGAAGGCAAAGTGCTCCGATTCAAGCAGCAGTATTTCTTCTGCTCGGCTTCCCTTCAGGATATCATCAGAAGATACAAGAGAAGACACGGTACGGAATTCAAGTATTTTGCAGATGAAACAGTGATTCAGCTGAATGATACACATCCGACAGTATCTATCCCCGAACTCATCAGACTTCTCGTAAAAGAGGGCTGCGATTTCGACTGGGCATTCGGTGTTGCTCAGAGAACATTTGCCTATACCAACCATACCGTTATGGCAGAGGCTCTTGAAAAGTGGGACAAGAACCTTATCATGAGCGTTGCTCCCGATATCTACAGAATTATTGAAAGAATCAATTATAAACTCATCAGTGAACTCAAATACAGGGGCATTGATGACAGCAAGATGAAGATTATTGACGGTGAACGTGTACACATGGCACGTCTGGCTATCTATGCATCCAGCTATGTCAACGGTGTTGCATGGATACATACAGAGATTCTGAAAAATGACGTTCTTAAAGAGTGGTATGCAATTTATCCGGAGCGTTTCCAGAACAAGACCAACGGTATTACTCAGCGTCGCTGGCTCGGACTCTGCAACCCCGAACTTTCCGAACTCATTACAGACCTTATCGGCAAGAGATGGGTGCGTCACCTCTATGAACTCAAGAAACTTGAGGGCAAGCTGACAGATGATGTTGTTGACAGATTCAACGGTATCAAGTGGCAGAAGAAAAAGCAGCTTTCTGAGTATATGCAGAGACATGAGGGCATTTATATCGATCCCGATTTTATCTTTGATGTACAGGTTAAGCGTCTGCATGAGTACAAAAGACAGCTTCTTAATGCATTCTCCATCATGGCTATTTACTTCCGTCTGAAAGAGGGCAAGCTCCCGAACTTCACACCGACTGCATTTATCTTTGGTGCAAAGGCTGCTCCGGGTTATGCACGTGCAAAGGCTATTATCAAGTACATCACGGAAATAGCTAATCTTATCAACAATGATCCCGATGTCAACAGAAAACTCCGTGTTGTATTCGTTGCCAACTATAATGTATCCTATGCTGAAAAAATCGTTCCGGCTGCTGACGTTTCAGAGCAGATTTCTACAGCAGGTACAGAGGCTTCCGGTACAGGCAACATGAAGTTCATGGTAAACGGTGCCGTTACACTCGGTACTTATGACGGTGCAAATGTTGAGATTGCTCAGCAGGCAGGCGAAGAAAATGAATATATCTTCGGTGCAAGGGTTGAGGAAATCAATGCAATCAAGAATACATACAATCCGAAGGCTATCTATGAATCCAATCCTGAAATCAGGAGAGTTGTTGATACACTCATTGACGGACGTTTCCATGACGGCGGCAAGACAGGTGAAGGTTCCTTTGCAGAGCTTCATAACTCACTGCTCAACGGTGCTCCCTGGCATCCGGCTGACCATTATTTCCTGCTTCGTGACCTCCCCGACTATATAGACGCTAAACTCAGAGTTAACAATGACTATAAAGACAGACGTGCTTTCGGCAGAAAGTGTCTTATCAATACAGCAAATGCCGGAATGTTCTCCAGTGACCGTACCATCAACCAGTACGCAAGAGAACTCTGGAAAGTTAAGGACTAATTTATAATTTATGTTTCATCGGCGGCTGCAAGTCAATTTGATTTGCAGCCGTTTTTTCATGCAAAAATTTGTTGAAAAAAATGGTTTTCTATAGTATAATGAACGGGATAAATTGATATGAGGTGAGGAAAATGGCAAGCTATCAGAAACAGCTTGAAAGTATCGGCTTCGGTTACGATACGCTGACAGCAAAAGGATATCACAAAATCAACGGTGTATGCTTCACGGTTGATTTTCACCCGAATACAAAGGATTATATCGTTTCGGCAGCGTGCAGACCTGCTGATGAAACGGCAGCAGCTTCCATGCGTCAGGCAATACAGCAGTTTGCGGCGGAACGAAAGAAAGTCATCAAGAATGCAGCCTTTGACGGAAAGCAGATTATGATTATCTGGCATACAAACGATATTAACCCCGATATTGCAAAATATGTGATGGATTCGGTGAATTTCATCAGTTATTGTATTGCTCAATTCCGGTGTGTGCCATGCTGTTCCTCGTGCGGAAAGGAAAGTTATCCCGACATCTATGTGATAGAAAACAATATTGCCGCCTTGTGCGAAAACTGTTTTTATAACACGCAAAGTCAGCTTGCCGGCAATATGTACAGGGAAAATCAGGTCGTTACCAATTATCCGCTTGGTGTTCTGGGGGCAGTTCTTGGCGGTCTGGGCGGTGCGGTCTTGTGGGTGATTACGTCACTTTTGGGAAAGATTTCTATCGTTGCGGGACTCTTTGCCGGAATGTTCGGCTATCTGGGATTCAAGAAATTCGGCAAAAAAGTCACTTTGACGGGCTTGATTGTTTCTCTGGCAGTTTCATTCGTATTTTTGCTTGCGGGAATGTATTTTGCCATAGGCGTTGACCTGTTCAATGCCGTAAAAGAATATGGCTTTACATTTTCGGAAGCATTTGAACTGATACCCGTATATCTGACGGATCCCGATGCCACAGGTGAAATTATTTACAATCACATTTTCGGATTCCTGTCATACATTGCCGGGGCTGGAATCTGTATTGCAGGATATTACAACGACAAGAAAGTCAAAAACCGCATGATAAAATTGATGTAAATAACGTGAGTTCAATGGAAAATCAAGTTGATTCGTTGTTCCTACCCCTCCACCGCCTGCGGCGGTCCCTTTCAGGGGAGGTGCCGAGCGTAGCGAGGCGGAGGCTTTTAACAGTTAAAACAACTTTATAAAAAGCTATAAGAATATGTTGACTTTTATAATTTTCAAAAAGAAAGAGAGGTGAAAGCCGTTATTGA
>CADCJK010000047.1 GCA_902801715.1 uncultured Ruminococcus sp. | reverse complement strand
TGATGATGAAACGGTTGAAAAATATTATAATATTGCTCTTATGCATGATGTCGGCAAAATCGGTGTCCCCGAAGATGTGCTTAACAAAGCGGGTAAGCTTACGGACGAGGAATTTGAGATGATAAAGTCCCACACTACGATGGGATATGATACACTCAAGGAAATCAGTGTTATGCCTGAACTTGCAATAGGTGCAGCCTCGCATCATGAACGACCTGACGGAAAGGGCTATCCGAAAGGATTAAAAGGTGATGATATTCCAAGAGTGTCACAGATTATTGCTGTAGCTGATACTTTTGATGCCATGTATTCCAATCGTCCTTACAGAAAGCGAATGAATTTTGACAAGGTTATTTCTATCATCAGGGAAGTTTCAGGAACACAGCTTGCAAGCGATGTAGTAGATGCGTTTTTGCGTTTGGCTGATAAAGGAGAATTTCGTGCATCTGATGACGATGGAGGCGGAAGTACAGAAGATATCAATAATATCCGGAAAAAATATGATGACAAAAAACGGACAGAAGAAAAATAAAAAAAGGTTGCCTCTGATAAGAGGCGACCACTTTTTTTATTTTTGATTGGGGATATGAAGTGTAATTTTCGTTCCGACATTTTCCGTACTTTCAATATGCAGAGTACCCCCGCACATTTTTTCAATACGTTCCCTGACATTACGCAAGCCTATATGAGTATTGTCTGCCTGCTCTGTAACAGAGGCATTAAATCCTTTGCCGTTATCCTCAACCGTAATGTCATAACCGTTTGACACCTTAGCCGTACTGATTTTGACTATGCCGTTGTCACGTATCCTGACACCGTGACGAATAGCATTTTCAACTAATGGCTGAATGCTCAAAGCAGGTATCATAAAATTCATTTCTGGCGTATCATACTCAACACTGATATTATCAAAGCGTACTTTTTCAATTTCGGCATATATTTTGGTATGTTCCAGTTCTTTTGCGACAGGGATAAGTTCAGTCTGACTGAGAGAATCAAGGTTTTGTCGGAGATATGTTCCGAAACGCTCGGTTACAACAGCTGCCTTTTTGGGATCGATATGGCATAATGCCTGAATTGTCGACAGGGTATTGTACAGAAAATGGGGCTGTATCTGGGACATCATGATTTGTATTCTTTGTTCAGTCATCAATGCCTGTTCACGTTCCCGCACAAAGCACATATGCAGCCAGATATAAAAAAATAATGTACTGCTGACAACTGCTATCGTAAGATAGGAAAGACAGAAAAGATCGGGCTCAAAAAATTCATCGCTAAAAAGAGAACCGACTATTATGAGAACATTGAATATGGGAATGAGCGATTCTTTTTTTCTTGTCCTGATACACTCTTTAAGCGTTACATACATAAGAAAGGTAAGCATGACCATACTGACATAATGACAAGTATAGCCTAATGGTCCACGCAGGAACACATTGTCATCACTGATATAAAAACTGATTTTATCCGTAAACAATGCAGCAAGATAAACCGCTGCATTGATACCGACCAATATTTTGAATAATATATAACGCTGCCTGTCACAGACAATACAGATAAAAAGTAATATAATAAGTGGATGTACACAATATCCGTATACAGAAACGATCGTTCTGACATAAGGCATGACGATACGTTTGGCGAGTAAATATTCCGCTACATTATGTATGATTAAGCTGAACACCATAAAAATAATAAAAAACATAATTTTTTTATGCCGTTTTGTCATATACTGATCCATGCTCACGGAAATTCCCAAGCCGATTATCTGCAATAAAACCGGGATAAGAATGGCAAATTCCGATTTCAAATCATCACTTCCTGTTTACACTGTCAACGTAAATGGTTGTCCAGTCGTTTTTCATGGATATGGCTTTCATAGAAAATGAATTTACCCCATGATATTCATTGTAACATACCATGTCCAGCTAATGTCCAACGAATTTACATCAAAATAGCATAAAAACAAATTTTCTCCCTTTTTGACAATAAAATATTTTTGAATTGTGCAATTTGACGCTGTATAAAAAATGGATTTGACATTTGTTGGACATGGGTGTATAACTAAACCAAAGATTTTTTTATGAGAGGTAAAAATATGAGAATTATTTGTGTTGATGATGAAAAATTGATTTTGAATTTGACTGTTTCCATGTGTCGTGAACTGCCGCAAAATCCTGAAGTAAAAGGTTTCAGTAACAGTGCAGATGCTCTTGCGTATATCCGCAGTTATAAAGTTGATATTGCCATTATGGACATCAATATGCCGGATATGAGCGGAATCGTTCTGGCAGCAAAAATGAAAGAAATCAATAAAAATATTGCGATTATCTTTTTGACAGGATATTCGGAATATGCACTTGACGCAATTTCAATGCACGCATCAGGATATCTTATGAAACCAGTGAGCATGGAACGGCTGTCGGCAGAGATAGACTATGCCATGGAAAATATTGAGCTGCATAAATCTCAGCCTAAAAATACCAATATTTTTATAAGGACTTTCGGAAGATTTGATGTATTGTTAAATGGAGAGCCTGTTTCATTCCAGCGTTCAAAAGCAAAAGAACTTCTGGCTTATCTCGTGGACAGAAGAGGCAGCATGGTATCAAGGGCAACGGCTTTTTCAGTATTATGGGAAAACAGGACTTATGACAGACCAATGCAAAAGCAGTTTGATGTCATATTGAGAAGCCTGCGTGCAACATTACAAAGATATGGTATCAGTGATATTATCGAAATGAAAAAAGGATATATCCGTGTCATTCCGGAAAAGTTTGACTGTGATATGTACCGCTTTTTTGACGGCAATATTGATACTGTCAACTCTTTTCATGGCGAATATATGAGTGAATACTCATGGGCGAGCATTACGGAAGCCAATATGTCCTGACAGATATGTTTTTTCTGCTGATGTACTGTAAATGAAATTTTATCAGTAAATTGCATAAATAAAATTACGCTGTTTTGTTAAAAATGTAGATTTTGGGCTTTTGTGCCGTCTTAAGTGCGTGATTGATGGACATTAGTTGGACATGGTATGTTATAATATAACTGTCAAAGTCAAATAGACATTATGCAAAGGCAAATGAGATGCCTTTGTAAAAAAAATTATATTAGGAGGCTTTTTACAATGAAAAGTTCAAAGAAATTCATGATGAGAGTTCTGACAGCAGCATTGGCACTTTCCATGGTGGCAGGCACAGGCATTTGTGCAGCAGCTGCTGATGAAGAACCAATCGATGGCGAACCGGTTGTCATTGCTCCTGTTGATGATGAAACACCGGACTATCAGACAAAACTGGAAGCATTGAAGACAATGCTCAGTGAGGCGGCACAGAGTGCGTATGCCAAGCTGTCGCAGACAACACTGGCAAGGCTTATGGTGGTTTCTCAGAAAGTAAAAGCTGCAGATGAAATCATAGCCAAAGCCGCTTATCAGGAAACGGAAATAAGAAACAATGTTTCCATGCAGGTGGCTCAGATTCAGAAGGAAGCCGAAGCACTGATCGCATCCGCTGATTATGACGAGGACTTTGAAGCTCAGATCATGGCGACGGTAGAGGCAAAAATCGCTCAGATCGTGGAGGATGCAGAAGCTCAGATCGAACAGATCGTGACGGAAGCAGGGGAAGCATCGGGTATACTTCTTGAAGAGGCAAGTACAGAACTGGAAGAAATCAGAGCGGAACTTCAGGAGAAGGCTACAAAAGCTGCCGAGGCTTTGCAGGCAAAAGTAGACGCTATGCAGCAGCAGATCGCAGCCGTTAAGGAACAGGCAGAAGCCGCTGTACAGCAGGCAAAAGAAGCTCTCGACCAGACAGCAATCGTAAAACTGGTCAAGGCTGCACTTAAAACCAAAATGGCTGAGAAAATCATGGCAGAAGCAGAACTTAAGGACTCTCAGATAAAGAACGCTGTTGCTATGCAGGTCGCTCAGATCAATGCGGATACAGATGCTCTCGTTGCCGCTCTCGGTGATGATGAAGAACTCATTAACAGTATTCAGGAACAGATCCAGCAGAAAGTGGAAAAGCTTATTGAAGATGCGTTGGCAGAGATCGATCAGGTCTGGGCAGAAGCAGAAGAACAGGCTGCCGCTCTCCTTGCAGAAGCAGAAGAACTGAATGCCGAGGCAAAGGCTCAGATTCAGGAAGAGGTTGCCGCAGTAAAAGAAATGCTTGCTCAGAAAGCAGCAGAAGTACAGGCTGAAGTTGACGCACTCAAAGCTCAGATGGCTGCCAAAGCTGCTGAAGTCAAGGCAGAAGTATCGCAGTTTGTTTCCGACGTTCTGGAATTGATCAATCAAAAGACAACAAAAGTATCTCAAGTTGAGGAAGGCGAATTCAAGTACATTGTATTCACCAACAAACTGTTCGGAACAGCTTATGCAGTAGTATATGAATATACCGGTGAAGATGAAGAAGTTACGATTCCTGCTTATGTAGGTGATGTTCCTGTTACAAGGATGGCAATAACTAAGGAAACGGCAATGAAAACAGTCAATGTTCCCGCTACTGTCGAGGAAATAGATGGTCTTTCATTCGTGTCTTGCAATAAACTGGAAGCTATCAATGTTGACGAAGATAATGAATACTATCAGTCAATAGACGGTGTTGTATTCAGCAAAGACGGTCTTGTTGTTTATGCCGTTCCGCAGGCTAAAGAATTCAATGCTTCCGAAGGCGTTGTTACTGTTGCGGAATATGCTTACTTTGGTTCTCAGATGGAAGAAATCGTTCTGCCGTCAACAGTAGATACTATTGGCGATGGTGCATTCATGAACTGCGAAAACCTGACAAAACTCGAAATTTCTCCCGATGTTACATACATCGGTGAAAATGCTTTTGCATCTGCTGCCGAAGGTTTCACCATCTACTGCTACGAGGACAGCTATGCTCAGCAGTATGCAGAAGAAAACGGTATCAATTATGAACTCATTGAAGAAGAGGAAGAACTCTCTGTCGGCGTTGATATCGTCTATGACGATGAAAATGCTTATGAAACCGGTGTCATGGCACTCGGAACCACTGTTCATTTCACAGTAGAGGGTGAAGGCGGTGCAGGTGATTACATTTATGCCTGCTACTACAAGAAAGCCGATTCCGATACATGGACAGCAAGACAGGGCTTTAAAATTGCAAGTGACAACGGTGAAATTTCACTGACACCTACCGAAGCGGGCGTTTATGACATTTGTGTCAAAGTCAAGGATTCCGCAGGCACCGTCGAGAAAGCTATTTTCCAGATTGAAGTTGCCGGAAAAGAAGAGGAAGAAACAGGTTCACGTATCTCCAAGAGCAAGATCGAACTTGGCGAACAGATTACCGCTTATGCAGTGGCAGAAGAAGGCATGGAAAACTGCACATACGCTTTTTACTACAAGAAAACTGACGCAGCAGATAGAATTTCCTTTATATCTGATGTTGAATTATCAGGCTGTTATAAAATCCGACACTGCTACAAGTTTGCTCAATGTTTCTATATTCGAGTATAATTTAAATTCTTAAAAAGGACAATGACCGGACAATACGTGTTCGGTCATTGTTTGAGTCAACAAAGAAAGGAAAAGGAAAGATTTTATGAGTAAACTTACAAATATCAATACCGCCGATATCAAGAGGAAGTTTCCCGAATGGGCAAAGGTTGACCGTGTGATAAACGGTCTTGAAATCTACAATATGAATATTTTTGACAATATCATGACGTTCAATCAGGACAATCTTGACGGCGATGCTTTCGACTATTTCGGCACAACGATAAAATATCGTGAACTGCCTGCCCTGAGAGATGCCTATGCAAGAGCCCTGCTGCTTGCGGGAGTCAAAGAGGGTGACGTTGTAACTCTCTGTATGCCCGTTTGCATAGAAAACTTAATGCTGTTGTTCGCCTGCAATTTCATCAATGCCATCAGTAACAATGTCAATTTTCTCTTTCTGAAAAGTGACTTTGACCTTTATACTTCCGATAAAAATTCAAAAGTTATCGTGACAATGGACGCATTTCTGCCGTACTTTGTCGATCATCTTGAAAACAGCAGCGTTGAAAAAGTAATCGTAATGAGTCTTGATGATTATCTGCCCGAAGAGAAAAAGGGTATGTTCCTTGATACTTCTGAAATGCCATCAAAAATGCAGGAAGTTTTTGACATCAATCAAATCATGGCGTGCCTGATGAATCTCGATAAAGTCAAGGGGGTAGAGTTCATCAAATTGGATGAGCTCAAAAAAGCTGCTGAATCGAGAACGGATATTCCGCTTCCTTACGGTCCGACAGACCTCGACCGTGATATCAGCTATTACTATACAAGCGGTACGACAGGCAATCCGAAATGCGTTGTGTATAAAGAATATTCCGTCAATGCCTATATCGAAATGCACGCCGGTCTTAATACACAAAACTATGTAGGTGAACGTTCTTTCCAGTCCATTCCGATGACTCACATGACAGGTGAAAGAGTTTGTGCACTGATGCCTCTTGCCAGAGGTCAGACGCTTGTTCCCAGACCGATCTACAATAAAAATACCTTTGCAAGGGATTTGTCTATGACAAGGTGCAACAACGTCGTTGCAACGGCAAGTTTTTTCCTTTCAGCCGTTAAAAAAGGCGTAGTTGGTCCTGATGCACTTGCCAATCTGCTGCGTCCTTCATCGGGCGGTGAACCTGTTACAAAGAGTGCCGTTTATAAAATCGACAAGTGGCTGAAAGAAAACGGCTGTAATGTCAGATTTTCACTCGGCGGCGGTGCAAGTGAAGAGGGCGGCGTTACGCTCGTAACCTATTTCATGGACGAAAAAACCAAAACCAATGAAACAGGCTTGCCGCTGGAACCTCACGTTCATGTCAGACTCGTTGACGAACAGGGCAATATCGTGACGGAAAATGAAGTGCTTGCGAATCTTCAGGCAACAAGTCCGGCAGCGGCTGACCGTTATCTGAACAATCCCGAAGCGACTGCTGCAAGATGGTTTGTTGATGAAAACGGCACAAAATGGGGTGTAACAGGCGATATCGCTGTAAGACACGCTGACGGCTCTTATAATATTCTTGGTCGTGCATCGGATTCCTATGTAAACGAAAAAGGCGAAAGAGTGTATCTCTTTATGATAGAGTATTCACTTGATGAAAGCGATCCGATTCTTGAATGGGAAATCAGTGCATTCAAGAATGATAAGGGCGGACATGATGTTGTCGGACAGATTATCCTTGAACGTGGCTGCACTACTCCGAAATCTGAGTTGATAGAGTTTTTCTGTGAGAAATACAAGCTCAATGCAATCAAATTCTATACGGAATTTGAACTCGGTGAAGTTACCAGCAAAAGAGATTATATTCTCCTTGCACACGACTATGAAGGCTATTATATGCCCTGCGACAAAGAAAATATGTATTTTGTCAACTATTCCGAAGACGGTACGATGACAAGACAAATTGTAAGTAAACGTGAAGTTGATAATACCTGAGGAGGTCCTTAAATTGAAATTCAAAAGAGTCTTATCGATAGTGCTGTCGGCTGCACTGATTACAAGCACGACAAGTCTTTCCGTATTCGCAAGAGGCGGAGAAAAAAAGTATGACTATGTGGCACTCGGTGACAGTATTGCGGCAGGTTTCGGACTGAGCAGTGACGGTTCGGCAAGTTCGATTGCTGCCGATCCCGCATTGATTCTCAGTGAAGATTTGATTGCCAATCCCGTACAGAGTGCTTATGCAGCCGTTTTCGGCAGATACCTTGCGGAAATCGGTGAAAAGTACGGCTATACCACTACGACTACAAACCTTTCTTCAACGGCTTACCGTGCGGTTGACGTGGAACAGGTCATTCTGAATGAAGGTTATAAGGGTGAAGTTGCCGAATGGATACTGGAAACATTCCTTGGCGAAGGCGGCAGTACTCCATTAGAGAACTATCATGATATCTATGCAAAATATCTTCCCAAAGCGGAACTTGTCAGCATTCAGCTTGGCGGAAATGATATCGTTATGAATATCCTTTATCCGATACTGAAAATGGACAATCCCGTTTTGATGTCAATGTCTATTTCTCTTATGCTGACATTGTTGGGCTACGATATGACAACGGCACTCGGCGGCGGACTTCAGTATCTGATGCAGAATAAAGATAATCTGACATACGAAGATGTTACAGCGGCAGCTGAATATTTCAAAAATGTCGGTTCAAACGGTGAATATTATGTCAACATAGCAGCTGACCAGATTACAGGTGTTGTTGATGCCGTTAAAAAAGTAAACAGCAATGCCGATATCGTTCTGGTAGGTATGTTCAACCCCTATGGAAATTCTCTTGTATATGAAGGTCAGGTTCGTGACATGGCAACAGTCATGACATCTATCTTTACAAAGGCTGCCGAAGAAGTATGCGGAAAGACTATCGCTACAGATGAAGTGGAAATTCCCGCTGATGAAGAACTTGCCGACAAAACAGATGATTTCAATGATGATGTAGCCGCATTGTCAAAGTTTTCATCAAAGATAAAGAAATTTTCGGGTTCTGCAAAAGCAAAGTTTACAAGACTTGTTTCGGCAGTGGCAAATGAAATTGCCTATCCGCTGCTTTACACGACAGCAGGCAAGAATGTCAATCCTCAGATGACCATGCTCAATGACAGACTGAAAGCTCTTGCCGATGAAACAGGTGCTACATTTGTCAATGTCTATGACATCAGCAACGAATGTAATCTTGATCCTCACCCGAAAGCAAGCGGACATCAGGAAATTGCTGATATCATGAAGTCTGAACTGTCAGCTATGGTAAATGAAAGAATGTCAGGAACTGCCGCTCCTGAAGCTGAAAAAGTTACGCTCAGTCAGAGAAGTGTAACCGTTACGGCAGGCTATACGACTCAGCTCAATGCAGTTGTTGCACCGTTCAATGCATCACAGTCGGTTAAATGGAAATCAAGCAATCCGAATGTTGCGACTGTCGATACAAAGGGTACTGTTACCGCTTTGAAAGGGGGCAAAACCCTTATCACTGCAACAGCGGAAAATGGAGAAACAGCTGTTTGCCTCGTTACTGTAGAAAAGAAAAAAAGTGTTTTGCAGACACTTTTCAAAAAACTCCTTAAAAAATAATCATAGAGAGGGAATGAAATCATGAAATTCAGAAAAATCCTGTCCGTTGCCCTTTCTGCAGCACTGGTTGCAAGTTCTGCAAGCCTTTCCGTATTCGCAGAGGAAACAGATAAAAAATATGATTATGTTGCACTGGGTGACAGTATCGCAGCAGGTTTCGGCTTGGAAAACAGCGACGGAACTATCCTTACAGACAGGGCTGTATGCGTTACTCCCGAACTGCTTGCCAATCCCATAAAAGGTGCTTATGCAGCCGTTTTCGGAACATACCTTGAAGAAATGGGACAGGCTAACGGCTATACCACCACTGCAACCAATCTTTCCGCAGTAGGCTACCGTGCCAATGACGTTGCCGAAACGATTATGAGAGAGGGCTTTGTCGGTCAGACTGCCGTAGGCATTCTTGAAGGCTTTTTGGGAAAAGGCGGAAGTGCTCCTCTTTGGCAGTATCACAAACTCTTCAATGAATATCTTTCCGAAGCAGAGCTTGTCAGCATTCAGCTTGGCGGAAATGATATCATACTGGAATTGTTCGGTGATATGGGTTCGCAGGATAATACAATACTTTCCACTTTGAGTACGACACTTTTGCTGGTTCTCGCAGGCTTTGATTCTAATGCTGCCATACAGTACGGTATCAATGCGATAGAAAAAGCAAAGGATTCAATTACTTATGAAACACTTGCGGAAACGGCTGCCTATCTGAGTAACCTTGACTTTAATAAATACATTGATGCTTCCGCAGCAAATGTTGAGAAAGTCGTTGATGCAGTCAGAACAGTAAACAGCACAGCGGATATTGCTTTGCTCGGTATGTTTGATGCTTACGGCAATTCACTTGTATATGACGAGCAAGTCCGTGATATGTCATACGTTGTCAGAACTGTATTTGCAAGGGCTGCCGAAGAACTGACAGGCATGGAAATTGATGTTGATGATGAAGAAATTGCCGATGAAGAATTGGAAGTAAAAACTGCTCGCCTTTCAAAATATACAGCGAAACTTCAGAAACTTTCCAACAAAGTGACAAAGTACAATAAAGCTGCTGCCGATAAACTTGTAGCGATTATATCCGATGAAATATCCTATCCTTTGCAGTATGCCGTGGCAGGCAGAAATGTCGGCAAGGCTATGAAAGTTCTGAATCGGGAACTTGATGAAATTGCCACAAGGAAAGACTGTATTTACGTGGATGTCTATGATATTTCCAATGAGCATAATCTCGATCCTCATCCCGATGCACAGCATCACAAGGAAATCGCCGACATCATGAAAACCGAGCTTTCCGATGTCATCATTTCCAAAATGACTGAAACAGCCGCTCCCGAAGCTGAAAAAGTGATTCTCAGTGAAAAGGATATCACAATGACCGCAGGCACAGCTTATCAGCTGAATGCCACTGTTGCACCGTATGGAACATCTCAGAAAGTGAAATGGCTGTCAAGCAATAAGAGCATTGCGACTGTTGATTCAAGCGGTGTTATCGTTGCCAAAAAAGCAGGTACTGCCTATATTACGGCTGTTGCCGAAAACGGCAAAGCGTCTGTCTGCAAAGTTACCGTCGCTAAAAAACCAAGTGTTTTGCAGACCATGTTTAAAACGCTTCTGAAAAAATAATCATAAGTGGGGGATGAAAGGATGAAATTCAGAAAAATCTTGTCCGTTGTCCGTTGTCCTTTCTGCAGCACTGCTTGCAGGTTCTGTAAGCCTTTCGGCATTCGCAAAGGAAACAGAAAATAAAACATATCATTATGTTGCACTTGGTGACAGTATTACATCCGGTTTTGGTTTGGAAAACGATACAGGACTGTTTATAAAAGAGCCTACATTGATACTGAATGAAGAACTGATTGCCAATCCGATAGAAAGTGCCTATCCTGCCGTTTTCGGTGAATATCTTGAAGAAATGGGACAGGCTAACGGCTATACAACAACGACAACCAATCTTGCTGCTGTTGCCTATCGTGCGGAAGATGTTGAAAACACAATTTTATACTCGAATATAGAAACATTGAGCAAACTTGTAGCAGTTTCGGATTTTATAACAGTCTGATAATTCAACATCAGATATAAAGGAAATTCTATCTGCTCAATGTTTTAGGTCATGGGTATAACAGAAAACTATATAGGTCCTGTTATTGCATGGATTATCAATCAGACGATACTGAAAGAAAGGCTTCCAGAATTTGCGGCTTACCATGATATTTATCAGAAATATATCAGTGAAGCAGATCTCACCAGTGTTCTGATAGGCGGAAATGATGTTGTACTCAACATACTTGTTCCGATGTGTTCCAACGAAAATCCGGTAATATATGCTGCCGGTATGTCGCTGATATTTATACTTGCCGGTGTGGGTTCTGACAGGGCCATCGATATGGGCAAGCAGATTATTGAAAGCAATAAGGATTCCATTGACTATCAGACGCTTGCAGAAGCAGCGGAATATGTGGCAAATATAGACATAGATTCCTATATAGCACTTTCGGCGAATAATGCCGGAAAAGTTATTGACGCTGTAAGAACCGTCAACGATACAACGGATATCGCATTGTTGGGTATGTTTTCACCCTATGGCAATTCTCTTGTATATGAAGGACAAGTCCGTGATATGTCGAATGTCATCAGAAATATCTTTGCAAGGGCTGCCGAAGAACTGACAAGTGTTGAAATTGATGTAAGTGATACAGAAGAAATTTCAGATGAAGAATTGGCAGAAAAAATAACTGCCTATTCAAAGTATGTGAACAGGCTCAGGAAACTTTCCGACAAAGTGACAAGATACAATAAAGCCGTTGTCAATAAGTTGGTATCTATCGTATCAGAAGAAGTGGCTTATCCGCTGCAGTATCTGATTGCAGGAAAAAGCGCAGGCAAGGCAATGCAGAATCTGAACGGAAAACTCAAAGCACTTGCAGATGAAAAAGGCTGTATCTTTGTAGACGTCTATGATATCAGCAATGAGTATAATATCGATCCTCACCCCGATAAGCAGGGACACAGGGAAATTGCCGAAATCATGAGAGAAACATTGACAGATACCGTTGTCGGCAGAATGACAGGGGAAGCTGCACCCGAAGCTGAAAAAGTGATTCTCAGTGAAAAGAATATCACAATGACCGCAGGCACAGCTTATAAATTGAATGCTACTGTTGTACCGTATGGAACATCTCAGAAAGTGAAATGGCTGTCAAGCAATAAAAATATTGCGACTGTTGATTCAAGCGGTGTTGTGGTTGCAAAAAAGGCAGGTACAGTTTATATTACGGCTGCTGCCGAAAACGGCAAAGCGTCTGTCTGCAAGGTTACCGTCAATAAAAAACCAAGTGTTTTGCAGACGATATTCAAAACACTTCTGAAAAAATAATATTACAGGGTTATATCACAAAAGCCCCGCCCGATTAAAAAAATAATCGGTCAGGGCTTTCTTTTATATCCTTTAAATTTGATAGAAAATTTCAACCTCTCCGTCATGAAGCGGCAGTAGGAATGTAATCATTCACAGAAAAAAATACCAAAGTTAAATAATGTTTTATTATGGAAAAGAGAAAAAAGTTGTTTTTTGACGCTGTTTTGATGGACATTAGTTGGACAAGGTATGTTAGAATAAATACCGGTTTGAGAAAGTGACCTTATCGGAATAGCCGTGAATACCAATTCAAAATAACTAATGTTTTTTAAGGGGAATCGGGAATATGAATATTGTTGAAAAAATAAAGAATTTTATATTTATCCGTGCCGTTGCTGTGTACGGCGGACTGCACCTCAAAAAATATCTTTCACAGAGTAAAAGAGCGGATAAAGTCAGTGAAAAAATGCTTCTGAAACTGGTGAAAAAAAATAAGGATACCGTATTCGGCAAAAAATATGATTTTGCCAATATCCATACCATAGAGGAATATCAGAAAAAAGTTCCCTATACGACTTATGAAGATTATCAGGAGTATCTTGACAGGACTGCCGAAACAGGTGAACAGAATTTCATCACTGCCGATAAAATCAGTTTTTTTGCCAAAACGTCGGGTACAACGGGCGTTACCAAAAGAATACCGGTTGTTGATGATTCCTATAAGCCGTATATGGGTTGTGTGGCAAGTTATTATACCATGCTTTTCAGAGAAATGAAAAAAAGAGGAATTATTCTCGGAAAAGGTCTTAACACTACCGAAACAGAATGTACTTTCACAAAAGGCGGCATCAGAGAGGGTTTTATATCTTCCTATGCTCTTTCGAGTGCCAATGTTGTCATGTCAACGATTTGCCTGCCGAAAGAAATCAGCGGATATGGTGACAATGTTGACATGAAATATATTAAAGCACGTTATTCCCTTCAGGATCCCGATCTGGTATTTTTAATGGCTATTTTTATGTCAAATCTCTGCGATTTGATGAAATATATTTTTGACAACTATCAGATGCTTGTCAATGACATCAGAACAGGAACAATAGATGAAAGTGTCAATCTCCCGCCCGACCTGAAAGAAAAACTTGAAAAAAATCTTGTACCCGATCCCGAAAGAGCCGAACAACTCACACAAATTTTTGTCAATGAGCCAAATAAGGAAATTATTCCGAAAATATGGAAAAAAATGTCGATTATCGTAGCAATAGGCACCGGTGAGTTTACACCGTTCACGGAAAAAATGAAATATTACTGCGGTGAAGATATTGCTTTCAGCTATGGAATGTATGCGGCTTCCGAAGCAGCTGTGGCTACTGCCATGGACGTTGAGGAAAAAAATTATATGCTTGCCATTGACGGAGGTTTCTTTGAATTTCTGCCGATAGATGATGAAGATGCCACTCCTCTGCTTCTTCATCAGCTTGAAGTCGGAAAACTCTATGAAGTGATTATTACCAATCGTTCAGGATTGTACAGATACCGTATCAAAGATGTCATCAGGGTAACAGGCTATCATAACAAGACTCCTCTCATACAGTTCGCCTACAGAAAAGAACAGCTTATCAATATAACGGGTGTTAAACTGACAATCGAGCATATTACGACTGCCATTAAAAATTTCCAGAAACAAATAGGCGTTTCCATTTCGGATTACAGTCTTTATACCGATACCGATTTTACGCCCTGGAGAATCGTGGCATTCATTGAATTTGACAAGGATATCCCCGAAAATATGGAAAGTGAAGTCAGGGAATTCTTTGATGAAGAACTGACAAAAGTAAATGCCGAGTATGGCAGAATGCTGAAAATAGGCGAATGTTCCAATTCATTTGTATGCAGCGTCAAAAAAGGTACTTATGCGGAATACCGCAAATGGAAAATAAAAAACGGTGCGTCTGAAAATCAGGTCAAGACAGTACGTTTTATTGACAGCAAAGAAAAACTTGATTTTTTCAAGAGCCGCACTGAACACTATTACAATTAAACGAAGAAAGATGAACGGATTCGGCAAAGTCATTATTCTATATCTGTCGATTCTTCATTTTTTACTGTTTCATAACCCCCATAAAGTTTACTTGAAAAAACAAAAAGTTTTCAGATAAACTTTATGGGGATTATGTCGAATGATGGCTTTTACTGCATTTTTTGCCTACTGACTGTTTTGGGTACTTTTTTCATGCGTCTGTTCCGAGTTATGAACACGGAAATCAATTTTGAAAAATGGAGAAAGTATGGTATAATAGGAGTTATGAAAAATAACGGAATAACAGAATACTTTGAAGAGGTAGAGATTACCAA
>CADCJK010000046.1 GCA_902801715.1 uncultured Ruminococcus sp. | reverse complement strand
CATAAAATACTTCCGGCGAAAATATTGCTTCCTTTTCCTCGTGATATGAATTTACTATCATACAAAAGACCTCCCTAAATAATCCTCTCTGTCAAGCGACAATTCCAAAACTTTCCACTTTTCACCGAACAATTCGCATATTTCGGGACTTTCCTGCAAAATATCTTTAAAGCCTGCCGCTCTATAACAGTAATAAGCCGACCTATTATTCTCAAATACGCCTATTGTAATTTGTTTAGCCCCTGCAATACGAAAAGCATAATCTATGGCAAGCTGTATCATTTTTTTGCCGTAGCCCATGCCCCTTTTATGGCTGTCAACGATAACAAAACCTATACGAAGAATATTTTTATCACCGTTTACATATCTGAGTATAAAATGTCCAACTATGCCGCTTTCATCACAAGCCGTCATGGGATAAAAATTATCTTCCTCTGCACAATCGCCGTTACAGTCAAAATATTTTTCATTCATATCCTTTTCGGTAATGGGATAATGTTCATATCTGTCCGAAGTCCATTTTCTGAAAACCATTTCATCTTCACAAAATGAAATTATCGTCTTGGCATCAGATTTTTTATATGGTCTTAAATACATATTGATTCTCCTATAATTTATTTATCTCGTTCTGCAAATTTTCAAGGAATTGCCCTGCATGGATACCGTCCATTTGTGTATGATGAAACTGAAATGAAACAGGCAAATAATATCTGAAAATTTTTTTTCTGTACCGTCCCCATATCATGAACGGATTATTGAAAATACCGCTGTATATGCCAACAGCCCCGTCAATTTCCGTATTCGTTACAGCAGATGTACCTATCACCATGCTTTCAGCCGACAAATCTATATCCCTGCAATTTTCCGCACATTCTGACGTATATTTCAGATAATTTTCATTAAATTCCTCAAGACTGCTTGAAAACGCAATATCACATGAATTGATATCACCGTTTTGATTCTTCACAATGGTATTCACGGCAATTTTATCATATTGTATCAGCTTATTGCCAACAGGGAGAATGTAAAATTCCTTTACATTCTCCGCTGCTTTTCCGATACAATAATCCATTAACATATTGAATTTCAACTTTTTTCTTTTGCCGAATTTCACAAGCTTCGTTACATTCAGTGTTTTGATGAAAGTCACCATCGGATTCGGGGCTTTTATCCAGAGTTTATATGCAGTCAATCTTGAAGTATCTTCAGGTTGGATTTCCTTCATAAACGCTCATTTCCCTTATAACATACTGATTTTTTTAAAAATATCTTCCGTTGGTGTTTCCGCACCGCCAAAATTTGGCCATGCCTTGATATTGTCCCCTGCTTTTCTCGGAATGACATGAATGTGAAAATGAAATACAGACTGTCCCGCACTTTCATCACTTGCATTGAGCAGATTCACACCGTCATATCCGCAGTCATCTACCAAGTGATTTGCGATACGTTTTACCGTTCTCATCAGATTTATCAGGTATTCATCATTACAATCCAATATATTTGTAAAATGTTTTTTCGGAATTACCAGCAAATGCCCGTCAACGTCCTTGGCAATATCCATGAATGCCGCTGTATATTCATCTTCATAAATTTTCATAGAGGGGGCTTCCCCTTTGATTATCTTACAAAATATACATTCTTCCATAGTCTGCTCCTTATTACCCGATACCGTTCTGAATTTTTGCGGCTTTAAGCGTATTTTTCATTAACATGGCTATCGTCATGGGACCTACTCCGCCGGGTACGGGCGTAATATAGGACGCTTTCGGCTCGACTTCCGCATAGTCCACATCTCCGCAGAGTTTGCCGTTTTCATCTCTGTTAATGCCCACATCAAGCACGACTGCACCGTCTTTCACCATATCGGCTTTCACAAATTTCGGTCTGCCGACTGCCGCAACCAATATATCCGCCTGACTGCAAATTTCTTTGAGATTTTTCGTTCTGCTGTGACAGATAGTTACAGTGCCGTTTTCATGCAGCAAAAGCATCGCCATCGGCTTGCCGACAATATTGCTTCTGCCGATGACAACACAATTTTTTCCGTTGACATCTATATTTTCGGAATGTATCAGTTCCATGACTCCCGCAGGCGTACACGGCAAAAAGTCATAGTCCCCTATCATGATTTTGCCGACATTTGACGGGTGAAATGCGTCAACGTCTTTCAAAGGCGATATTGCATTGATAACTGCCTTTTCATCAAGATGTTTCGGCAGCGGCAACTGACACAATATACCATTGATTTCGGGCTTGTTATTGAGTTCTTCAATCAATGCAAGCAATTTTTCCTGAGTTGTTTCAGCCGGAAGTGCATATTCTTCCGAAACAAATCCCACTTCCTCACAAGCCTTTTTCTTGTTATTCACATAAACCCTTGACGCAGGATCATCACCTACTATAATAACAGCCAAGCCGGGATTGATACCCTGATTTTTAAGCTGTTCACATTCTGCTTTCACATCTGCCCTTACCTTTGCGGAAACCTCTTTACCGCTGATTACCTTTGCCATTTTAATGCACTCCTTTATTTTTCTGAAATATTTTCATCTTTCATATCAACGGCTTTTGCTGTTCTTTTCCTGAACACTATCAAAAGCACGATTCCAATTATCATTGTCAGACCTGCCAATATCTGAGATACTCTTAAATTGAACAGATAAAGGCTGTCTGTACGCAGTCCCTCAACTATCATTCTTTCAAAGCCGTACCAGACAAGATACAACAAAAATATCTGTCCGTCATACTTTCTGTATTTCCTGCTGAAAAGATACAGCAGTACAAATCCCAGCAGACACCATATTGATTCATATAAAAAACACGGGTGTACACCGACATTATTTGTATTTTCGCTTACCATTCGCCAGGGCAAATCCGTTTGAGTGCCGAAAGCCTCCTGATTAATAAAATTGCCCCATCTGCCGATTCCCTGACCAATCAGAAAGCCCATGACGGCTATATCAAATGCGGCATATATCGGAACTTTTTTAATTTTTGCGGTAATGCCGCCTGCCAAAAGTCCGCCTATCACTCCGCCATATATGGCAAGTCCTCCGTTGTGTATGGCGAATATTTCACTGAAATTCTGCGAATAGTACTCCCATCTGAATATCACATAATAAAGCCTTGCCCCGATAATGCCAGACAAAAAGCCCATTATCACACAATCTATGAAACTGTCCGATTTGATGCCGAAATCTTTCAGTACTCTCAATGCAAAAGCAAGTGCAAGCATAAAGCCTGCACCTATTATGATACCGTACCAGTATATATTGAAACTGCCTATCGAAAAGGCAACAGGGTTTATCTCAAAATTCAGATTCAGCCCCGGAAACTGCACGTTATACATATCTTTCCCCCTGTCACTCGTCTATGCCCTTGATGACCGAAAGCGAGATATTTTCGGGATCAAGCTGATGTTTCAGCCTTTCGCAGACATCTTCAAAAGTGACGTTGGCAATCATTTCTATCTGGTCAAAAATCGTCTTGCCGAGAAATTCGGAATCAATCAGCTGATTTGCCGTTGCGGAAAGGCTGTCAAATCCTGAAACTGCCCTGCCGTATAGTGAACGTCTTGCAATTTCAAAATCTTCCCTTGAAATGCCTGTTTCTTTCAGCTTTCTGACACCTTCGCATATTGCTTCCGCTGCTTCCGACGGTGAATGGGTTTCCCCCTCGAACATCACGGCACGATATCCCCTGCCTGCAAGGTAATCTGCACCGAATGTTGAATTGATGAGCTTTTTATCAAGAAGTTCCCTGTAAAGTTCCGAACCTTCCCCCGCAAAAGCCTCCAACAGTATATCCGTACATACAATTTCTTTAATGCTCGGCATTTCATTTTCGGCTTTCTCCTTGAATCCGAGGCAGAACATCGGTACGGCAACAGGCAATCTCTGTTCCACATACTTTTCCTTTACTTCATAGGGTTCATCAGGGAAGATACTCTGCGTATCAATCGGCGGAGAATCTTTCAATTTGCTGTCAGCGATTTCAAGAACTTCATACGGTGATACATTTCCTGCAACGCTCAGCACCATATTATTGAGATTATAATAAGCGTTGTAACATTCATAAAGTATCTCAGGAGTGATTTTCGCTATGCTTTCCACATCGCCTGCGATATCCGTATTGATAGGGTTATTATGATACATCGCCTGATATAAATTCATCATGACACGCCAGTCTGCACTGTCATCATACATTTTTATCTCCTGACCGATAATGCCCTGTTCTTTTGCCACGGTTTCGGGCGTGAAATACGGTGATTGTATCAAATCAAGCAGGATTTCCAGGGATTCCCTGAAATGCTCCGTACAGGAAAACAAATAGCAGGTCTTTTCAAAAGACGTATAGGCATTTGCCATTGCACCCGTTTTCGCATACTGCGAAAATGCATCGCCTTCTTCACTCTCAAACAGCTTATGTTCCAAATAATGTGCCGTTCCGTCAGGCACTGTCATTTCTTTGCCATTCGATATGAAGTGATTATTCACCGAACCGAAATTCGTGCCTATCACGGCATAAGTCGAGTTATAGCCCTCTTTCGGAAATACATTGATGACAAGCCCCGATTTATGGTGAAGTCTGTAATACTTTTCACCAAGACGTTCATTTTCGATTATCTGAAATTCCATAATCTTCCTCCCAATCAGTTTCCTATCAGTGAAAATACGGTATCGAGCTTGATTCTGTTGGCAAGCTCTGTCACTTCTTCTTTTGTAATTCTGTCAACAATATCCGCTTCTTCGGCAGGAGATGCTAAAAATGAACTGAGCGTTCCGCCTATATACCAGCCATGCATTGCACTGAGATTGTCAAGTGTCGATATATACACGTTTTTCAGTACTTTTTTTGCCGAATTCAGTTCTTCGTCCGTGACATTTCCGTGAACGAATGCATTAATCTGTTCCATAATGGCATTTTCAGCCTTTTCGATATTATCCGTTTCAACACCGCTGTCGATAAGCATAATTCCCTTGGTATTGTCTGCACGGCTTGCACAGTAATAACATAGACTTTGTTTTTCCCTGACATTCTGAAACAGCTTGGAAGTCGGTGAACCGCCCAGTATTGCCGACATCAGCGAATTGGCAATTCTCTCTCTGAGCGTTTTCGGACACGCACATCTGAATCCCATGACAAGCTTTGACTGCACGATTTCCTCCGTTTCAACGATTCTCTTGACTTCTCCGACTTCCGATATCACTTTGGTAGAACCTGTTATTTTTCTCGGCTTGCCGTCAAAGTATTTTCTGAATCCCTCCAGAGCCTTTTCATAGGGAGTATTTCCCAGCATACAAAGCTCCACTCTTGCATTGTCAAGAAGATTTTTCCACGCTTTATAGATATTTTCCTGCGTGAGTGCCGAAACGTCTTCACGGCTTCCGAATCTGCCGATGGAAAACAGTTCATCTCTGCACATGATTTCAATACATCTGTTGATGGCATAGACTCTTTTATCATTGAATTCAGCATCTATATTTTCGAGAAGCTGTCTTTTTTCCTGTTCAAAGTCCTCTTCCAGAAAATGTCCGTCCGTGATATTGGGTTCAAAGAGTATGGAACATAACAGTTCCGTTATCTCCGATGAAATGGATTTTCCGTCAAGCGAATATCTGTCATCCAATCCCGATACGCTTATGGTAACGGTCTGCAAATCCCCGAATCTGTTGACTGACGGATAAAGGGCAGCTCCGTAGAGTTCATCTAATTTTCTGTTGAGGGAAGTGAAATCGGGATATTTTTTGCAGGAACGTGTCAGAACACATGAAAGCAGGGCATTTGCCGCTGCCGTCTTTTTATCAAGCGGCATAACGAGTGTTGCATTGATACGTCCTCTTTTAAATCTGTCATCTTTTATGTTGCCAAAGGATACGCCGTCGCATATCGTTTTTTTGGTAAATTCATACATTAAGAATCACATCTCCAAGTTGTTTATATTTTGATAATCGCTTTTATTATACCACACTTCATTACAATATGAAATATCTTTTTAAAAATATTTTTGAAGCAAAAAACACCCCGTACACCGATACAGTGTACGGAGTGCCAAAAATGCTAAATTACTTTACTGTGACATAGAGTGTCTTTACAGCGTAGGAAGGTTTCATATCCTGTGCAATAACTCTTACAGTATATTTGCCTGCCTCTGTCGGAGTGAATGTTGCAGATGTCGAAGACGTATAATTCTTGATGACTTTATAATTGCTGTCGCCCTCGATTTTGTAAGCATACTGATAGAGTACTTCATCTGTAACGCCTGATGATACACCCTTGATGGTAACTTTTGTACCCTTGGAAACAGATGTTGCACTTACTGTAGAAGTATTCTTGAGGGTAGCTGTTGAAGCGTTGGCAGCAACTGAGAAATACTTCTTGGAAATAGTGCCTTTTGAATCCTTTACTTTCGTGCAGATGTCATATACAACCGCTGAGGAAAGTGTCAGGGTAACTTTTGTATTTGTGCCGAAAGCCTGTTTCTCTGTCCATGAAGAATCCGTGGATTTCTTGTAGTAAACGGCATACTTGTTGGAACCTGCACCGCCTGTTGCCGAACAGGTGACTGTAACTGTCTTGCCCTTTACAATGGAAGTGGAAGAAACTGTTGAAGTGTTGGCAAGTGCTGTCTGAGCCGCTACCGTGAAATCAATATATTTCTTTTCTTCCGTGCCGTTGGTATCCTTTACTTTGATACATACATTGTATGTACCTGTAGATGCGGGCTTGATTGTTACAGTATCGTTTGAACTGTAATTCTGAGCCGTTGTCCACTTGGTCTGTGAACTTTTCTTATAGAATACAGCATAGTTATAATATCCTGTACCGCCTGTTGCAGAGCAGTTTGCTGTTACGGACTTGCCCTCTGCAACAGAAGTTGCGGAAAGCTTTGAAGTATTCGTAACGGGCTGTACGACATTAACATCAAAATACAGTTTTGCAATAGTGCCTGTATTGTCCTTTACTTTAATGCATATCTGATAAGCAACTGCCTTTGCGGGCTTGATGGAAACAGATGTTGTTGTGCTGAAATCTTTTGCAGTCGTCCAGCTTGACTGTGACTTCTGCTTATAGTAATAAGCGAATTTATACGGAGTTGTACCGCCTGTAGCCGCACCCTTTGCTGTGACAGTGCTGCCCAGAGAAATCTTCGTTGCAGAAACGGTTGACTTATTGGTGAGAGGAGAACTCTTTACTTCAAAGTCAATATATTTCTTTGCTTCTGTGCCGTTGGAATCCTTGACTTTGATACAAGCCTCATACTTTCCTGCTTTGGAGGGATTCAATGTAGCAGTCTTGGTTGTGCTGTAATCCTTTACTTTTGTCCATGTGGACTGTGATTTCAGCTTGTAGAAGAATGCATACTTGTAAGGTGTTGTACCGCCTGATGCAGCAGCCGTTGCCGTAATGGATTGGCTGAGGTCTATGGATGTTGCGGAAAGTTTGGATTTGTTTGTGAGAGGATCCGGAGGAGGTACATCGGAATCATAAACATAAGTGACAGTGATGGTAGTTGCCGCAAATGTACCTGTTGCATTGGAAGGAGGGGATGAAAGTGTATAGCCGCTGAAAGTCTTTGCAGTCGTTGTATAAGTTTCGCCTGTCAGACCTGTGAGTGTTTCGGAACCGAGAGGTGTGCCGTCAGAACCCTTGTAAACTACTTTTACTTTGCCTGCCGAAGAAGCAACACCATCTTTGAGCCATACTTCACCGCTTACACTGTAACCGGGCTGCATACGTCCGGGTTCCTGACTTGTACCTGTGTCGTTGAATATGACAAGAGCGTCTTCTATATCAGCGAAATTATATGACCACCAGCCGTTGCCGTCATTCGTCATAGCTGAACCCGGCCATGCACCTGCATACTGCTTTGTTTCAGCCTTGTCATAAGCATAAACATTTACTTTACTCCAGCTTGTGTTGTAATAGTGAACGGTAAGACCTGTCGGCTCAACATAGTTATATTTGAATACAACTTTGATATCTGTTGCCGATTTGAAAGTGCCGCTTGTATTTGTGGAAGCTGCAAGGTCTACTTCATAGTTCTTTACTTCAACAGGTTCGGCAGTATAGCTTGTGCCTACCTTTCCCGTAATCGTCCGAGAATCTGCGATAGCCTGACCGGTTGCCGCATCGATATGGGTAACTGTAATTGTACCGAATTTTGAAGTATCAAGATGATAATAGAATTTAACGGTTGCACCGTCTTTTGAGAATGTGCCGGAAGTTTTGCCTTCTGTCTTAACGAGGTCATAAGTCTTTGTGAGTTCAGCGTCAGCAGATACACTATAGGATTCGCCTACAAGACCGGAAACCATGTCTGTCTTGATAACTTTGCCTGTATCCTGATTGATGTGCTGAACTGTTACCATGCCTCTTTCACCGTCGGGTTCCTGAATAAGAATGGTACCGTGAGCACCTGCACTGAATGTAACTTTACCGCCTGCTACAACAGCCGTTGTGCCGTCATAGGCGTTTTCAAGAGTGGTACCGTCTGCCCATACAGCAGATACATCGATACTTACTGAACCGCTTGCATTGATAACGCCTGCGATTTTATCTGTAATGCCGTTCTTGTCGAAAGTTCTTGCAAATGCGATACCGCTGGAAGCTGTCAGCTGGATATTCGCACCTGCACCGACTGCCATGTGACTGTTACGGAAACGTCCGACAATACCCCA
Organism: uncultured Ruminococcus sp.; assembly: GCA_902801715.1. GTDB lineage: Bacteria > Bacillota > Clostridia > Oscillospirales > Acutalibacteraceae > UBA1213. Next base: position 3,836 of record CADCJK010000046.1, on the reverse strand, counting down.
GTGAGCAACGAGGTCTGCATTTTCACCGAAGTTCATGTCACTTCTGAGGGAGTGACCTGCACCGCCGCCGCCGTCATTCGGAACACCCTGTACGAACGGACGGGCTGATTCATCACCGTAGTAAATCTGTACGCCGCCGGGCATGAGCAGGAATGCAGAGCCCAGATAATACATATCACTCGGTCTTGCCAGAGTGGAGTCGTGTGAAGAAACGTAGGAAAGAACATTGAATCCCGGATCGGAATTGATTTTGTCAGCATAACCCTGATATACATCGGCAATTTTGCCTGATGCAAGCAAGCCGGCACCTGTTGTTTCAAAGTTAATCATGGAGTCAAAGCCGCCCTGCGTAAAGTAAGCGTCTTTGCCATAGCCGATATTCCAGTCCCAGCATTCGCCGGTCATCCAGAAATCAAGGTCATCGAGTTTCTTTGTGGGGTTAGCCTGTTTCCACTCTTTGAGAGCGGCAACGCACTTGGTTTTGAGCTGGTTCCATGAACCCTTGTCAACGTGCTTGGCGGTATCGCAGCGGAAACCGTCTACACCGTAGGTTCTTACCCAATCGGAAAGCCAATCGGAAATAAATCCTGTAACGGTGTTGGAAGTGCCGTATTTGGACTGTTTTTCAGCGAGAGTACCCTCTTTTGTCCATTTTGTGATAAGGAACTGAGGAATGCCTACCTGTTTGGAAGATTCTGTACGGAAGTCCGGAAGACCTGTCAGACACTGAACCATTTCGGAAGGACCTTCACCGCTTTCATTATATCCCGGCAAGCCTGAACGTACCCAGTCAGTGCCCCACCAGCGTCCCCATGCTGCCGCATCACTTTCATAGTCTATTTTCTTGTGATAATTCTGGAGATCGCCTGCATCATATACTGTTTTCCAGCCGTCAAGAAGAGTACCGTAATTATATTCGTTCCTGTTTTGTACCGTAGTTGGCATCTGTTTCGGTGTAGTCGGTAACATAATAGCCGTGATAGGAATAGTGAGCAAAATTATCACCGAGGATATAGCCGTGGAGCTGCTCATAAGGAGCTGTCATCCAGATGGCATTGACACCGAGGTCTGTAAAATAGCCTTCATTGATTTTTTTCGTAATACCTGCAAAGTCACCGCCATGGAAAGTTGCTCTTGTATCGCCGCCTACCGACTTCACACGACCGTATGAATTGTCGTTTGAAGTATCGCCGTTGCAGAAACGGTCAATCAGCAGGAAGTAAACTGTAGCATTGTCCCATGAAAAAGTCTTTGCATCGCCGCTTGACGGAGCGACGGCTGCATTGGCTGTTGTAGAAGCAAGAGTCGTACCGACAGCCGCCATTGACAGTGCACAAGACGCTGAAAGGAATGAACTCAGGATCTTCTTGAACAGACCGTGTTTTTTCATTGCCATAGAAAAATTCCCTCTTTCTGTAAAAAATTTTTTTGTTTATGCCGTGAATCACATCAAGGCATAATTCGTTAATATTATATTACAATAAAATTAACAATTTGTAAATGGGAAAAAAGAAAAATCAACAAAAATACTATACTAAAAGGCAAATTTTGTATATATACACAATAAACTGTGATATTTTTTGGTGATTACATAAAAAAAGAACTGCAAGTCTGAAAAAGACTTACAGTTCTTTATATATTTATCAGATCAATTCGATGATAGCCATTTCAGCCGCATCGCCACGACGGGGACCGATTTTTGTGATTCTTGTATAGCCGCCGTTTTTATCAGCATACTTGGGAGCAATCTCCTTGAAGAGCTTGTTGACAACATCTTCCTTTGTGATAAAGGCAAGAGCCTGACGCTTGTTCTGGAGATTTTCCACTTTTGCTTTTGTAATGCACTTTTCAGCCAATGCACTTACTTCTTTTGCACGGGTGTAAGTTGTTTCGATCTTGCCGTTCTCGAGAAGGAACGTAACAAGACCTCTGAGCATTGCCAGTCTGTGAGAAGTTTCTCTGCCGAGCTTTCTGGTTCCGGGCATTGATATTCACTCCTTTTATATAAATTATTCTTCGTCAGCATGGAGCTGGAAACCGAGAGAGTTAAGTTTTTCAACCACTTCATCCAAAGATTTTCTTCCGAGATTTCTTACTTTCATCATGTCTTCTTCGGACTTGTTGATAAGGTCTTCCACTGTATTGATGCCTGCACGTTTCAGGCAGTTGAAGGAACGTACCGAGAGGTCAAGTTCTTCTATTGTCATTTCAAGAACTTTTTCCTTGCCCTCGTTGTCCACTTCTATCATGATTTCGGTATTCGTACCCTTATCCGAGAGGTTCACAAAGAGATTGAGGTGTTCCGTCAGGACTTTCGCCGCAAGTGAAACGGCTTCCTGTGCACTGATGACACCGTTGGTCCATACATCGAGTGTCAGTTTGTCATAGTCTGTAATCTGACCGACACGGGTATTTTCAACGGTATAATTGACTTTCACAACAGGTGTATAAATCGAGTCGATCGGAAGAACACCAATCACGCTGCCCGTATTTCCCGTAAGCTCAGCCTTGTTTCTTTCGGAAGAAACATAGCCTCTGCCCTTATTGAGAGTGATTTCCATATAGAGTTTGGCACCCTCGCCGAGCGTTGCGATTTCCAGTTCCGGATTGAGTATTTCTACCTCTGCATCATTCTTTATGGATTCAGCCGTCACTTTACACGGACCTTCGGCATTGATTTCCACCGTTTTAGGACCGTTAGTATGGAGCTTGGCAATAAGACGTTTCATATTAAGGACTATTTCGGTAACATCTTCCTTTACTCCCGGAATGGTTGAAAACTCGTGCAGGACACCATCGATTTTTATCGAAGTCACTGCCACACCCTCCAATGATGAGAGAAGAACTCTTCTGAGGCTGTTTCCGAGAGTGTTGCCGAAACCTCTTTCAAGCGGTTCAACAACAAATCTGCCGAACTTACCGTCTTCGGACAGATCCTTCGTTTCAATTCTTGGCTTTTGAATTTCGATCATCAGCTAAACCTCCTTAATATTCAGGCGGATAACCGCCAAAATGCTTCTGATATGCCAAACAACAACGGATTACTTGGAGTACAACTCAACGATGAGATGCGGTGCTACTTCATAGTCCACATCTTCGATAGAAGGCATACGAACTACCTTTGCGGAAAGCTGTTCCTTATTGATTTCAAGCCAGAGCGGAGTGGTTCTGCCGCCGGTCTGCTCAAGAATATCCTTGAATTTCGGGCTGCTCTTGCTCTTGTCACGGAGTGAAATAACATCTCCTGCCTTTACTCTGTAGGAAGGAATATCCACTTTCTGACCGTTTACGAGGAAATGACCATGTGTAACAAGCTGTCTTGCTTCACGTCTTGTGAGAGCCATTCCCATTCTGAAAGCGATATTGTCAAGTCTTGATTCAAGAACAGTGATAAGGTTGTTACCTGCCTGACCTTCCATCTTTGAAGCAAGTTCAAAATAATGATGGAAAGGCTTTTCAAGCACACCGTAGATGAATTTGAGTTTCTGCTTTTCTTTAAGCTGAATGCCGTATTCGGAAACTTTCTTTCTGGAATTGGCATTCGGATTTCTGTTGGAAGATTTTGCGATACCGACAACTGCGGGGCTGATGCCGAGGTATCTGCATCTCTTGAGTATAGGATCTCTATTTACTGCCATATTTCTGTACCTCCCAATATTTTATACACGTCTTCTTTTCGGAGGACGGCAACCGTTGTGCGGGATCGGTGTAACGTCTTTGATCATGCTGACTTCAAGACCTGCCGACTGCAAAGCACGGATAGCGGCTTCACGACCTGCACCCGGACCTTTTACATAGACCTCAACGGTCTTCATGCCATGCTCCATAGCAGCCTT
>CADCJK010000045.1 GCA_902801715.1 uncultured Ruminococcus sp. | reverse complement strand
AGAGTCATCAACGAATTAAAAGAGATAAACAAGCCTTTTATCGTTCTTCTGAATTCCGTAAGCCCCGACCTTCAATCTGTCAGACAGCTTGCCAAAAAATTAAGCGATAAATACGGTGTTCCCGTTGAACCCGTGAGCTGCATGGAACTTGATGAAAACGAAATCAAAAGAATCCTTGCAAGAGTACTCTTTGAATTTCCCGTGAAAGAAATCAAAGCCGATATGCCTAAATGGGTGAATTCCCTTGAAAAAAATCACTGGCTGAGAAGTGAACTTTTCAGCGTGATAAAATCGAGTGCCGAAAATGCCCTGAAAATCCGTGAAGTCAGCGATATTGCCGAAAAAATCGCTCAATGCAAATATATCCGCCTTGCCGAAACGAGTGCCGTTGATTTGGGTACAGGTCACGCAAGAATGAAAATAGAGCTTGAACCATCTCTTTTTTACAAAGTTTTAGGCGAAAAAACAGGCTTTGAAGTTGAAGATGAAAACGGACTTCTTCATGCCATGGCTGACCTTGCACAAATCAAAAAACGCTTTGAAAAAGTTCAGCAAGCCTATGATGATGTATGTGAAACAGGCTATGGAATCGTCATGCCCTCTATGGAAGAACTTACCCTTGAAGAACCCGAAATCATTAAACAAGGCGGTCGTTACGGCATCCGACTTCGTGCAAATGCCCCGTCCGTTCACATGATGAAAACGACTATCAAAACAGAAATTACTCCCATTGTCGGTTCGGAACAGCAGTCCGAAGAATTGGTGTCCTATCTTTTGCGTGAATTTGAAGAAGATCCCTCTAAAATATGGGAATCCAATATTTTCGGCAAATCCCTGCATGACCTCGTTAATGAAGGCTTGCACAATAAATTACAGCGTATGCCTGCCGATGCAAGAAATAAACTCAAAGAAACCATTGAAAGAGTCATCAATGACGGCTGTAACGGTCTTATCTGCATTATTCTCTGAACAATTAAAAAAAATAAATATCAACGCTTGATTTTTTAACACCTGTATGTTACTATTAAATAAAATATCCGTACAAGGAGCGAAAAGTTTTATGAATAAAGAAAAGGGCGTTGAAAAAACCATTGAAGACTATCTCGAAGCAATGCTTATGATACAGGAACAACAGGGCTTTATCCGTTCCATTGATGTTGCTTATCTTTTGGGCGTCACCAAACCCAGCGTCACCTACACTACCAAACGCCTTAAAGAACGTGGCTATATCACCATGGACGAAAATAATTATATCAGCTTTACAGATACAGGCTTGGAAATAGCTTCACGCACCTATCACAGACATAAGATACTGACTCAGTTTTTTGTCAATCTCGGTGTCAATGAAGATACCGCCAGAAAAGATGCCTGTCTGATTGAACATGACCTCAGCCCCGAAACTTTTGATGCACTTTGCAGACATATCGAAAAAATGCAGTAAAAATTTTCCCCGAAACTCCTTTCACAGAATTTCGGGGATTTTTTTATTCAACCGTTTCAAACTTTGCATTCGGGAAATTCAATTCATTGACAAGTGCCGTGATATCTTTGTCCGTAAAGAGATTCTGACCAAAATCATAATAAATCACTGTACCGTCATTCAGATAGAATCTGTATCCCATTTCATATTTATAGTTAATGACCTTACTGATATCTGCCTTTTTTACATTGATAACTTTCTTGTTGCTCATGGTGAAACTCATTTTGTCACCGTAAAATTCAATGCTTTCTGCCAGATTGCCGTTTTTTCTTGCCGTTTCTCTTGAAAGGTTCATGGTCAATATCTTTCCTATCACCAACATCATGCCCGCAAGAACCAAAACTCCCCAAAACATAGATGTGTATTTTGCAACAAAGTAACTGATTGTCAATATAAAACCAACCACCAACATTGCTCCTGAAACTCTTTTCACTTTAAAACATCCTCTCTTGAATTTGATGTTTATATTATAATCTCTCAAGAGGTATTTTGGAGTAGGCAAAAGACGATTTTTTGATTTTCAAAAATCGGCTATTCCCAACTTTTAAATCTACTCTGTATCAAAGCCGTTAAAACGTGAATATAATAATATTCAGGAGAGTGATTTATATGTGCGGAATAGCCGGTTGGTTTGACAAAAACGTGAATTTCACCCATAAAGAGAAAATTTTAAACGATATGTCCAAAACTCTTGAAAGGCGTGGTCCTGATGACAGCGGAATTTATATCCATTCGCCTGTATGCCTGATTCACAGACGGCTTGCCGTCATAGACGTTGCCAACGGCAGACAGCCCATGTCCAAAAAACATGACGGAAAAGTCTGCACGATTGCCTACAATGGTGAACTCTACAATACCGATGAAATCAGAAATGAACTCATTTCATACGGCTACAAATTCAATACCAAAAGCGACACGGAAGTCGTTTTATCCGCCTACATGAAATGGGGTGAAAAATGCCTTGACCAACTCAACGGTATATTCGCCTTTGGAATCTATGACGAAAATGAAAAAACACTTTTTCTTGCCCGTGACAGAATAGGCGTGAAACCGCTGTTTTTCTATCAATATGAAAGCGGTCTGCTTTTCGGTTCGGAGATAAAAACACTTCTTGCCAATCCGCTTGTCAAGCCCGTTGTCGATGAACAAGGCTTGATGGAATTATTCTTCATGTTACCCGGCAGAACACTCGGTCAGGGCATTTTTAAAGGCATAAATGAAATTTTGCCGGGAGAATGTGCATTCTATGACGGCAAAACACTCACCCGAAAAAGATATTTCACGCTGAAAGCTAAAGAACATACTTCAGATGTAAATCAAAGCATGGTCGAAGTAAGAGAACTTCTGACAGATTCCGTTGAAAGACAGTTGGTTTCAGATGTGCCGCTGTGCTGTTTCCTGTCAGGCGGACTGGATTCGAGTATCATTTCCTATATCGCTGCAAACTACAATCAAAAACACGGACTTCCCCCCATAGACACTTATTCCGTTGACTATACCGACAATGCAAAGTATTTTCAGAAAAGCCTTTTTCAGCCGACTCCCGACAGCGAATTCATTGATATCATGGTGAATCATATTGATTCCAGTCACCATAATGTTGTGATAGACAATACAGACTTATTCTATGCCCTTGAAAAAGCCGTTGATGCAAGGGATATGCCTGCCATGGCTGATGTTGACAGTTCACTTTTACTCTTTTGCGGAAAGATAAAAGAAGATTTTACTGTCGGACTTTCGGGCGAATGTGCAGATGAACTTTTTGGCGGATACCCCTGGTATCACAATAAAGATATACTATTTGAAGATTGTTTCCCATGGGCAAGGTCGCTTGATATCAGACGTTCTGTCATCACAAAAGGCTTTCTGCCGAAAGGTGAGGAATATGTCCGTGAAAAATATCTCGACACCTGCAAAAATACCGATAAACTTTCAACAGATACCCCACTCGATAAACGCATGAGAGAAATGTTCAATTTAAACTTCTACTGGTTCATGCAGAATCTCCTTGACAGGAAAGACAGAACAAGTATGTATAACGGTCTGGAAGTGAGAGTGCCTTTCTGCGATTACAGGATAGCGGAATATGCCTATAATCTGCCCTGGGATATCAAAGCCCTTAACGGTCGTGAAAAAGGCATTGTCCGTGAAGCTTTCAGGGGATATCTGCCTGACAGCATTATCGACAGAAAGAAAAGTCCCTATCCCAAAACGCACAATCCGATTTATTTTAAACTCTGTGCCGACAGGGTGAAAGAAATCCTTTCGGATAAAACATCTCCGTTAAATGAATTTCTTGATAAAGACGGTGTACAGGCTATTATAGACTATCCCGAAAAGATATCTTCCCCATGGTACGGGCAGTTGATGAAAGCACCGCAAATATTGGCATATCTCATACAGCTTGATTATTGGTTCAGAAAAAATAATGTGTCCGTTATGCTTTAAAATACTTCTTGACTAATCATTCAAAGAGATTTATAATTTATATTGGAGAATCAGCATAATGCTGAATAAAAAATGTTAAAAGGGGATTTTTTTAAAATGAAGAACTACAATATCACTTTGCTCAAGGGTGACGGTATCGGTCCCGAAATCGTCAATGAAGCCGTAAAGGTACTTGACAGGACTGCTGAAAAATTTAACTTTAAAGTGACCTATACAGAGGCACTTTTGGGCGGCTGTGCCATTGATGCAACAGGCGTTCCGCTGCCGCAGGAAACTATCGACAAGTGCAAGGCTTCCGATTCCGTACTTTTGGGAGCAGTAGGCGGTCCTAAATGGGACACTCAGCCCGGCAATAACCGCCCTGAAGCAGGCTTGCTCGGTATCAGAGGGGCTTTGGGACTTTTCGCCAATCTTCGTCCGGCAGTTATCTTTGAACAGCTCAGAAATGCCTCACCGCTCAAAAGTGAAATCATAGGCGATGCTATGGATATCATGATTGTAAGAGAACTGACAGGCGGCATTTACTTCGGCAAAAGAGGACAGTTTGAAGAAGATGGTGTAAAAGCCGCTTACGATACGGAAAAATACAATGTAAAAGAAATTGAACGTATCGGCAGAGTCGCTTTTGACATGGCTATGAAAAGAAACAAGAAACTCACAAGCGTTGACAAGGCAAATGTCCTTGATTCTTCAAGACTCTGGAGAGCTACCATGATAGAGCTTTCCAAAGAATATCCCGAAGTGGAACTCAATCACTTGTATGTAGACAACTGTGCCATGCAGCTTGTCAGAAATCCGAAACAGTTTGATGTCATCGTAACTTCCAATATATTCGGTGATATCCTTTCAGATGAGGCTTCCATGATAAGTGGTTCAATAGGAATGCTGGCTTCCGCAAGTCTGAACAGCTCCAAACTCGGTATGTATGAACCCATTCACGGCTCAGCCCCCGATATTGCCGGTCAGGGTATTGCCAATCCCCTTGCAACGATACTTTCCGTTGCCATGATGCTGAGATATTCACTTGATGAGCCGAAAGCTGCCGATGCTATTGAAAATGCAGTCGCAGAAGTGCTCAAAACATACAGGACTCCCGATATTTACACAGACGGTACAACAAAAGTTTCCACCGTTGAAATGGGCGATGCCGTTTGTGCACTGATATAAAAAAGGGCGGTAGATGAAATGGAAAATCTGAATTTGGCTCTTACTCTGCTTATAGCGGGCTTTGTCATTGTTTTTGTCGTACTGGTACTTTTGATTGTCATTATCACCCTCTACGGAAAAATCATACAGTTTGCACAGAATGCCGTTTCAAAAAAACAAGCTGTCAAAAATGACTCCGAAACTCCGAAAGTGAAATCCGTCACACGTGAGGAAATAGAAGAAATGACAAGCAATGAAATCCCCGATGAAGTCATTGCCGTTATTGCAGCGGCTGTTGATTCCCTTTACGGCTCGAAACCCCATAAAATCAAAAATATCAAGCGTTCCCGTTCCATTCGTTCTTCTTGGGGCAATGCGGGCATTGCTGAAAATACAAGACCGTTTTAATAATGCACAATGCATAATTGATGTGTTGAATCAAACAGAAAGGACGAAATCGAATGGAAATTTTACATCAGCTCGGACAGATAATTTTGAATCTCTATAAGTCATCAGGTCTGGCATCTCTCGACTGGCAGAACTATGTCATGATACTGATATCATTTGTATTGATGTTTTTGGCAATCAAAAAACAGTATGAACCGCTTTTGCTTTTGCCTATCGCATTCGGCATGATGCTGGTCAATATATTCCCCGGCATTATGGGAAATCCCTCTACTCAGCTTATGACATTGGAACAGCTTCAGGCTGCCAATCTTGATCCTGCCTCCTATACGACAAGTGTACTGGATGGCGTGACATATTACAACGTCACTGAAAACGGCGGATTATTCTATTACTTGTATCAGGGGGTACATCTGGGAATCTTCCCGCCGCTCATATTCCTTGGTATCGGTGCTATGACGGATTTCGGTCCGCTTATCGCCAATCCTAAGAGCTTTTTGCTTGGAGCGGCTGCACAAATCGGTATATTTATTACTTTCATCGGTGCAACTTTCCTGAATTTTGCTCCCAAAGAGGCAGGCTCTATCGCCATCATAGGCGGTGCTGACGGTCCTACCGCCATATTTGTCACTTCACAGCTTGCCCCTGAACTTCTCGGACCTATCGCTGTTGCGGCATATTCCTATATGGCATTGGTACCGATTATACAGCCCCCCATCATGAAGCTTCTCACGACTAAAAAAGAGCGTTCCATTGTCATGGAACAGCTCAGACCTGTTTCAAAACTCGAAAAAATTATTTTCCCAATCGTTGTTGTAGTGCTTGTTGCAATTCTTCTTCCCGATGCAGCTCCCCTTGTCGGTATGCTCATGCTCGGCAATCTCTTTAAAGAAAGCGGTGTCGTTGACAGAATCGCAAAGACTGCTCAGAATGAACTCATGAATATCGTTACAATATTCCTTGGAACTACAGTCGGTGCAACGGCAAGCGGTACGCTTTTCCTTACTCCGAAAACTCTCGGAATTATTGCCCTCGGCTTGATTGCCTTCTGTTTCGGAACGGCTTGCGGCGTTCTGTTCGGAAAGCTCATGTGCTGGGCTACTCACGGAAAAGTTAATCCCCTTATCGGCTCGGCAGGCGTTTCGGCAGTTCCTATGGCTGCAAGAATTTCACAGAAAGTCGGTCAGGAAGAAAATCCCGCCAACTTCCTCCTTATGCACGCTATGGGACCTAATGTAGCAGGTGTTATCGGTTCGGCTGTTGCCGCCGGTGTATTAATCAGCGTACTCAAATAAATTCAAATAAGCTGTCTGTTGATTGGCAGGCAGCTTATTTTTTTACCATTAAATACACTTTTTCTCTATTGCAATATCATTTTTCGGGTGATTTTGACATTTTTTTTAATTTGCATTTTTATTCATTGAATTTTGGTCAAAATCATTATATACTATAATAAAAATGAAAAGAAGTGGTCGTATGCAGATATTGGGCAAAATCGGAAATTATCTTAAAAATTTCTTCAACAGTATGGAATGTTTCAGATTTGTATTGTTTGGGGCACTGTTTTTCGGAATCGAAAGAGTATCGAATATCACGATGGGAATTATCATGCTTTGGTCAATGTATCTTTTTATCTATAAATTGATCATCAAAAAGGGCATACAGCGTATCCGATACCGAAAAATCATCTATCTGTTTCTGGGAGCGGCTGCTTTTACGGTCATGCTGCACCGGGAAAGAAATTTAGCCGATAATCTGATTGTCGTCTACTTCATGGCTGTCTATTTCTTTCAGATATACGGACTTTACTCCGAAAAAAGCAATATCCGCTGTCAAAGGGAAATCAAAAGAATTCTGCTGTTCATCGTGAGCATGACAACCGTTATGATGCTTATAGGATTCATAGGACTTGTCATGTTCCCCAAAGGCTTTGAATGGAAGGGACTTTACTTCATTCTGCATGAAAGCAGATTTATAGGAATACTTTTCAATGCCAATGTTGCCGGATTCTACAGTGCCATGGCAATTATCGCCTGCCATATCCTCTGGAGAATCACAAGAGCCCAAAAACAGCTTTCCGTAAAAAGAAAAATATTCTATCTGTCCTGTATTGCGGTAAATGCACTGTCACTGTTCCTGACGGACTCCAATGCGGCTTTGCTGTTTCTCGTCACATACTGTTCATTTGTGATGTTCTATATCATGTTCAGGGACTTCGGAAAAAAACGTATGCATGGCTTTATCCTCAGAATAGCGGCAACCGCCCTTTCATTCGTTGTAATCATAACTTCACTCATATTTTTCAGAGTCATCACGCAGAGTCAGGTATCCCTTGCAATCACTTCCGGACACTCTCCGTCTGAATTTTCCACGGGTGTAGTGAAAGAGGACGGCATGGTCGGCTTGACGGACGACGAATACAAAGGAAATGTTTTCGGTCATGAAAATAAAAACATTGACAGCGGGCGTTTCAGAGTATGGACACAGGCTGTCGAAATGTTTGAACTTTTCCCCGTTATGGGAATCGGCAAGGCAAATATCGTTGACTATGCCAATTCATATATAGGCGGACTCCGATACAGTGACTTCCACAACGGACTGCTCACCATACTCATCAGCTACGGACTGATAGGACTGAATCTGTTCATAGTATTTTCTATTGTAACTGCCAAGGATATCTTGAAAACCATTTTTCAATATAAGAAAAAATGCCGTGACGACGGCAGTGTCCCTGTACTTCTGACGGCATTCTGTATCGCCTATGCCGTTTATTCCATGTTTGAATTGGCACTGCTTGCGGATATCTCTTATAGGGTATATATATTCTGGCTGCTGCTTGGATTTGCCGTAAGCTATGTCAGAAAATACAGATTGCAGGCAAGGCTTGAAGAAACAGACCAGTCTGTCATAGAACTTCCCTCTGCCGTTGAAAATATCCGCAGAAAGCACAGACACAAATTCCTATACATAAGAGCCTGTATCAGAAAACTGAAAGCAAAATATAAATCCGGCAAAACCAAAATTTCAGATAATAAAAATGACAGTGACTTCAATCAAAGTGAATCTGCCGTTAAAATCCGCAGAAAGCACAAACATAAATTCTTATACATAAGAGCCTGTATCAGAAAACTGAAAGCAAAAGCCAAATCAAAACATAAATCCAACAGCACCGAAATTTCAGATGATAAAGATAACGACGATTCCAAACAAAGCGAGGAATCTTCAGAATGACAAATGTTCATTCTATATAGAAAAAAGCAGAGCCTGCAAACATATTGCAGACTCTGTTTTTTTAGATATCATTTGGGAAGTGTCCGATAAAAGTATTTATCAACAATGATTATTGTTGCCGCACTGTCCCGAACAGCCTGAACAACTGCCGTTACAGCCGCTGCATTCACATATATTTTTGCCCTGTTTTTTTCTGCGTACCAAATAAACGATATCAAGAATAATGACTGCAAAAACAACGGCTGATATAATAATTGTCGAAAGATTTTGTGAGATGAATTCAAACACGGCTTTTCACTCCTTATGCAGCGTGATGATGTAATTTCTCTTTCGGGGCAGGTCTGAACAGCATATAGCACATGAATCCCAACACTGCAAGGGCAAATATCAGACCGATAATATTCACACTGCCAGTGAAGATACTGCCTATCTGGAATATCATCAAAGATACAGCGTATGCAAATACACATTGATAGCCGATGGCAAAAAGCGTCCATTTCGGATTGTTCATTTCTCTGCGGATTGCACCGATAGCCGCAAAGCACGGTGCACACAACAAATTAAATGCAAGGAAAGCATATCCTGCGAGCGGTGTCAGTCCTTCAAAGTCAAGTACACCGAATACGCCTACCACTTCTTCTTTTGCGACAAGTCCCATAACAGTTGCAACAGTTGCCGTTGAGTTTCCGAATCCCAGAGGTGCGAATATCCAGCAAACAGAATTGCCTATTGCCGAAAGAATGCTTACACCGTCATCACCAAATTCCGTATAATAGCCGAATGTACCGTTTACCCAGCCGAGAGAATTCAAAAGCCATATCAATACAGAGGAAAGTAAAATGATTGTGCCTGCTTTCTTGATGAAAGACCATGCTCTTTCCCATACGGAACGCATGACATTGCCGAATGTCGGCAGATGATAGGCAGGAAGTTCCATGACAAACGGTGCCGGATCGCCTGCAAACATCTTTGTCTTTTTCAGCATAATTCCTGAAATAATGATTGCCGCAACGCCCAAGAAATAGGCACTTGGTGCTACCCACCATGCACCCCCGAAAAGTGCAGCTGTCAGAAGTGCAATGATGGGTAATTTTGCACCGCATGGTATAAATGTGGTGGTCATAATTGTCATGCGTCTGTCACGCTGACTTTCGATAGTCCTTGAAGCCATGATTCCGGGTATGCCGCAGCCTGAACCGACAAGCATTGGTATAAAAGACTTTCCCGAAAGTCCGAAACGCCTGAACACACGGTCAAGTATAAATGCAATTCTTGCCATATATCCGCATGATTCGAGTATTGCAAGGAACAAAAACAGTATCCCTTTTATGATACCGTTAAATACAAGACCTTGCAGCCATTGGGGAGTATTGGCAAAAAGCGGTTTCAGAAGTGCCGGTATGCCGGGTATCCATACACCGTATTCCGCATTATCGGGCAAATCCTCAGCGTCATCACCTGTTGCACTGTCATAGATATCCGTGAAAGTGTATTCAATATTCTTTTCTGTGTAGTATTCCTCAACAGAAGCAGAGTATGTTTCATAAGCCGAATTGAAATCTTCATAACTTCCGTCCTCAATGGCGGTATAAATATTTTCCGCTCCCAGAACATCAGCGTCAACGGCAGTTTTGATTTCGTTTTTAAATTCGTCTGTCCAGATATTTTTCTCTGCATACTCGTCCATAGCAGAATTATAATCTTCACGACCTATTCCGAAAAGATACCAGCCGTCACCGAATACACCGTCATTTGCCCAGTCTGTCACGATAGTTCCGAGAGAGTCGCCCCACGGCATAGATACAGGCATCATAACAAAGGCATATATCAAAAACATGATTGCCACAAATATCGGCAATGCAAGAATACGGTTTGTCACCACCCTGTCAATTTTATCCGATATTGTCAAGGCACCCGCCGATTTTTTCTTATAGCATTTTTTCAGAACGGTTGTAATATACTCGTATCTGTCATTGGTGATGATACTTTCCGCATCATCATCCAATTCCGTTTCGGCAGCTTTGATGTCATTTTCAATGTGTGACAATTTTTCTTCCGATATTTTGAGCTTTTCAATGATTTTTTCGTCACGCTCGAATATCTTGATGGCATACCATCTCTGCTGTTCTTCGGGCATATCGTGCAGTACAGCTTCTTCAATATGTGCGACAGCGTGTTCAACGGGACCTGAAAAAGAATGCTGCGGAACAGTCTTTTCATCTTTGGCGGCAGCTATGGCAGTTTCTGCGGCAGCCGTCACACCGTCACCTTTTAAAGCCGATATTGGCACTATTTTACAGCCAAGTGCCTTTGAAAGTTCCTCCGTTTTGATGGTATCGCCGTTTTTGCGTACAATGTCCATCATGTTGAGAGCAATGACAACAGGTATGCCCAATTCAACCAGCTGAGTTGTCAGATACAAGTTTCTTTCAAGGTTGCTTGCATCAACGATATTCAGAATTACATCGGGCTTTTCGTCAACAAGATAATTTCTTGCAACGATTTCTTCGGGCGTGTACGGTGAAAGAGAATAGATACCCGGCAAGTCCGTTATCGTGACATCATTGTGTTTTTTCAGTTTACCCTCTTTTTTCTCAACGGTAACACCGGGCCAGTTTCCGACAAATTGATTTGCCCCCGTCAAAGCATTGAATAAAGTTGTCTTACCGCTGTTGGGATTGCCGGCAAGAGCGATTTTTACAGCCATTTTTTTCACCTTTCCTTTTACTCTATTTCAATCATTTCCGCATCGGCTTTTCTCAGTGAAAGCTCAT
>CADCJK010000044.1 GCA_902801715.1 uncultured Ruminococcus sp. | reverse complement strand
CTGTCCCGGCTCAAGCACTTCACCTGTATGAATATCAACGGTTTCAACAAGAATGTGATTTTCTGCAATATGCAGACCGTCTTTTGCCTCGCACATTGCTGCACAAGCTCCGAATATATCCGAAAGTCCGTAGAAATCATATACTTCCGCTCCCCAGATATCTTCAATCGCTTTTCTCGTAGCGTCAATAGAGCCGCCCAATTCACCTGCTACAATGATTTTCTTGATATTCAGGTCTTTTTTCGGATCAATGCCGCTCTTGAGAGCCTTTTCGCCCAACTGCCATGCGTATGACGGAGATGTCCATATTACAGTTGGCTTATATGTTTTCAAGACAAAAAGCAGTCTTTCACTTGGAAGTGTACCGCCCCAAATACACAACGCACCTAAATTCTGTGCACCGATAACATCGGGACCGCCTACATAAAGTGAAAAATTCAGTGCATGAACATATCTGTCAGTCGGACGCATACCTATCTGCCAGAACCAGCGGCTTTCCGTATCCTGAAATTCATCAAAATCCTTTTTGGTAAAAGGACTCATTGTGGGAACACCCGTTGAACCCGATGACGTTGAAATGAAAACAACATCTTCTTCGGGTACGGCTGCCAGTTCTCCCAAAAATGAGCCTACACCTTGCGTATCTCTCTGAGTGGTCTTATTGATAAAAGGAAATTTCTGAATGTCTTTCAAAGTCTTGATATCTTCGGGCTTTACGCCTGCCGCATCAAAGGAACGCTTATAATACGGTGCATTGTCATAGGCAAATTTTACGATTTCCTGCAAATCTGCCAACTGTCTTTTTTCGAGTTCTTCACGGGGAAGTGTTTCCAATTCCTCGTTCCAATATTTATTATTCACATCTCTGCTCATTTCAATTACTCCTTTTTTCACTTAAAGTTTTTATTGATATATTCCCACTTTTCATCACGGGATTTTCGGATTATCTCTATGTCACCATCTGTCAGATGCTTAAATCTCGCCTGCTTTTTCAAATATTTTTCTATATCGGAAAATTCATTCGGCTTATGATTTAAAGTGAAATTTCCGTTTTCGTATTCTGCAAGATACCACAATCCGCAATCGACCACTTCTTTGGCAATTTCAACTGTTTCATCGGTCTTAATGCCCCAGCCTGTCGGACATGGTGCCAATATATGAATATATTTTGTGCCTTTGATACTCTTGGCTTTTTCCACTTTCTTCATAAAGTCATTCAGATAGCCTACACTTGCGGTAGCTGCATATGGAATCCCATGTGCCGCCACTATCTCAAACATATTTTTCTTCGGACGGATATTTCCGTGGATATTCTTTCCTGCGGGGGTTGTAGTTGTTTTTGCACCGAACGGTGTCAAAGAACTTTTCTGAATACCTGTATTCATATAAGCCTCATTGTCATAACAGATATAGAGAATATCATCATTTCTGTCGATAGCTCCCGAAAGTGCCTGTATACCGATATCAGCCGTACCGCCATCGCCTGCAAAGCCTACTGCTTGGAAATCCGTGATTCCCTGAGCCTTCAAGCCTGCCTGTACACCTGTCAGCATGGACGCTGTACCTGCAAATGTCGAGATAATCGCATTATTTCCGAAACACAACTGCGGAAAATTAAATCCTACCGCTGACATACACCCTGCCGGTAAAACGGCTATGGCATTTTCACCGAGAACTTTCAAGGCAATCCTGACGGCTAAACTTCCGCCACAGCCTGCACAGGCTTTATGTCCGTAAAAAAATTCTGTTTCATTGAGCGTTTTTGCTGTAACTGCCATTCAGACACCCCCTATTCCCAAAAATTTTATATCTGAAATTCCGCTTTTTATCTCTGCAAATATATCTTCAATTTCCTGCGGAGAAATATTCTTTCCGCCCAGACCGCCGATATAATTGGAACTTGGAATATTGATTTCTGCCTTTTGCAGAGCGGAATTGACATTTGTATAAACTGCACCCTCATTTCCGAATGAAATATCCTTTTCAAGAACGGCAACGGCTTTTGCATTCTTTACAGCCTGTGCAATTTCTTCATTCGGAAAAGGTCGCATATATCTTATCTTCAGCAAGCCGACTTTTTCACCGTTTTTTCTCAGTTTATCAACGATTTCACGGACAAGTCCCGATATACTGCCGAGAGTAATTAAAATATAATCGGCATCTTCTGTTTGGTAATTCTCCGTCAAGCCTGTATATTTTCTTCCGAAGATAGCTTCAAATTTCCCTTCAGCTTCCGCAATAACAGATTTTGCATTCAGTATGCCGATATGCTCTTTATATTTGAAAATGCTGTTGGTGTCAGGTCCTGCGGAAAATGCCAGATTTTTCGGCTTTTCAAGTGACATTTTATTTTCCGTTTCAAAAAGCGGTAAAAATTCATCTGCCTGTTCCTGCGAGGGAACGTCAACCACTTCATAAGTATGCGTTAAAACAAATCCGTCAAGATTTGCCATAAACGGTGTTGACACGGCTTTATTTTCAGCTATGTAATAACCCAGCAATGCAAGGTCGAGAGCCTCTTGTGCATTCTCTGCATAAGCCTGAATCCAGCCGCTGTCAAGCTGCGAAAGTGAATCCCTTTGGTCACCGTATATATTCCACGGGAGAGCCGTGGAACGATTGGCATTCATCATTACGATCGGAAATCTTCCGCCTGCCGCATACGGCAGACATTCCGCCATATATAACAAGCCTTGTGAAGAAGTTGCTGTAAATGCCCTTGCACCGACTGACGATGCCCCTATTGCACACGATAAAGCGGAATGTTCGCTTTCTACATGGATAAATTCGGATTTCAAACTGCCGTCCTCGACAAATTCAGACAGCTTTTCAACGACTATCGTTTGCGGTGTGATTGGATAGGCGGATATAACATGAGGTCTTGCAAGCCTTATTCCATAGGCAAATGCTTCATCACCTGATAAAAATTGTTTTGCCATTACTTTTCCGCCTCCAGTTCTATCGCTTGGACTTTGCATATTTTTTTACATATTCCGCACCCTTTGCAGAAATCATAATCTATGGCAACTTTACCGTCTTTTTTGAATATTACTCCATCGGGACAGTAAAGATAACAATTCAGACACCCGACACATTTTGCTGTATCTATCACAGGTCTGACATTTCGCCAGCCTGCATTTTTTGTCACAAGATATCCCGCTTCAAAAGAAGTCGTGTCGGGAACGTCCTCAAAATTGACAGGGACTTTCTCTCTGAGAAACGGTTTCATTTGATGACCTCCTCGAATGCCGCTTTCACGGCAGGGATATTTTTTTCATAAAGTCTTTTCGGCATGGTCTGCATGATGGCGGAATTGATCTCCTCAAGGGAAACAAGTCCCGAAACTGCCGCCAATGCCCCAAGCAATATTGTATTTGTAATTGGCAGACCAATATATTTTTCTGCGATACTGTTGCCGTCAATGGTGATAACTCTTTCACTGTCAATTTTCTGCTTTGTATTCAGCAGAATGATTCCGTCTGATTTCAATTCGCTGAAAGAATTTTCATTGAAAAGTGTATCATCAAGATATATATTGTAATCGGCTTTTGCAATTTCACTGCGGTTGCCTATGGGCTTTTCATCAAGCTTTGTAAAAGCTCTGATTGGAGCTCCTCTGCGTTCCGGACCAAATGACGGAAATGCCAAAACGTATGCATTTTCTTTTAAAGAGTATGCCTCACCGAGAAGTCTTGACGCTGTAAATGCACCCTGACCGCCTCTGCCGTGCCATATAATTTCTTTCATGTCTGCCCTCCGTCACTGTTTCCATCTGAGAAGATATTTCTGTATGCTGTTGAAAATAAATGATATGATCACTATGACAATTCCGACTACTATCAAGCCGACTATCGTTCTTGTATAATCTCCGAAATCGGAATAATTCTTGATATAATAGCCCAGACCGCTTTGTGCTCCTATCATTTCGGCTGATGTCAGCAAAACAAATGAAACTGTCAAGCCCTGATTGCAGCCTATAAATATCTGCTGAAGCGATGCAGGGAGAATTACCGAAAACATCATTGTAAATTTACCAACATTCAAGACCTTTGCAGAATCTATCGTCTTTTTTTCCACGTTCATGACACCGCTCATTGTTCCTGCCAGTACAGGCCAGAATGTCGCCAGAAAAATCACAAATACGGATACACTTCGGAATGTCGGCAAGAGTGCGATTCCATAGGGGATATATACAATAGGCGGTATCGCACCTAAAAATTTTGATATATATGTTGCGGCACTTCCAAGCCTTGCACTCCAGCCGAGAAATAATCCAAGCGGTATCGCCACGGCTAATGCCAATAAATAGCCTTGCAGGATAATTCCCACCGAACTTTGTATATTCACCAGAATTTTATCGTAATCGCTGATGAACTGCCAGAAAACCTTTCCGGGCGGCGGAAATAATGCCGCTTTCAGCAGATTGAATTTAGCCGTTGCCAGTGTCCATGCTATGAGAAGTCCGTATATAAAGCCGACTATATCCGTAAAGAGATTTAAACTTGCCGTTTTTTTGATGAAACCCGACAGAATAAGGGTAAAAATTTCTACTCCCACTGCAAACCATATCACATAAGAAACATACGTTTCTGTTGTGAGCTTGTCGGGAAGAAATTGTATCAGAAGAAGTACAGCAAACAATCCGTGAACCACTCTGAAATATCTCTTTAAAAACTCTGTTTTCAGCTCGGAATGGATTTTTGTATCAGCCTTTACTGCCTGTATAGTATTTGCGGGTATATTCATTACAAAACGACCTCCTCACCGCCGATTTTATCTGCAATATCACTGTAAAACAGCGATAAAAGATGATTTCTGAATTTGTTGTATTCCTTTGTCTGAACCAGTTCGGCACGATTTCTCGGACGCTCAAACGGAACTTTCAGTTCACGGTATACACGTCCCGGATTTGCCGTCATCATAACGATTTTATCAGATAAAAGTATGGATTCATCTATGTCATGTGTGACAAATACAACTGTCTTTCGTGGGGTGGCATTTTCCCAGAGTTCAAGCAATAATTCCTGTAAAATAGTGCGGTTTTTCGCATCTATCGCTCCGAAAGGCTCGTCCATCAGTAAAATATCCGTATCCATAGCCAAAGCCCTTGCAATAGCAACTCTCTGCTGCATACCGCCCGAAAGCTGTGACGGATATTTATTTTTGAACTGCTCCAATCCAACTTTATCGAGAAATTCATCCGCTATTTTATATCTCTCCGAACGGCTTGCAGAATGGTTGACCTGCTTTATTCCGAAAGCAACATTTTTTCTTGCAGTCATCCACGGAAACAGGGAATAATGCTGAAATACGACTCCCCTGTCCGTGCCTGTACCCTTGATTTTTTCGCCGTTGATAAGGATTTCGCCATCGGTGGGGGTATTGATACCCTCCAATATACTCAAAAGCGTACTTTTGCCGCAGCCGCTGGAGCCTATCACACTGACAAATTCACCCTCCTCAATGGAGAAGCTTACATCTTTCAATGCTGTAAAACTCTTTTTCTTTTCGGTATAATCTACCGTCAAGTGATTTATTTCAATTTTACTCATATACACTCATCTCATATCATTCAAATTCATCAAAATGCTTTTTCAATTCCTCATAGATTTTATCATCGGGATTTTCTGCAATAAGACTTTCAAGGGCATTTTTATAAATATCTGTATTATAGAGCTTATCTATATCATAATCTTCCGTATAGCCAAGCTCTACAATGGAATTTTTCAAAGCCACTGTGCCCTGTTTGTCGGGATCGGGAACTGATGTACCGTAACCGCCATACAATTCCGTATTGATTAAATCTTCCTCAATGTCAATGTATTTCTTGACATCTTTGACAGTCTGTTCTTTATTCTCCTGAGTGAATTTATAGGCTTTTATCAATGCCCTTTCAAATGCCTTGTAGGAATTCGGATATTTTTCAAGAGCCTCTGTTGCGGCTACCTGACGGCAGCAGGGCTGATTTTCAAGCAAAGGTTCTTCCGAGCAGCGATACACTATTTTATATCCCTGACTTTCGGCAAGTGATGTATACGGTGAATATGCCGATACAGCGTCAATCGTGTCATTCTGCAGGGCATTATAAGCATCTTTCTGACTGTCGAAATAAACGATATTTACTTTATCTTTCCCCTCGCCTATCTCAATTTTCTTATCTTTGAGAAGTATCTGCAATTCGGCATCCTGTACGCTGTTTTTGACGGAAGCGACATTTCTGCCTTTCAGAATGGAAACGTCCCATTCACTCAATCCCTCAACATATTCGGGTTTGATAACATAACCGTGACCGTTTGTCATGGCACCGCCAAAGATAGTCAAATCATGTCCTTTACTCTGAAAAGTAATTGACGGTACGGAACCGATAAAGGCAACGTCCAATTTTTCAGATTCCAAGCCGGTTGAAAGCTCTGCCGCTGATGAAAATAACGTAAGTGTCACATCAAGTCCTTCTTCTTCAAAATAGCCTTCCTCTTTTGCGACAAATCCGAGAAGATGTGCCGTTGAATTGAGGTGTCCCAGATTAAAACTTGTTTTTTCAAGTGAATTTGATACTGTACTTGCTGAAGTGGAATTATCGTTACTTGATGTTTTATTTTCGGAAACGTCATTACAGCCTGCAAAGGCTGTTATTGTAAGTGCCGCTATAAGTGCGGCTATGATTTTCTTTTTCATATCAATTTTTCCTTTCATGGTTGAAATTTATTCTCCGCAGCAGTCGGGGATATGTGATTCTTCTTTATCTTTACAGCAGTCAGGCTTTGAGGTGTCATCTTTTTTCTCATGGCAGCAGCTCTTTTCACTGTCTGATACCGAAGATGAATTCGTATCATAACCCGATACACTGTTTGTACAGGATGTTAAACTCATAAGACCAAGTGTTACGACAAATAAAAGTGCTGTTAATTTTCTATGCTTCATGTCTTTTTTCCTTTCTCACGGACAATATATTTGATTTGAAATTGGCAGCGTCAAGACTTTTTCCGAGTATCACAAACAGTACTGCACCAATGCCCGCCTGAATGAGATTCGGAAGTATTTCTCCAATCGCTGCCGATATATCATAAAGCAAGGCATTTGCTATAAAATAACCGCCTATTGTAACGATCGTTGTAGGTATCAGCATAAGCAAATTTGGCAAACTGATAATTTTTTCCAATTTCGGACTGTCTTTCAAAAAATGCTTCAACAGAAAAAACGGAAGTACATTCAAAGCTTTTATAATTGCCGTCGGGACAGCCCATTGTGGATAGCCTGCCAATAAATCTGCAAGACCTCCGCCGATAGCTGCTGCCGCAAATCCGAGCGGACCGGGCAAAACGCTTGCCGAAAGATATATCATACTGTCACCTGCATGAGCATAACCCAATGGAGCAGGAATTTTGACATATGCTGTCGTTACAGTGATAAGTGCCGCAAACATCGCTGTCATGGCGGCATATTTGATTTTTTCATTGTTTCTCATAATTCACTTCTCCCCCAAAATAGCATTAAAAAAGGAAAGTCACTGTTGACTTTCCGTGTGAGAAAAATATACCGTCACATTCGGAAAGCACACCAAGCCCTGACATTTAAAAATGCCTTCTGCATCATACAACAGCTTATACACATTTCAGTTATCCTTGTCATGGCGATTTACTCCTCTCTGTTTTTGATGTGCTTATTATATCATGGGTTTCTTTATTTGTCTAATATCTGATAGGTATTATAGGTAATAGGTACAGCCTATTACTCATTCAGTATATCAACGGCATTTTTATAAGCGATTTTTTCAAATTCCTCTGCCGTCAGATTGAGTTTATGAAATCTGTCCACTTCATCAACGGGACTCCATAAAGGAAAATCCGTTCCAAATAAAATTCGTTCTGCTCCGTAGCCGTGAATGTATTTCGTCACCTGTTCGGGAGATAAAAACATCATGGTACTTGAAATATCCAAATAACAATCCGTATCTTTGAGAATTTCAAAACCTTCTTCAAAAAGCGACCAGCCGCCAAGATGGGCGGCTATCACCTGCAAATGCGGAAAATTATCAATGATATTTTTAAGTCTGCGTGGGTGAGAATAATCATATCTCTTGTCACCGCAATGAACGAGCAAAGGGATTTTTCCTTGCATATAATCGAATATTTCAAATAATCTCCTGTCGTCCATATTGAAACGCTGTGTATCAGGATGAAGCTTTATCCCCTGCAAGCCCGATTTAATGATAAAATCCGTTTCGGCAGGCATATTTTCATTGTCAGGGTGAAGTGTCCCGAATCCGTGAAATTCACTGTGTAATTTTACTTCATCAAGAATGAATTGATTGATATGATGTACCTGTTCGGGCTTTGTTGCAACGGGCAGCAATACAAATTCCGATATGCCTGCATTTTTGCCGACAGACAATAATTCTTCCCCCGTACCTGTGTGAGCAGGCTTTATATCATAGAAATCCCCCGTTGAAAGAGAGGCTTTTTCCGCTATTTTCGGGGGATAGATATGTGCATGAAAGTCAATTATCTTCATTTTGCACTCCTAAATATTTTTCAAGTTCCTCAATATACATTTTTCCCACTCTGCTCAGATGTATATTCTTTTTGGTAATATAGCCTATTTTCATCTTACCGCCCTTGTGTTCGCCGTCAGGCTCAAACGGTACGGCTATAAAATCACCGCCGTTAAGCTCCTCACAAATAATTCCCGAACAAAGTGTATAACCGTTCAATCCTACCATCAGATTCAGCATAGTTGCCCTGTCAGTCGCTTTGATTGTGCGTGGATACTGATGATTGCTGAGTATCTCCTCTGCAAAATATACAGAACCGTTTCCGCCCTGTTCAAACGATAAACTTGGATACTCTGCCAATTCATCAAAACGGATACTTTTTTTCTGTGCAAGGGGGTGACCTTTCCACAAATAAACGTATGCATCACAAGTGATAAGTTCGTGAAATTCAAGTTTATTTGTACGAAAAAGTTTGGTAATAACAGGCAAATTGAAATCACTCAGATACAGAACGCCTATTTCACTCTTTAAATTACTGACATCATCAATAACTTTTTGTGTACGCACTTCTCTTATGGCAAATTCATATTCATCTGTACTGAGCTGTTTCACCAGTTCGACAAAGCTCTTGACTGCAAAGGAATAATGCTGTGTCGATACGGCAAATTTTTTCTTTATTTTGCCGTTTTCACCGTACCTTTCGGAAATGACTTCATACTGACGGTACAGCTCACGGGCATAGGAAATAAATTCCATGCCGTCACTTGTCAATGTGACTCCCCTGCCGCTTCTATGAAAAATAGAGATATTAAGCTCTTTTTCAAGTTCCCTGACGGATTCCGTCAAAGACGGCTGAGAGATATACAATATCTCACTTGCCTTATTGAAAGAACCCTGTTCCGATATGGTAATTGCATAATGTATCTGTTGTAATGTCATAGTACACCCTTATTCATATAAATTTTTTGTAAAATACCTGTCGCCCCTGTCGGGGAAAATAACAACAATATTGCCTTTTGCCCCGCCTGCAATCAGCTTTTTGGCTGCTGCAAGGGCTGCTCCCGATGACGAACCTGCAAATATACCCTCTTTTTTGGCAAGTTCTTTCGCATTTTCAAAAGCCTCGTCATCTGTCATTTTGATAACCGTGTCAACCAATGTCATATCCATTGTATCGGCAATAAAATCATTTCCGATACCCTCAATATTATAATCACCATGTTCACCGCCGCCCATAGTCGAACCGACAGGATCGGCAAGCACTCCCACAATATCATTATTTTTCTCTTTGAGATATCTCACGACACCCGAATATGTACCGCCACTGCCTGCACCTGCTACAAGATAATCAATATTTCCCTGCAAATCCTCATAAATTTCTTTTCCCGTTGTTTCATAGTGTGCAAGGGGATTGGCAGGATTTTTGAATTGTTCAAGAGTGACAGCATTCGGAATGGATTGACGGATTTCTTCCGCCTTTGCCCATGCCCCAAGCATACCGCCCTCACGGGGAGTATTGACAATTTCCGCCCCTAATGCTCTTAACAAAGTCTGTTTTTCCTGTGAAAACTTCGTAGGAACGACAAATATAATTTTATATCCTCTGACTGCCTTTTTTGAGAATACCTTTTTTTTCGGCATCTTCTATCATGTATTTGCCGATTCTGTCCTTGACACTGCCTGACGGATTGAACAATTCCAATTTTGCATAAAGTTTTACACCATCGGGCAAATCAATGTGATTCAATCTTACAAGGGGAGTATTGCCAATCAATTCCTGCATATCATTATAGAGCGCCATCAATTATTCCTCACTTTCTGCAATAGCCTGTGCAATATCCGACAGGATATCATCAATATTTTCAATGCCTATCGAAAGACGGATAAGACCGTCTGTAATGCCTATTTTCTGGCGAATTTCATACGGTATAGATGCGTGTGTCATGGTGGCGGGGTGGCATACAAGACTTTCCACGCCGCCAAGACTTTCTGCCAATGCCACGAATTTCAGCGACTTGAAAAATTTCCTGATATTATAATTTTCGTACAATTCAAATGAAATCATCACACCGCCGTTTTTAGCCTGTTTTTTATTTATCTCATAACCCTGAGCATCAGGAAGTCCGGGATAATACACTTTTTTGACTGCCTTATGCTCTTTCAGAAAATGAGCCGCTTTTTCGGCATTTTCAACATGACGGTCAAGACGTACTGCAAGTGTCTTTATTCCTCTTATCAGTAAAAAGCTGTCAAAGGGGGCAAGCACACCGCCTGTTGAATTCTGTATGAAAGCAAGTTTCTTTGCAAGGTCATCGTCATTCACGACAACAAGACCTGCCACAACATCACTGTGACCGCCGAGATATTTCGTTGCACTGTGAATGACAATATCAATACCGAGTTCAATCGGTCTTTGCAGATACGGTGTCATAAACGTGTTATCTACTATGGAAAGAATGTGATGTTTTTTTGCGATATCGGCAACGGCTTTCAAATCCGTCACTGTCAGAAGCGGATTGGCAGGACTTTCAACAAGAACGGCTTTGACATCAGGCGTAATTTTCTTTTCCAATTCGGGAATATTCGTTGTATCTTCAATGGAATAGCCGATTCCGAAATTACTGAAAATCTTATCAAGTACACGGAATGTACCGCCGTAAACATTACTTGAAATGAGAATTTTATCACCTGTATGGAATAAACTCAATACAGCCGTAATTGCCGCCATTCCCGAGGCAAAGGCAAAACCTGATGTTCCGCTTTCAAGTTCTGCAATAAGGGCTTCCAATGCGGCACGGGTGGGATTTCCTGTACGGGAATATTCCCATTTGGGTGTTTCGCCAATACCGCTCTGCTCATAAGTGGAAGTCTGATAAATAGGCACATTGACTGCCTTTGTATATTCATCTCCGTAAATGCCCCCGTGAATAAGGGCTGATTCGATATTTTTATATTCTGACATAATGATTACTCCTTATAACTCAATTTTTTTTCACTGTAATTTTCAAGTACATTCAGCATATCATTTGCTGTCTTTTTGGCACCGGCAAGGTCATGTTCGAGATAATTGCCGCATTCCTCTTTTTTACTGCCGGGGATTGCTCCCTCAAAATCGGCTATAAACTGAAAACTGTCCCTGACAAGTCCTATTGCCTGTTCATGTGAAATATTATCCCTTAACAACAGATAAAATCCTGTACGGCACCCCATAGGTCCGACATAGATAACGGAATCGGAAAATTCACTGTTTCGTGCGAATGTAGCAAAAAGATGTTCAATTGTATGAAGTTCACCGTTTCCGAGATAATCCCCATTATTTGGCTTTTTCATTCTTATATCGTAGGTCACAATATCTCCGTCAATGCGTGAAATATAGATGCCCTTTTCAAGAATATTGTGATTGACCGTAAAACTTGCTATTTTTTTCATTGAGATTCCTCCCTGTATGCCAGCATGAAATGTATATTCTCAAATGCTTTTATTCCGTCATCTCTGCCATCAAAATAATGTTTCTGTATCATTTGGGGTGTTTCATGGTCTTCTATTTCAAAACCGTACTTGTCAAGCACAGAATTCACTTCCGCAAATGAATATCCGTGAAGCATTTTTTCACCGAGTTTTTCGGTAATATCCGCAAGGGTATGCACTCTTTCGGCATTTTTTTCTCTGAGAGTCGTTTCATCGGGATAATCAAATACGATTTTTCCCTCCGCCCTGCACAATTCACTTATCTTTTTAATGGTCTGTTCAAAAACGGGAAGTGTCAGATAATACGAAACTCCCAAAATAGCGAAAAATGACGGTATATCGGGATTAAAACCTGCTTTCAGCAATTCCTCATTCATATCATCTTTTGAAAAATCTATCGGTACAAATACAAGATTTTTCGGAATATTCCATTCCAATTCCTGTATTCTTTCACGCTTGTATCTGCCTGTATCGGGGTGGTCAAGCTCAAATATTTTTATATTTGCATTATCATTCCTGAATGCAAAGGTATCCATTCCCGCACCGCATATCACATACTGACATTTTTTATATTTTTCCGCAAATTCAAGAAGTTTCTGCTCTGCAAATGCGATTCTTGAAAGCGGTATGGGGGCAATATAGCGGTTAAGTTCGGAAAATATACGCTCTGTTTCAAAATCCTCGTTTTCGTCTGTATTTCTCAAATCAAAATCATTCTGTATCAGATGACCGATTTTTTCAAATTCCTGTTTGCCCATGAGGTCATAGGCAAGGTAATCATCAAATATTTTCTTTCGCCCGACGTTTGAATGACACGCACGGGCAAAGGAACACAATTTTGCCGTAATACTTTCCTGTGTTTCTATCATAAATATCTCCTTTCAGACATAAAAAATACCGTCTGTACGAAAAATCAGACAGACGGCAAGATATGGG
This sequence comes from uncultured Ruminococcus sp., assembly GCA_902801715.1. Taxonomy (GTDB): domain Bacteria; phylum Bacillota; class Clostridia; order Oscillospirales; family Acutalibacteraceae; genus UBA1213. Next base: position 2,415 of record CADCJK010000044.1, on the reverse strand, counting down.
AAATATTTTTTCCTCTTGCATACAACACTTCAAAAGCCGTCTGTGTCACTACAACAACACATACAGCATGAAAATACATGATTCCAATTTGCATTTCTGTAAACAAACATTTTAATTACCTCTTTTTTTCATAATGAAAACATTGCCGTTGACAAGTATCTTTCACCTGTATCGGGAAGTATCGCTACAATGATTTTTCCTTTATTTTCAGGACGTTTTGCCAGTTCCCCAGCCGCCCACACTGCAGCTCCCGAAGATATCCCGGCAAGGATTCCCTCTTTTTTGGCAAGTTCCCTGCCCGTTTTGAAGGCATCTTCATTTGTGACGCTGATAATTTCATCATATATATCGGTGTCAAGTGTTTCAGGTACAAATCCTGCACCGATACCCTGTATTTTATGCGGACCGGGCTTTTTACCCGAAAGCACTGCCGAACCTGCCGGCTCAACAGCTACTATCTTGATATTCGGATTTTTACTTTTCAGATATTTTCCTGCACCCGAAATGGTACCGCCTGTGCCGATACCTGCAACGAAAATATCCACTTTTCCGTCAGTGTCGTTCCATATTTCCGGACCTGTTGTATCATAATGTACTTTCGGATTGGCACTGTTGGTAAACTGACTCGGAATAAAACTGTGTACATTTTGGGCTGCAAGCTCCTGTGCTTTTTCAATGGCACCTTTCATGCCCTTGATACCCTCTGTCAAAACTACTTTCGCACCATAGGCTTTCAAAAGATTTCTTCTTTCAATGCTCATGGTTTCGGGCATTGTCAGAATAACTTTATATCCCCTTGCCGCTGCTACTGCTGCAAGTCCTATGCCTGTATTGCCGCTTGTCGGCTCTATGATAACCGAATCGGGCTTTAAAAGTCCCTTTTCTTCGGCATCATCAATCATAGCTTTTGCAATTCTGTCCTTGACACTTCCGGCAGGATTGAAATATTCGAGCTTACCCAAAATCATTGTTCCTGTTCTTTTACTGACAGTTTCCAATTCCAAAAGCGGAGTTTTTCCGATAAGCTCTGTGATTTTCTTATACGTATTCATTCATGGATTCTCCCTTTCGGGCAATTCTTATATTGCCTATGTATTTAGTAGGCTTTATGTACTGTATTATCTCATATACAAACAATTTTGTCAAGAAAAAATTTTCATTCACATTATCGGAAATTCCTATATGCTGTAATAGTCAAATCATATAATACCATGCTTCATCAAGTTCCACTTCCTTGCGTTCAACAGGTCTTGATGAATCGTAATTGAAAGTCAATTCCTGACTTTTCACGCTGACTTTTGCACCTTCGGGAATAGATGTCGTAATAAAGGCATTACCGCCTACTACAACGCCTTTTCCGACAACCGTTTCACCGCCTAAAATAGATGCACCTGAATATATCGTCACATTGTCACAGATAGTCGGATGTCTTTTTTTACCTCTGAGATTCTGACCGCCTCTTGTGGAAAGTGCACCCAATGTCACACCCTGATATATCTTGACATTATCGCCTATCACAGTCGTTTCGCCTATAACGATACCTGTTCCGTGGTCGATAAAGAAATATTTTCCAATGGTCGTTCCGGGGTGAATGTCGATACCCGTAAGACTATGGGCATATTCTGTCATGATTCTCGGAATCAGCGGTACACCAAGCAGAAACAACTCATGGGCTATCCTATTGGTAAATATGGCAAACAATCCCGGATAACTGCATATAATTTCATCTTTGTTATAGGCGGCAGGATCACCGTCATAGGCAGCATCAATATCCGTTTCGATATATTCCCTTATCTTCGGCATTTTTTCCAGAAATGCAAAGGTTATCCTTTCAGATGTTTCGTTAATAACGGCACTGTCCGCTTCTCTGTATGCAGGGGTGTATTTCAGGACAATGGCTATCTGCTTGATAAGATTATAAATAATATCTTCCAAAATGATAGAAATATTGTTTCTGACGGTATATGTTCTGTAATTGCTGTTGCGGTAATATCCCGGATAAATTACCATTTTCAGTTTTTCCAATATATCTATCACAATCTTTTTATCGGGATAATCAAAATTTTTTATCTCGTCAATCACTCTGCCTTTGCCGTAATCTTCCATCAGCATTTCAGTTATCCCTGCAATTTTGGATTGAAAATCTTTATTTGTCATTATCATCAACTCCCACATTCCTTATATTTTCTTACAGTATGATTATTGATATTCAGAAATAGTACCATATCTATATTACATATAACATATAGATATAGTATGTTTATAAGCTATTGTATCATACTTTGATTCATGTGTCAATATCATAATTTCATAACTCATGGAAATCAAGTTTCTAATAAAGAAATTTAATGATCCAAAATTCTTAAAATATGACGTGGTTCAAGCAAACAATCAAGCATAATTTTAGAAATGGCT
>CADCJK010000043.1 GCA_902801715.1 uncultured Ruminococcus sp. | reverse complement strand
ATTGCAAGGGAGTGTGAGGATATTGAACGATAGCAAGCTTGCTGTAAGACTGAAAAATAAAGATCAAAAGGCTTTTGAACAAGTGATAGAAAAATATACTCCTCTCGTTTCGACTGTCATTTATAATGTTTCAAGGGGCTCACTCTCCAAAGAGGATATCGAGGAAACCGTTACGCATGTCTTTGTCACTCTCTGGAAAAATGCCGATCATATCATTGATGACAAGCTGAAAGGATATATCTGCCGTATTGCTAAAACAAGGGCTTTGAACAAAATTTCTTCCGTATCGGCTCATCAACTTCTCAATATTGATGACTATGATCCCGAAGATGACTTTTCCATCGAAGATGACTTTTCCATATCGGCAGAGGTGGAAAACAAACAGCTTGCTGATGAACTGCGTGAGATCATCTCCGAAATAGAAATGCCCGACAGGGAAATCATTGTCAGATACTATTACTATTCACAGAATACGGCTAAAATTGCCGAAGTGATGCAGCTTAATATCAATACGGTCAAGTCTAAATTGAGACGTGCAAGGGACAAAATCAAATCAAAACTGATCGAAAGGGGATATGCGTTATGAAAACGACTTTTAAAAATCTTTTCAATGAATGGGACGATGACCTGCTGAACATTCCCGAAAATACCGTATGTGAAAATATGGGTATTTCAAGTCAGGCAATAAAAAACAATGCCCTGTCACAGATCGGTCTGCCAAAAAAGAAAAAGCCTTTCGGAAAGGCTTTCAAACTTACGGTCATAGCCGCTACTCTTGCAACGGCTCTTATCGTCGGTACAACGGCTATCAATGCAAACGGTGGTGTACAGCTGGTGTTTGAAGAATTCTTCGGTGGCAATATGAATTCAATGGGCTTATATTCCGGAAGTGACATTACATTTACAAGTTCCGATCCTAATCTTAATGTAGAACTGCTCGGTCTGACCGGAGATGAATATAGCGTACACGTTATGCTTGAAGCTACTAAAAAAGATGGTTCTGCATTTACGGAAGACGGCTATATCAATCCTATCACTTTTTGGAATGAACAGGAAAGAAATGCAATCATAAGTTCACCGCCTGATGATCCATTTGAGTTTGTAAACAGAATGCTTGGTGCGTATGGAATAGAAATTTACTGTAAAGACAGAGATACGGGAGATTCGGGAAGACGAGAAAATACCAACCCTCATTATTATCTTAATGAGAACAGAACTGTTATGAAGATACTCGTCACCGTTGACAACAGGAAAAGAGATCTTCGTGATGGCATTATGACGATAAAATCCACTAAATTTACTGCACGAAAAGTTCTTGAACTGCTTGCAAGCTATCCGCAGGCAAGTGCCGAATCGGTTGAAACTTACGAAAATATTATTAAAGAACGTCACTTGGACAGAAATGATACAGCTATGTTCTTTTATTCTGATGAAAGTGTGGACTATTGTTTAGTTGATAAGCAAGATTTTGATTTGCCGTTCGAGATGTCATTCAAGCTCAATTACAGAAACAACGGCAATATCAAAAAAACTCTTACAAATGCCGATGCTCCGCATTATATTCCCAAAACTACCCGAAATGTTCAAATGACCATTACCGCAAGAAAACTTTATATCTCAGGTCAGGCAACCCCCGATCCTACTATACGCAGAAATTGTTTTTGGAAGTTTGAACCTGATAATTCCAAAATTATCATGAAAGATGGTACGGAATATCCTTTTATCAATTGGAGTGCAGGTGCAAGTGGAGGCCCGGCTACGGGTGTACTGGACGAAACATTGATTCTGACTTATAAAATTGATGTTACCGATAAACATATTCTGCCGTATAATCAATTTATTGATGTAAGACAAGTTAAAGAAGTCATTATCAATGGGGATAGCGTCTACAAAAATTAAAAATTGTTTCACATGAAACATTTATCAAATAAAAAATGCAGAGTGGGGAATGGGAAAGTATTTTCCATTCCTCATTTCTAATTCTTCATTAAAAATGTTTCACGTGAAACATTTTATTTTTACTGTACAAATTCAATTGTTTGTATTATAATAGGAGTGAAATTATTTGGAATGAGGAATGATGTGTCAATGAAGTTCGTAGCAGGGGAATTTGATGTTGCTGTCATAGGTGCCGGTCATGCGGGCATTGAAGCAGGTCTTGCATCAGCAAGGCTTGGATGTAAAACTGCCGTGTTCACTATCAATATGGATGCCGTCGGAAACTGTCCGTGCAATCCGTCAATAGGCGGTACGGCTAAAGGTCATCTTGTCAGGGAAATTGACGCTCTCGGCGGTGAAATGGGAAAAGCTGCCGATGAATGTTTTTTACAGATCAGAATGCTCAACAGGGGAAAAGGTCCGGCTGTTCATTCGCTCAGGGCACAAATTGATAGACGTGCTTACAGTACACGAATGAAGCATACTCTTGAATTGCAGGAAAATCTTGAACTCCGTCAGGCTGAAATAACCGATCTTGAAAGAACTCAGGACGGCAAATGGCGATTGACGACACGACTTGAAGCACAATATATTGCAAAAGCTGTTATACTTGCAACAGGTACTTACCTGGGGGGAAAAATCTATGTAGGTGATGTTTCCTATGAAAGTGGACCGGATGGGATGTTCCCGTCAAAGTATCTGCCGGACGCTCTTGAAAAATTGGGAATGTCTATCAGAAGATTCAAAACGGGTACCCCTGCACGTGTACTTAAATCAAGCATTGATTTTACAGATCTGGAGGAACAGCCGGGAGATGAACCTGTAGTGCCGTTTTCATATGACACGGAAAATCCAAAGGAAAATAAAATAAAATGCTATGTGAGCTGGACAAATGATAAAACAAAACAAATTATTTTGGACAATATCCATCGTTCGCCTATGTACAGCGGTAAAATTGAGGGGATCGGTCCCCGCTATTGTCCGAGTATTGAAGATAAAATTGTCCGTTTTGCAGACAAGCAGCGACATCAGTTATTTATAGAACCGTGCGGCATGGATACGGAGGAAATGTATTTGCAGGGAATGTCATCCTCTTTGCCGGAAGATGTGCAGATTGCTTTCTATCACTCTATCAAGGGACTTGAAAACTGTATTGTCATGCGGCCTGCTTATGCAATAGAGTATTACTGTGCCGATCCTGTGCAAATGAATCAGACTCTGGAATTCAGGGATTTTTCAGGTCTGTATGGGGCAGGGCAGTTTAACGGAAGTTCCGGATATGAAGAAGCGGCTGCACAGGGGTTGGTTGCCGGAATTAATGCGGCTTTGAAAATACAGGGAAAACAACCTTTGATGCTGGAACGTGCAGGCTCTTATATAGGTACGCTGATTGATGACCTTGTAACAAAAGGTTGCAACGATCCCTACAGAATGATGACTTCGAGGAGTGAGTACAGACTTATTCTGCGTCAGGACAATGCGGATACAAGGCTGACGGCTATCGGCAGACAGGTCGGACTTGTCACAGATGAACGATGGGCAAAATTTACGGCTAAACAGGAACTGATCAAACAGGAGTTCGAAAGAGTGCGTAAAACAGTTATATCACCATCGGAAAAACTCAATGAAATTCTCCGTGAACATGATACTTCTGAAGTAACAACAGGAATCCGTCTGATTGATTTGCTGAAACGTCCTGAACTTTCCTATGATACGCTGAAAGAAATTGATACAACTCGTCCGAAACTTAGTGCCAATATTTTTGAACAAATTGAAATTGAAATAAAATATGAGGGATATATCAAAAGACAGCTGGCTGTAATCGAACAGGTAAGAAAATTGGAAAAGAAAATTTTGCCGCAGGATATTGATTATTCAAAAGTCGATGGTCTGAGACTTGAAGCAAGAGAAAAGCTCAATAAGGTTCGACCGGAAAATATTGGTCAGGCAAGCCGTATTTCGGGAGTAAGTCCCGCTGATATATCAGTACTTGTCATATACCTTGCCTCACTGAAAAACAGGGAGAAACAAAATGATGATACAAATTATTGAAAAATGGTGCAGTGAAAACAATATTCCTATTACAGACAGGCAGAAGGCTGATTTTAAGATATATGCCAAAATGCTCGTTGAATGGAATGAAAAGATGAATTTGACGGCAATTACAGAAGATGATGAAATTGCCGTCAAGCATTTCATAGACAGTATTTCGATTCTTAAATATATTGATTTAAAGCCGAATGCAAGTGTGATCGATATCGGTACGGGAGCCGGATTCCCGGGAATACCACTTAAAATCATGCGTCCTGATATGAAGCTGACACTTCTTGACAGCCTTAACAAAAGGTTGATATTTCTTGCCGAAATATGCAAAGCAACGGGAATCAGTGCAGATATTGTTCATGCCCGTGCGGAAGAATGTGCCCGAAAGTCCGGATATCGTGAATCATTTGACTATGCCGTTTCAAGAGCCGTGGCAAACTTGCCGGCATTGTGTGAATACTGTATGCCCTATGTAAAAAAAGGGGGGATGTTTATTTCAATGAAAGGTTCAGATGCCGAAAATGAACTTGCTCTTGCCGACAATGCAATCAATGTATTAGGGGGACACTTGGAAAATGTTCATCAATTCGTACTGCCAGATGAAAGCAGACGCAGTATCATATCTATTTTTAAAATATCCGATACACCTGAAACATATCCTCGTCGTGGCACAAAAATCTCAAAACATCCGCTTTAACAATGTTTCATGTGAAACATTTTCTTCATTGATAAAAGCCGGCAGAAATTTCTGTCGGCTTTATCTGATGATATCGGAAAGAAAAAGAATGATGTATTGTTCAGGCAATCAGTCCGCTGTTATGATCGGTAGGTTCGGGACGTTTTGGGATGCGTATCACATATTCTATGAAATTATCATTTTCTGTCTGCATTTCTACGGCAGAGATTCCGGATTCACGCATGGTTTTGACAGCATTTTCAATCGTATTTTCAAAAATGCGTATATCTTTGATAATTGCTTTCTGATAATGCGAATGCCTGCGGTCAGTTTTGGATTCATGAAGAAGATAGTCAATATATTCTTCAGATTGGGTGACGTTCATATTGTTTTCAACGATTTCACTGAGTACAATACGTCTTTCGGTTTTATCAGATATTTTAAGTATGGCTTTGGCATGACGTTCGGTGAGATGGGCTTTCAGTATAATGTTTCTTTCATCGCATCCAAGGTCAAGTATACGAAGTTTATTGGCAACAGCAGAAGTTTTTTTGCCGATGTTATTGGCAAGTTCCTGGCGGGTGATGTGGCAGCGTGAAATAATATTACGGATAATCTCTGCTTCTTCGAAAAAATTCAGTTCACTTCTTTGAAGATTTTCGTTCAGGGAAAACAATCCGGCTTCAGCATCGCTGCAGGAAATGACCATGCAGGGAACTGTTGCAAGACCGCATATGGCGGCAGCACGCAGACGTCTTTCGCCTGCTATGAGTTCATATTCGGAGTTTTTCAGTTTTCTGACGGTGAGAGGCTGGATGATCCCATTCTTTTCAATGCTTGCCGCAAGTTCATTAAGTTTGTCACGGCTGTAATTTTTTCTTGCTGCACTTTTGAACGGCTTTATTTGCACAAGAGGAATCTCAACTATTTTTTTGTTTATCGAATTTTTGAATGGCATATTTGATCAGCTCCTTTCGTGCATTAAGTGTATCATATTGAAAAAGATTTTTTTGCCGAAAGAGATCGAAAGAAAAAAATGTTTCACGTGAAACATTTTCAAAAGAAATTTATAGGTTGATATTATAAAGTTTTAGTGATATAATGAACAAGTTAGATATTTTTAGAGGGGGAGAATAATGGGAAAAATAATTGCAGTGACCAATCAGAAAGGTGGAGTCGGAAAGACGACAACGGCAGTGAATACTTCCGCAGGCATTGCAAAGCTCGGATACAGAGTTTTGCTGATAGATACAGATCCTCAGGGAAATGCTACAAGCGGTGTCGGAGTTGACAAAAGATCGGTGAAATATTCTTCATACAGTATCATGGTGGATGAAGTCAGGGCAGAAGATGCAGTTGTGCATACTGAATTTGAAAATCTTGATGTGATACCATCAAGTATAGAACTTGCGGCAGCAGAATTGGAGCTTGCAGATTTTGAACACAGAGAAGCAAGATTAAAAAATGCTCTGGCAGCAGTGAAATCTGAGTATGACTATATATTGATAGACTGTCCGCCGTCACTGGGACTTATCACGACCAATGCCCTTTGTGCTTCAGATACGATACTTGTACCGATCCAGCCGGAATATTATGCACTGGAGGGGCTTTCACAGCTTATTGCTACTGTCAGACTTGTCAAGAGAAAATATAATCCGTACCTTGAAATAGAGGGTGTGTTGCTTACAATGTATGATGGCAGGCTGAATTTAACGCAGCAGGTAGTACAGGAAGTGAAGAAATTTTTTCCGAAAAAGGTATTTTCGTCGGTGATACCGAGGGGAGTCAGGCTTTCTGAGGCACCGAGTTTCGGTATGCCGGTCATGTACTTTGATAAGTCATGTAAGGGAGCGAGTGCATATATGGATCTTGCGAGGGAAATTACAGGAAGAAATTGATGCAGTGCAGTAGCATATGGAAGGGAGTGATGACTGATGGCGGCAAAAAAGGGAGGTCTTGGAAAGGGATTGAGTGCAATATTTCTTGAAAATGATAACGAAAGTGCGGGAAGTACCGTGTTGCCGATATCGGAGATAGAGCCGAATCGTTCACAGCCAAGACATGATTTTGATGAAGAAAGTTTGAGAGAGTTGGCAGATTCCATTGCGGTACACGGTGTATTGCAGCCATTGCTTGTAAGACCGATGCCGGAAGGCGGATATCAGCTTGTTGCAGGAGAGAGAAGATGGAGAGCAAGCCGCATGGCAGGATTATTGGAAGTGCCTGTGATTATCAAAGAGATGTCTGATTCGGAGATGATGCAGATATCGATGATAGAGAATCTGCAAAGAGAAAACCTTAATCCTGTTGAAGAGGCAATGGGATACCGGGTATTGATAGACGAGTATCATCTGACGCAGGAAGAGATTTCAAGATCTGTCGGAAAGAGCAGACCTGTGATAGCCAATGCCCTGAGGATACTGGCATTGCCGGAAAAGGTGCTTGATATGGTAAGCAGCGGAGTCATTTCGGCAGGTCATGCAAGGGCACTTCTGGGATTTTCTGATAAAGCGGAACAGATGAGAGTAGCAAATTCCATAAAGGCAAAAGACCTGACGGTAAGGGATGTAGAAAGGCTTGCAAGAAGTTCGGCAAAGCCTGACAAGAGAGAAATGGAGATATCCCATGAAAATACATTTTACGGTGAAGTGGAACTTGCATTAAAGGAGTATCTCAAAAGGAAGGTCAGAGTCATTGGCAAGGGTGACAGGGCAGGAATTTTGCAGATAGAATTTTATGATGAAGAGGATCTGGCTGAAATTGCAAGACTTTTTGCAGAAAAATAGTGGAATATTTTAAATCATTGTGGTATAATGTTTTTTGCTGAAAATATAATGTTAAAGGAGATATTAAATATGATAGACATTAAATATCTGAGAGAAAAGCCCGAAGAAATAAAAGCAAGAATAAAGAAAAGGGAAATGGATCTTGACAGCGTGGTAGATGAAATACTCACAGTTGATGCACAAAAACGTGAACAGATGGGAAAAATTGAAGCCATGAAAGCCGAAAAGAATGCTGCAAGCAAGCAGATACCGCAGATCAAGAAAGCCGGCGGAGATGTTTCCGAGGTAATGGCGAAGCTGAAGGAGATCGGTGTGCTGATAGCGGATGGCGAAACTGTTATAAAGGAACTTGATGATAAGCAGACAGAGCTTCTTTTGTCATTGCCGAATCTGCCTGATGAAGATGTATGTGCAGGCGGCAAGGAGCAGAATGAACCTGTGAGATATTTCGGAGAGAAACCGCAGTTTGCATTTCCGATGAAAAATCATGTTGAGCTTTGTGAAGGTCTTGGAATGATAGATTATCAGAGAGGTGCAAAAATAGCCGGTGCAGGCAGCTGGCTGTACAGAGGCTGGGGTTCAAGGCTTGAATGGGCATTGCTGAATTTCTTTATTGATGAACATATCAAAGATGGATTTGAGTTCATACTGCCGCCGCATATGCTGGGCTATCAGTGCGGATACGTTGCAGGACAGTTCCCGAAATTCAGGGATGAAGTTTACTGGATACAGAATCCCACGAGTAATGACGAGAAGTTTATGTTGCCGACGGCTGAAACGGCACTTGTGAATCTTCACAGGGATGAGATCATACCGACAGAGGAATTGCCGAAAAAATACATAGCATATACGCCTTGTTACAGACGTGAAGCAGGAAGCTACCGTTCAGAAGAAAGAGGTATGATAAGAGGGCATCAGTTCAATAAAGTCGAAATGGTGCAGTATACGGAGGACGATAAGTCAGATATCGCATTCAAGGAGCTTGTCGAGAAGGCTGAAAGACTTGTACAGGAATTGGGACTTCATTACAGACTGAGCAAGCTGGCAGCAGGAGATTGTTCGTTCTCAATGGCAAGAACATATGATATAGAAGTATGGATACCGAGCATGGAGATATATAAAGAAGTAAGTTCGGCATCGAATGCCCGTGACTATCAGGCACGCAGGGGAAATGTACGCTATAGAGGCGAGGACAAGAAACTGCACTTTGCACATACGCTGAATGCATCGGGACTTGCAACGAGCCGTGTGATACCTGCTATTGTTGAGCAGTATCAGAATGAAGATGGTTCTGTAACAGTGCCGGAAGTACTTCGCAAGTATGTCGGAATTGATGTTATAAAGAAGTAAGTGTTTCACGTGAAACATTTTAAAAAGTGAAATAAAAAAGAGAGGGAATGAGGAATGGAAATATTTCTCATTCCTTTTATTTTGCAAAAAGTTTTCAACATAGTTTTCAACATCGTGTTGAAAACTCAGAACTTGAAATATGGATTTTAAAGTAAAAAGCGGCTTGAACAGCGAAAAAATGTTGAAAAGTCTGTTGAAAGTCTTGAAAACTTTCTGAAATGGAGTAAAAATCGGTGGAACAGGTTGGAAAAGTGCACATTTTTTTGTTGAAAACTTGAAAAAAAATCTATATGTAGGGGATATTTATTTTTCTTAAAAAGAATAATAAACAGTTCTTTTATGATATAATAAGGCATTAAATATATCTAAAAAATAAAAAAACGGAGGAGATCTGATATGCTGACGACAGGCTATATGGAGAAGTTCGGAAAAGAAGGACTGACATTTGATGATGTTTTGCTGATACCGGGAGAGTCAAATGTACAGCCGAGAGATGTAGATATAAGCACATGGATCACAAAGAATATAAAGCTCAATACACCGCTGATCACGGCGGCGATGGATACGGTAACTGAAACGAGAATGGCGATAGCGATAGCACGTGAAGGCGGCATAGGAATAATACATAAGAACATGGAGATTGCACAGCAGGCAGATGCTGTTGACAGAGTGAAGAGATCGGAGAACGGTGTAATAGTGAATCCGTTTTTCCTGACACCGGAGCATTATGTATATGACGCTAACAGATTGATGGCGAAATATAAGATATCAGGTGTACCGATATGTGAGAATGGTAAATTGGTAGGACTTATCACAAACCGTGATTTAAGATTCATGGATGAAAGTGACTACAGCCAGAAGATCGCACAGGTGATGACGAATAAGGATATTATTACCGCACCCGTTGGAACGACTCTGAAAGATGCCCAGCAGATACTCAAGCAGCATAAGATAGAGAAGCTGCCGATAGTAGATGAGCACGGTATGCTGAAAGGACTTATCACAATAAAGGATATAGAGAAATCGGTGCAGTATCCGAACAGTTCAAGAGATCATAACGGCAGACTTCTTTGCGGAGCGGCAATAGGAGCTACACCCGATGTACTTGACAGGGTAGCGGCACTTGTTGACGCACAGGTTGATTTGCTTGTATTGGATTCGGCACACGGACATAATGATAATGTAGTAAAATCAGTAGCAAAAGTAAAGAAAGCATTCCCGAATGTACAGTTGGTGGCAGGAAATGTCGCAACGGCAGAGGGTACAAAAGCATTGATAGATGCCGGTGCGGATTGTGTAAAGGTAGGTATCGGACCGGGTTCTATATGTACGACAAGAATCGTTGCCGGTATAGGCGTACCGCAGATTACAGCGATATTTGATGCAGCCGAAGAGGCTTCCAAGCATGGCATACCTGTCATAGCAGACGGCGGTGTGAAATATTCGGGCGATATCGTAAAGGCGCTTGCAGCAGGCGGCAGTGTAGTCATGATCGGTTCATTGGTAGCAGGTTGTGAGGAATCCCCCGGAGAAACAGAGATATATCAGGGCAGACAGTTCAAAGTATATCGTGGCATGGGAAGTCTTGGAGCGATGGGCAGAGGCAGTGCTGACAGATATTTCCAGTCAGGCAATAAAAAGCTCGTACCGGAAGGCGTTGAAGGCAGGGTACCTTATAAGGGAGCATTGTCGGATACGATCTATCAGTTGGTAGGCGGTCTGAGAGCGGGCATGGGATATACAGGTTGTGCCAACATACAGGAGCTTCACGATAAGGCGAGATTTGTACGTATCACTGGAGCAGGCTTGAAAGAGAGTCATCCGCATGATATCCAGATTACAAAGGAAGCACCGAACTATTCCTATCATGGTTAATTATCATCAGGACAGTCGAAAGGCTGTCCTGATTTTTTGTATATTTCAAGTGATTTAATACAATTTGTAGAAACAGAAAGTTTTTTGAAAAAAGGTGTTGACAAATAAAAATGAATGTGGTATTATGTACAAGCTGTCGCACGAAAACAAATTTCGACAGAGTGCAAAAAAAGATTTAAAAAAATCTAAAAAACC
>CADCJK010000042.1 GCA_902801715.1 uncultured Ruminococcus sp. | reverse complement strand
AGCCATTTTAAAAACCTCCAATATATTTCTTCAAAAAATACCCACAAAATCCTTGTGGGTATTTTGTTTATTTATTATTCTTCAACTGCCTCGTCGTCTGTTTCTTCAACAGCAGCTGCACCCATTTTACCCTCATTGCCTTCGATGATAGCATTAGCCATTGCAGATGCGATGAGCTTTACTGCACGGATAGCGTCATCATTGCCGGGGATTACATAGTCTATTTCATCGGGATCACAGTTGGTATCTACGATGGCAACAATCGGAATACCGAGTTTCTTAGCCTCTGCCACTGCGATTCTCTCCTTGCGGGGATCAACGATGAACAATGCTCCGGGGAGTTCCTTCATCTCCTTGATACCGCCAAGGAATTTTTCCAATTTTTCGATTTCAAGGTTCAGCTTGATAACTTCCTTTTTGGGAAGAAGATCAAATGTGCCGTCTGATTCCATTGTACGAAGCTGAGTCAATCTCTGGATTCTTCTCTTGATAGTCGTGAAGTTGGTGAGCATACCGCCGAGCCATCTTGCATTGACATAATATGCACCTGCACGGAGTGCCTCTTCTTTCACAGAATCCTGAGCCTGTTTCTTTGTGCCTACGAACAATACGGATTTGCCGTCTGCCGAGATTTCACGTACAAAGTTATACGCTTCTTCGAGTTTCTTTACAGTCTTCTGAAGGTCGATAATATAAATGCCGTTTCTCTCCGTGAAGATATAGGGAGCCATTTTAGGATTCCATCTTCTTGTCTGGTGTCCGAAGTGAACGCCTGCCTCCAAAAGCTGTTTCATTGATACTACTGATGCCATTATTAAAAATCCTCCTTAGGTTTTTTCCTCCGTCAGTCCGGAATTCCAACGCTTTACACGCACCTAACGAATCTGACCGACGTGCGATTTGCCTGAATATTATAACATATCCTTTCAGAAATTGCAAGCATTTTTTTGACAAAAAAACGGAAAATGCCATTTTCTCGGTCTGTGGCTTATCTGAAAGTTATCCACTAAAATCGTATCTTCACCGATAAGACATATATTTTCCCATTTTATCACGATATTTTCGTCTTTTCCCAGCAGTCCGAAACATCTCCATCTGCCGAATATCACGATAGCCACTAATTTAGCCGTCACGGTATCGACTTCCACGTCATCTACAAAGCCTATCCGACAGCCCGTTTTATTATTGATAACTTCCTTTCGCCTTAAATCCGTTATCCGACAGCAGCCCAAAAAAATCCCCCCATTTTTGAGAGTGAAGTGTGGAGAGTGAAGAGTGAAATGCTTATTTTCTCTGCTTTATCTCCAAAAACAAATTATGCTTACATATGTCAAAATATGATTGTAAAAAAAGAGAGCGGAATTTATCAACTCCACTCTCCACTCTTAACTCTCCACTCTCAATTATGAATTTTTCGGGCGGAAACTCTTATCTTTGAATTTCCTGTTGACACGCCTTGCCCAGCGTTTCATCGGTCTTGTCAGAAGGTCGAATATAATCAATGATACACAAGTCATGCCAATCATAAGCAATACCATTTTCAAATCCATCGGGGCAAAATTGAATATGTTCATTCCGTAGAAATTTCTGAAACACGTGATTCCGACAGCCATTCCGCCTACCATGAGTATAAAAAGTACTTTTCTGATGGTATTGAACGGCATGGAAACCTGAAACAATATCATGAATGCCGCTGCCGAAGTCATGCATACGCACAATGTCGAATACTGCGTGACATCAAGGTGAAATACCCGCATGACGATAATACACATGATAATATTGAAAACCGTTGTCAATCCTGCGGGTATCGAATTTTTCAGGATATTCACAATGAATATGCCTTTTATTCTGTCTTTATTGGGTTCAAGTGCAAGAATAAATGACGGTATGCCTATGGTAAAAGCATTCACAAGTGTCAGCTGTATCGGCTGGAACGGATACGGCACTGCAATAAACAAAAACATAAATGCCAATATAATGGAAAATATTGTCTTGACAATAAACAATGTTGCGGAACGCTGTATATTATTGATGGAACGTCTGCCCTCTGCCACGACTTTCGGCATGGATGCAAAATTGGAATCCAGTAAAACCAACTGCGCAACGCTTCTTGCGGCATCACTTCCTGCCGCCATCGCAATACTGCAATCGGCTTCTTTCAGGGCAAGAACATCATTCACTCCGTCACCCGTCATGGCTACTGTATGACCTTTTTCTTTCAGGGCAACGACAAATTGTTTTTTCTGTGCAGGCGTTACCCTGCCGAATACCGTGTATTTCTCGATAGCCTTTTTAATATCTTCCTCTGTTTTCAAAGTCGTTGCATCAATATATTGGTCATAGTTTTTAACTTCCGCACGTCTTGCAACGTCCGATACCGTAATCGGATTATCTCCCGAAATAATTTTAACAGTTACTTTCTGGTCTGCAAAATATCTCAGAGTCTGCGGTGCTTCCGCCCTTATCTTGTCATTCAGCAGGATAATTCCCAAAACCTGTATGTCTTTCGGCAAGTCATTCCCGTTGAAGTTATTATCCGAATGGGCAAGTATGATTGAACGGTAATTTCTTGAATAGCCGTCAAGAATTTTTCTCAAATCATCGGGCACTTCATCAAGAATAAATTCCGCTGCCCCCATGATATATGAACCACGATTCTTGAAATACGCTCCCGACCATTTTTTCTCAGATGCAAACGGCACGATTTTTTCCGCTTTCATGTGTGACGGCTCTTTGAAACGGTCTTTCAATGCCATGAAAGTTGCATTCGTATCATCAAGGTTATGTGTCAGACCACACATGATATCTTCCAGAATTTCCTTTTCTGTCCTGTCGGCATATACTACAATGTCTGCCACTTCCATGCAGCCCTCTGTAATTGTCCCTGTTTTATCCAGACACAAGACATCGACTCTTGCAAGCGTTTCAATGCAGTACAATTCCTGCACAAGTACCTTGCTTTTTGACAATCTTATGACACTGACCGCTAAAACGGTACTTGTCAAAAGTATCAGACCTTCGGGAATGATTCCGATAACTGCCGCAACCGTATTGACAACTGCTTTCTGAATATGTGCATCTACACCGCCAAATAAATTCTCTGCCATCTGCCCCGACAATTCACTCGGTATGCTGTACTGCCGCCACATCATAATCAATGCCAAAGGCAATATAATTGCCGTCAGTGCCTTAATAATCCAGTTCAAAGTGTACATGATTTCCGAATTGACTTTTTTGGCATATTTCGCTTCTGCCGAAATTTTAGCCGCATAGCTTTCATGTCCGACTTTCTCGACCTGTGCATGACATTTTCCGCTAATCACGAAACTGCCCGATAACATCATGTCACCTGCACATTTATGCACTGCATCGGATTCACCTGTCAGAAGCGATTCATTCACATCACATTCACCCGAAATCACTTTGCAGTCAACGGGTATCTGATTTCCCTGCGAAAACTCTATCACATCATCAAGTACCAAATCATCTATTGCAACCTGACATTTTTTGCCATTTCGTATGGTATTCGCCTTTGTCGCCGACACAATGGATAATTTATCAATCGTTTTCTTTGCCCTTATTTCCTGAAAAATACCTATCGTGGTGTTGAAAAACATGACTCCCAGAAACAGCATATTTTTGTATGAACCTACATAAAAGACTGCCAGTCCCAGAATGATATTCAGAATATTGAACACCGTCACGATATTGTCAAAAAATATCTTTTTGATACTCTTGGTAGGCATATTGGTATTACCGTTGCAAAGTCCCTGTTTCTGACGTTCTTCTACCTGCCTGTCACTCAGTCCGAAATCCGTTTCAGGTGAAAATCTCGTTATTTTTTCGTCCATTGTATTCTCCTTTCCACAAAGATAACATTATTATATATGCTTGCTGTTTGATTGTCAATCACTTTTCTTTTTGAAAATCCACTTGTTATTGTTATACATGAACATTAAAAGTGCCATCGCACATATCAGGAAATAGCCGACAAAGCTGTATATATCAGGCACTTCGCCTAAAAATGCAAAGCCCAAAAGCGTCACAAATATGATTTGCGAATAGTCATATATGGAAATTTCCCTTGCAGGTGCAAGACAGTATGCCGCTGTAATGCCGAATTGTCCGCCTGTTGCACCAAGTCCCGCACCCAATAATAACAGTAACTGCCACCATTCCAGCGGCTGAAAGTTAATGAAAAATGACGGGAATGTCACGATACACGAAAATGCCGAAAAGAAAAATACTATCAAAGAACTGTTTTCTTTTCTGTTGCCGAGTATACGCACCATTGTATAGGCAAATCCTGCACACATTCCGCCCAAAAGTGCTATCAGTGACGGCACTAAATCAATATTCTGAAAAGACGGCTTTATGACAAACAGTGTTCCGATAAATGCCGTGAATACCGCTATGCCCTGCAAAAATGTCAGTTTTTCTTTCAGTATGAGTATCGAAAAGATTATCACAAAAAACGGTGACATTTTATTGAGTATCGACGCATCTGCAAGAGGTATTTGTCCGAGTGCATAGAAATTGCATACAATTCCTATCAAGCCTATTAACGACCTTAAAAACAGATACTTGAAATTGCCTTTTTTCCATTTGAAACTCTGTTTATTCTTTATCAGAATGACTGTCGCAAAAACAAGTGCCACGGCATTTCGGAAAAAACTTTTCTCATAAGCAGGGATATCCCCTGCCATTCTCACGAACATATTCATGAATGAAAAACTCAGTGCCGATAAAATGATATATATGATTGCCTTGTACTTCTTATTCAATCCACATCACGCTTTCGCAAAAATCTATACATCATTATAGCATTGTATTTTTTAGCTGTCAATTCGATTTTTTTGTCTTTTTTTCATTCTCTGCCAGTTCACAAAGCCGTATATGTCATTGATAAAGAACATTCCGAAACATACCGTCATCGGCATATAGGAAATATTCTCCATTGTGGCATATCCCCACAATCCTACCAATACCACATCATTCAATGCATAGCCCACTCCATAGTAGGCACTTCTCATGAATGTCATATATGCCGCTGCAAAACTTGTCGCTATCGAAAAGGTACTTAAAAGCAAATTCGCATTTCCACACCATTTCAATATAAAATAAAATGCTCCTGTCACTGCTGCCGTCAATAGCACCATGACTGCAATTTGCTTTTTTGTCATGCGGCTGACTTCCACTTCTTCCGACTTTTCAAAAGGGTGTCTGAGCCATGATATCACACTCATTAACGCTATCGGTCCGCTCATGCACAAATATGTTATCACTTCCCCGTAGTATCGGAAAAAATAGGATACTATCCCGTAAAATACGGCAAATATCACACATAATATCTGCCCGAAAACCATTCCTTTCGATACGAATATCAATGCCGTTACTCCTATCAGCGATGCAATCAGCGTTAAATAATCCGTTGAGTATATCAAAAATGCCGCTGTCACTGCACTGACGGAACCTATCCATAAACCCCATTCCAATTTTGTCAGCGACTTGAACGGATTTTTCATTTTCATTCTCCTTTCAAGCAAAAAACATTCGCCTGCACATCTTCAAAGACCTAACGATGTGTAAACGAATGTTTCTTTCAACATTCTCTGCCCGGTGGCAGAATTTATTCTTCTGTTACAATCCCCAACTGTTCAAATTTTTTCTGCCAGAATCTTTCCGCTGAAGTCCTGTATTTTTTAGCTTTTTCCATATTTTCGTATGCCTTGCTCTGAGCATCTTCATATTCTTCCACATCAGCCTGTTTCAGAGCGATTTTTTCTTCTATTTCCGCTATTTTTCCCTTTGTGGCTTTCAGCTCGGCATTGAGTTCATCCAGCTCGTGATAGATATTCTCCAAATCTTCATCGCACTGTTCCAGTTTAGCCGCATACGCATTTACCAAATCTTCCACTTGTTCAGGCGTTTTCTTTGGCGGCATGAGTGCCTTTTCCGTTGCCAGAACTGCCGCTATGCTGACATCATCTCCGCTGCCGCCTTCACTGATTTTCGGCAGCAAATCATTGACACTCTCCAATGCCATATCCCTGCCCTTTTCAAGCCATACATCTATCGAATACAGGCAATTATACAATCCCGAACGGTCAAAACTTTCTTCTACACCGTCTGAAAATACAAATACACCCTTCGGCACGATATCACTGTAATAATGCATGAAATTCAGTTCCGCATTTTCTCCGCACAATGACGTGGAATAATTCGCCACACAATTTTCATCTTTGGGTACAGGCTCCAAAAATGCCCCGTCATCGTATGCCGCTACACATTTGCCGTCGCCAATCTGCAAGCCGTACCAATATTTCTCCGTCATGAATGCCAGTATCAGTGTACAGCCGTATGCTTTTTCGATTCTCTTTCCCGAATTGTAGAACTCTCTCATTTTGTCCGAAACGCTTTCCAATTCCTCGTCCGTAAACGGATTTTCTTCAGCGTCTTTCAAAACACTCTGTTTCCAGTTCTTTACTATCTCGGATTCAAGACCTTTCAGGACATTTTCCAATGCATCTTTGCCGTATTCGCTGACCATGCTTTCACACGTTTCATAAAACTTTCTGCACAACTCAACAGACGTATTACACGCAATTTCAGCACCTTTTCCACTCCTGAAACAGTTCTTGTCACCGTGACCGTCACTGATAACGGCAATCGCCATATTGTCATCTTCATACGACATGGAAAAATCTTCACACGGCAGATTTTTCTGTATATGCATATTACCGATATGATGTGCATTTATCGCTGCATAATCTTTCAACTTCCGTCACCCCTCGACATAAATTTTAGTTACCATATTTTTCATCTCTGTACTCTGCAAGTTCCTTTTTTTCATCAAGGTCTGGGACACTTTTCCTCAAACTTTCAAGCCTTTCAAATGCACGCTGTCTTTCTTCCATTTCTTCGTCAAAAGGCATTTCTTCTGTCCGCATACAAAACACTTCTTTCCGTCAGAAATTAAAGTCGTTTTCCCAATCTATATCCGCTATCGGTAATGTAGGACTTGCCGTTTGTGCAGGAGGAGGCGGCGGCGGTGCAACAGGCTGTACAGGTGCCGCTGTCGGTCTGTCCAAATTCACTTTCGGTGCTTCCTGCATAGGCGGTGTATGCGTCACTGTCGTATCTACAGGGGCGGAACTGTTCTGTATAGAACCCTGCTGCGTTACCAAATCTACTCCCGTCAGCGTTACCAATTCTATCTGCTTTGCCAGTATTACCGTATTTTTCGCCTCGTATATATTGCTTTCATTTTCCGTGAATTCCAGCAATACTCTCTTACATTCTGGACTCAATGCACCTTCTTCTATGGCAATTCCCGCCCTTGTGGAATGTTTGAACCATTTATTCTGTTTGAGAAGTGCCAGCTGGTCGGGATACAAGACCATGTCAGAGGGTTTTCCGTCTGTCATGAAGATAATAAGCGGTGTATAGGCACCTGCCGTTGAACTCAAAAATGCTCTTTGTGACAATTTTTCATTCAGTGCCGCAAATGCCATGCCGTAATTTGTTCCGCCGTAAACCTGTTCTATATCGTTGTATTTATATGTAGATACAGGTTCAGGCTGCGTTGTTCTCCAGTTCGCCCTTGTCGAAAACTCCAGTACAGCGACTTTTATTTCCGCTGATGTATTGCCCTTTTCACGCTTTTTCAATTCAGGGATAACATTCCTGATAGCGTCATTGACCGCACCGATTCTTGCACCTTTCATGCTTCCCGATATGTCTATGACAAAAAATACTACCATTGCACGTTTTTTCAGATTCGTCACGATATTTGCCACATCGGGTGTCGGTGTCGGCTGCTGCTTCACGTCCACGCCTGTTTCAAGGGTGTCGAAATCCCCGAAATCAAATGAATCCAAATCCAAACTAAAATCTGCCATTTTCTTTCACCTGTCTTTATATTAAATATTTTTCTCTTAAAATTTCAATTTCTTCATCGGATATTCCCAAGAATCTGATATATCCCATCACGGAACCGTATTTTCTCTTAATGTGTGCAAGGACATTTTTCATGGGTATTTCCGATACACCGTCCATTAAAAGCACCGCTTTTTCTGCTATTTCTTCATCATTCGTCTTTTCAAGAAAATATTTCCTTGTCTTTGCGATTTTCTCCGCATTGTATTCATTTGTGAGAAGATAATCTTTTACAATCGTTTCTTCATCAACTCCCAATGCAGATAAAATCAGCAGAGCCGCCAAGCCTGTTCTGTCCTTGCCGCTTGTACAGTGCCACAATACTGCACCGTTCGCTTTTATGAGAATTTTCAAAAATTCCCTGTAGCCTTTTTGTCCGACTTTGTTCTCAAGAAATGTAATATACATATTTTCACCGAATATGCCTAAATTTTCCGCTGTTTCTATGAACTGCAGAAATTCTCCTGCCGACATTTCGGGCAAGCCGCCTTTATCGGCTTTTTCGCCAAGCTGACTGTCATCTATGATATCTACATGATGATACTCTGCACCATCAGGAAAATTCATTTTCACTCTTTCCATGTCCATGCGGAAATCTATCACATCACTGACATGATATGTATTTTTCAAAATACTTTTATCTTCATCGGATATATCATCAAGCCTGCCCGTACGCAAAAGCAAGCCGCTTTTCACGGTCATGCCGTCAACGGTTCGATATCCGCCAAGTTCACGGGCATTCCGTACACTCGTCAACTCCACTCTCAACTCTCCACACTCCACTCTGAATCAAAAGACTTTTGCCTTGATGTTGCCAAAGTCTATGATAACTCCCGGCACTAACGGTACAAAGCCTTTCGGCTGTATCGCAACAGGTTCTTTATTTGGTATAATCAATGTCCATGTATTATTGGTGAGATTTCCCAAGCCGTATACATTTTTATCTCTCTGACTTGCACGAACAACTCCTGCCACTGTACAGTAATCTTCACTGAGTTTATCCACCTGACACGCATACAGCATACTGTCGGGGGCTAATGCTATTATATTTTCCTCCGTCCTCAAAAGCCTGCACTCTTTCGGCACACTTTCGGGATTATACGCATTGACAAACTGTTCCCTGCCGTCAATCTTCACAAGCATTCCCCTTGCACGAACAAGCACTTCTATCCACTGCAATTCAGTGATACGGCTGTCAATGTCTTTCAAGCCGTCCGTAAATGCCTTTGTGAAAGCAGCTTTCAAATCGGGCGGAAACATATTCCAGCGGCTTATCACATTCGGGTGTGCATCGGGATCGGGGCGGTTCATGTCATTTTTCGGATCATACACGAATATCGGACTTTCACCGAACAATTTCGCTCCCACTTGGTCTGTCAGCGGAAATTTTATCGTATACTGTCCCTCAAGGGGGTGGTCTATATAAAACAGTCTGAAAAGTATGACTGCAAGAGAAAATCTGTCTGTATGGGTATTCGGTCTTGACCTGTCAAGGACAACTTCGGGTGCCATGTATTTCGGCATACCCTTCACGCCTAAATTCACGCCATACGGGGCTACGTTATCATTATCGCATATCAGGACATTTCCCGTGTCGGGGTCAATGAAAAAACTGCCTTCATTCAAGTCCTGATAGCTGTAGCCACGGCTATGCAAAATACGGAAACTTTCCGCTAAATTCAATGCCGCTTTGAAAAGCATATCCCATGACTTGAATCTGACATCTCCAAGGAGAAATTCACCGTACTCTTTATAATTTGACGGTCTTAACGGCATGATATAGCCGAATTTACCCTTGATTTTCTCCGTGAGAGCGACCGCCCACAAGAAATTGTCATTCGGCTTTCCCATTCTGACGTTGTGGGCAAGATTCTGATAAAATGCATCTGACATTGGTATTTTGCTGTACCATTTCAAAGCATACTCCTGTCCGTTATATTTTACTTTGTATACTTCACCCTGTCCGCCCTCTGCTATATAGCTTATAATTCTTGCCTTTGCATCGGAATTTGCTATTCTTATCATTTCACCATCTCTGAGTGTCGGCAAGATACTCTCCCCCTTTTTACCATATTTCATATATTCATTTTAATATTTTGACAATGCTTTGTCAATGTTTTTTATTTTATTCAAATTCTTTATTGACATAAAATTATTTAGATAGTATAATTTTTTGTATAAAATAAACGGAGGTATTCTGATATGAGTAAAGAAGAATTAAAAAAATTCATGTCCAAATTAAAAAACAGAATGCAAGAAGGATTTCCCAATTTCAACGAGCCCAAAATAACCGCCAGAGGCGACTGCTTTGTATGGTCAATCAATAAACCGTATACATTCAATATTGCTTTCAGGACGAGTAATCGAGCAAACGGAAATAAAATCACAACAGATGTATATTTTCGTGATGACGATTACAAAGCCTTTATACAGCAACATTGGACTATGCTCAAAGAACATTTTGCCAAAGAATATTCTGTATGTCACAGCATTAAAGATTCCTATACCCAAATACATATAGAATCTGCTGCTTATATAAGCAAGTACGATATGTGGAATGACTATATAGAAGAAACAATCAGAAATATACACATACTCTATGAAATATCGGAAAATATCGTTGCATTAAAAAAATAAATTTATGAATGAGATTCTGCTTTGAGCATTCAGATATCACTTCACTCTCAAAACAAAACGGAGGTTTTTTATTATGTGGATAAGAACTCAGGACAAAACAAAAATTGTCAATACCGACCATGTGCAGATTATGACTACTTCAAAAAGCTATGGCGTACAGGACAAGGACGGCAAAGCTTTGACTTCTGCCATTATTTTTCAGCCCGTTCAGGGCAGCGTTGTTTCCATGGGCGTGTATCATGATATCTATGAATCCCATGAAATCATGGATAAAATCATGGATTACATCGCTTCAGGCGAAAAACATACGTTTCAGATGCCTTAAAAGGAGGAATATTAAGTAACAAAATACATTGACATCAGTGGTTAAATGTGTACAAATATACTCAAAGGAAGGGGGATAAAAAGTTGCTAAAGAGCTTCAAAACGGAAATCAACCCGACAGCAGAACAGAAACATAAAATCAACAAAACTATTGGTACTTGCAGATTTGTTTATAACTTTTAT
>CADCJK010000041.1 GCA_902801715.1 uncultured Ruminococcus sp. | reverse complement strand
CAGATAAAATTTTTACTGATTTTTTCATCAATCTTCCTCCGTTTCTTTTTGCAGGGAAAGCAATTTTTTCTGTTCTTTCAGAATCTTCTTACGCCTTTCACGCTTTAAACGGCTTTTGTCCTTTGCGGAAATGGCAGGCGGTTCTTTCAAGCCTGCAATTTCCAAAGCCCTGTTCCATGCTCCCAGTTTCTGCTTGATGAAACACACGGTTTCACTGTCAAAATCAGATTTTTTCGGCAGTCTGCCTACTTCATGGAATTTATCTTTCAAAAGCGTTATCGCATACTGCATTTTTTCATCTTTGTCCATATCCAAACTCCGTTAAAAACAAATATTGCTTTCCCTGTTTTTTAAACACAAAGAAAGCACAACACAATTGACCGTATCAAAAAATTCGATACAGTGAAACCGGCTGCACTTCTTCCTTGTCCAAGACTGCGTTATCCTGATAAAATGCGGGAGTATTCTGACTTTTACAGTAATGACGGTTGTTACGGATTTGCACCGTATTCCCAATTACCTACTTGTTTAACAATAAACTTTCGTACCGCATTTTCAGCAATATTCAATTCTCTATGATACTATAGCAGATTTTTCCCTTGATGTCAATCTGTTTTTTCAGAATATCGTAGGGGAAAACTTTTTTGCAAAAAAGTTTTCCCCCACACCCCCTTTCAAAAAAACTTCATAATATCATTTGCAAAATCAAAAGCATAGTCACTCCCGATATGCCTAAAAATGCCGATACCCCAAGCGACAGCATACTGACAGGTATTGAAACATTCGTAAAGCCTGAACACAAATTCACTGCTATCAATGCAAGCACTCCCGACAGCATGGATAATAATGCCGCTCTGAAAGGCGTTTTTGCCCCCGATATTTTCTGAATGACTGCCATTACAAGCACTGCACCTGCAAAAATTCCCGCCATTTCCCAACCTGACATTAATTTGTGTCACTCCCCTTTTTAATGTCTGTTTCATTTTATGAAGCTATCGGGCAGGCTATGACATTTTTTCCAAAACGGCTGAAATGCCGTCGGCAAAGCATATTGTTCCGTTAATTCCTGCGGTGTTACCCACAAATATTTTTCCGACGGCTCTGCAATCTCCAGAAAATATCCCTGCATATACCATTCAATGTGACTGAATATATGCTTGGCTTTTCCCAAAAATGAAATTTTCAAAGGCTGTAATTTTGCTTTCAGTGCTTCTTCCGTACAGAATCCCTCTGTATTAGGAAACTGATACATTCCCGACAAAAGCCCTTTTTGAAGTCTTTTTTCAATAGCAATTCTGCCGTTACAGGATAATATCAGAATGGTTTTTTCTTCTTTTTTACGCCTGATATCTTTGATTCGCACAGGTATTTCTCCCGTCAGTTTGTCACGATATGACACGCAATATTCCAACAACGGACATTCCCGACATAAAGGTGAACCATTCGGCAAACATACCGTTTCACCCAATTCCATCAATGCTTCATTGAACTTTCCCGACTGTTCGGGCAGAATTTTCTGCAATTCTTTTTTGAATTTCTCCTTTGTCTGCGGCAAAAGCACATTTTCCTTACTGCCCGAAAGCCTTGCCATGACTCGCAATACATTTCCGTCAACTGCCGTTACTTTTTCATTGAAACATACAGACGCTATTGCCCCTGCCGTATATTCTCCTATCCCTGATAATTTGATAATCTTTTCATAAGAATCGGGAAATACTCCGTGATATTCCGCCATAATCATTTGAGCCGCTTTTTTGAGATTTTTCGCCCTGCTGTAATAGCCCAAGCCCTCCCACAACTTCAAAAGCCTGTCCTCTGAAACCAAACTCAGACTTTCAACATCGGGCAATTCCTCCATGAATCGTGCATAATATTTTTTAACCGCTTCAATCCTTGTCTGCTGTAACATAATTTCCGATACCCATACATGATAGGGCTGACGGTCTTTCCGCCAAGGCAATTCTCTTTGATGTGTTTCAAACCATTTTAACAACGGCTGTACAATCTTTTCCATGTTACTCTCCATTTCACATATAAAAAAGCCCGATTTTTTCAAACGGGCTTTTCAGATTATTTTTTCACTTTCATACCTGTCTTTTCAATGGTCGGTATCAAGCCGATTTTAGGCTTATCGGGATCGGGCAGCTGCGGAAAATCGTATGCAGGAAAATCGTTTCCCTCTACAATGATAGGTCCATTCGGTGTAATACAAACGTCCCAGCCGACATAGCCGAAATCATCTACTACCATAGCCGCCTTTTTCACAAGTTCCTTTATCTCGTTCATATAAGGCAGTTTATAGCCTACAAACTTAATTCCCGTTGCAGGGTGTGCATCATAGTTTATCAATGCCGATGTATGTCCCTGTCCGACGATTTCGCCTTTATCCAAGTCAAAATGACAAGCCAAGCCGCCATTTTCAAGATTATCAACAAACTTGCCGCCGTTTCCCATTTTGAATACAGCATATAAGATATTCGGCTTGCCGTCATATACAAGTGTTACGATTCTTAAACAGTTGATGGAATTCGGATAAATTTTCGCTGCATCGGGGTGCTGTGTGATGACTTCCTCTATCACGCCGAAATTCTTTTCGGGCTGTCTGATATATTCATACAGCTTTTTTGTATCCTCAAAATCCGATACTTTTATTTTTTCAATGCCTTTACCGCTTTCGCCAATGTTCGGCTTTGCAAAGAAATATTCTTTTCCCTCAACGAATTTTTCAAATTCCTCATAGCCGATATCCGCCAAGTCAATAACTTCCCTGCCGAGAAATTCTTTGAAACGCTTGTCAAATACATTCTTTTCATTGAAAATATATCTCAAATCTCTCCTGTTGAGCTTTGAAATGAGATATTTATTTTTCATTCTTGTGAGATAGGTTTTTCTTTCCTCTGCATTCATGTTATAGAATTCAAATATGATATAGTCATAATAGCCTGCACCGTATTTAATGCCGCAGCCTATCATATCAAAAAATGTTTTTACTTTGCTCTGTCCCGATTTTTCGTAAACGGTATCAATCGCCTTTTTCATTTTACTGAAACGGACACCCGTTAAAATCCTTGCAAAATATCCTATATTCATTTTATCCCCACTCTGAAATTACAATTTCGCCAATTCTTCTGTAACGGACTTCTTGATAATTTCCATGCCCTTGATGAGCGTTTCATCTTCCACGACAAGCGGCGGCATGAGCTTCACAACAGAATTTTTTCTGCCTGCACCCTCAATAATCAAGCCGTTTTCAAAGCACTTTTCAATGACTTTATCCGCCAAGCCTGCACTGATTTTCTCAAATTCAATGCCCCAGATGAGTCCCATGCCACGAAGTTCCAATCTTTCATCAAGCGGCAAAATCTCTTTTGTAATAAACTCTTTGACGATTTCGCCTTTTCTTCTGACTTCACTTTCAATATTATTGGCAAGCATATATTCAATACCGCCTTTAGCCGCTACAAATGCCAACTGATTTCCTCTGAAAGTGCCGTTATGCTCTCCGGGAGTCCATACGTCAAGTTCGGGCTTGAAAAGCGTGATTGCCAGCGGCAAGCCGTAACCGCCTATTGACTTTGACATGGTAACGATATCAGGCTGTATATTTGCCCTCTCAAATGAGAAGAATGTGCCGCTTCTGCAGCAGCCTACCTGTACATCATCAACTACCATGAGAATATCATTGTCATCGCAGAATTTTCTGACTTTCTGTAACCATTCGATTTCAAATACTCTGATACCGCCCTCTGCCTGTATCGTTTCAAGGAATACAGCAGCAGGTTTTTCAATGCCGCTGTGGTCGTCGTCAAGAAGTTTCTGCATATATGCAATCGTGTCAAGTTCGGGGAACATATACGGTGCAGGAATAAATGTGACATTCTCCAGCGGTACGCCTGCACCGCCTCTGGAAGATTTATCCGTTGTGAGAGCCAGTGAACCCAATGTCATACCGTGAAAAGCTCCCATGAATGCGAATACATTTCTTCTCTTTTTCACTTTTCTTGCCAGTTTGAGAGCCGCTTCATTCGCATTTGTGCCTGTCGGTCCGGGGAACTGTATTTTATAATTCAATCCTCTGGGCTTCAAAACCTTTTCTTCAAATGTCTGAATAAACTCTCTTTTGGGAACTGTATACATATCAAGAGCGTGCATAACACCGTCATTTTCAAGATATTCTATCAGCTTTTTCTTGATTTCGGGATTGTTATGTCCGTAATTTACCGCACCCGCTCCGCAGAAAAAATCTATATATTCATTGCCGTCCTCGTCATAGAAATAGGCACCTTTTGCCTTTGTGAAAACTGTCGGGAAATGCCTGCAATATGAACGGACTTCCGATTCATATTCTTCAAAAACCTTTGTATCCATAAAAAAATTACATCTCCGTTTCATAATTATTTCAATGCTTATTTTAAACCCTTTTTGATAAAACGTCAAGACAATCAATTATTTTGCAATTATTTTTATCAATCTTCACATTTACGTTTCAACTTATTTTCAATATATAGCATATTGCACAAAAACAGGACAGACAAATTATATACTCGTCTGCCCTGCCAAAATTCTGCATTATGCATTATGAATTATGCATTGTTAATGCATTTTACCATAACGGCTTTTTGTGCATGAAGTCTGTTTTCAGCTTCTTCAAATATCTCGTTTGCGTGTGCTTCAAAGACTTCTTCTGTAATTTCCTCGCCCCTGTGTGCAGGCAGACAATGCTGTATCATTGCATCGGGTTTTGCAAGTTTCATTAACTCATCATTCACCTGATAACCGTCAAAGGCTTTCTTTCTCTTTTCCGCTTCGCCCTCCTGTCCCATGGACGCCCATACATCTGTAATGACTACATCAGCGTCAACGACAGCCTCTTTGGGTGTGCGGAACATCTGGAATTTATCGCCGTATTCCTTTGCAAATGCCAATACATCTTCATGCGGTTCATAGCCCTGCGGACAAGCGACTGCAATTGACATTCCCGTTTTCAATGCACCGACGATCAGGGAATTCATCATATTATTGCCGTCACCGATAAAGCACATTTTCAAGCCCTCTAATTTGCCCTTGAATTCACGGATTGTCATTAAATCAGCCAGTATCTGACACGGGTGACAGAAATCCGTCAAGCCATTGATAATCGGAATACTGCCGTATTTCGCCAAATCTTCCACTTCACTCTGGGCAAAAGTACGTATCATAATACAGTCAAGATACCTTGAAAGCACTCTTGCCGTATCCTGTACGGGTTCGCCCCTGCCTATCTGCATATCTTTGGAAGAAAGGAATATCGGCTGTCCGCCCAGCTGATAGGTACCTACTTCAAAAGAAACTCTCGTTCTTGTGGAAGCCTTTTCAAATATCAGACCTACAGATTTTCCTGCAAGCAGCTTGTGTTCAATTCCGTGTTTCTGCTCATATTTAAGCTGGTCGGCTAAATTCAGTATTTCAACGATTTCTTCTGAGCTTAAATCGAGCATTTTCAATAAGTTTTTCATCTCAGTTATCCTCCATAACTTTTTTAAGGATATTCAATCCCCTGTCTATTTCTTCATAAGTGATATTCAGCGGCGGCAACATTCTTAACAAATTCTTTGCCGTGAGAATCAGCAAGCCGTTTTCAACGCATTTTTTGGCAATTTCCTTTGCATTGTCCTTTTCCGTTACTATGCCAATCATCATGCCCATGCCACGCACTTCACTTACATTTGCCATTGTTTTCAGTTTCTCTCTGATATAATCGCCCTTTGCATTGACTTCTTTCAAAAAGTCCTCTGTCGCAACCCTTGAAAGAACTTCTTTCGCTGCCGCACACGCTACAGGATTTCCGCCGAAAGTCGTGCCGTGAGTACCTGCACCGATAACGTCTGCCAATTTCTCCACGCAAAGACACGCCCCCATCGGCAAACCGCCTGCCAAGCCCTTTGCAGATGTAATTACATCAGGCTGTATGCCGTAATTCTGATAGCAATAAAATGCACCTGTCCTTGATACACCTGTCTGCACTTCATCTACCATCAAAAGTATATCTTTCTCTTTGCATATTTCTGCAATTTCATTGACAAACTCTTTGTCAAGCGGCATAACGCCGCCTTCGCCCTGTATCAGTTCTATGAATACCGCACAAACTTCATTGTCAATGCAGTTCTTCACGCTGTCAATATTATTTGCTTCTGCATATTCAAATCCCTCCGTGAACGGAAAGAAAAAGTTATGAAATACATCTTGTCCCGTTGCGGCAAGTGTCGTTACAGTTCTTCCGTGAAATGAGTTTACAAGAGTAACAATTTTCTGCCTGCCCTTGCCGTACTTGTCAAAGCTGTATTTCCTTGCAATCTTGATGGCACATTCATTTGCCTCTGCACCTGAATTGCACAAAAATACTTTACTGAATCCCGTCAGTTCACACAATTTCTTGGAAACTTCCGTCTGCAATGGTGAATAATACAAATTTGAAATATGCTGTAAAGTGGCGGCTTGTTCCGAAACGGCTTTCACCCAGCCGTCATCGCAATATCCAAGGCAATTCACGCCGATACCGCTTGTGAAGTCTACATATTCCTTTC
Source organism: uncultured Ruminococcus sp. (assembly GCA_902801715.1). Lineage (GTDB taxonomy): Bacteria > Bacillota > Clostridia > Oscillospirales > Acutalibacteraceae > UBA1213. Next base: position 5,713 of record CADCJK010000041.1, on the reverse strand, counting down.
CGTCAACGTCCTTTGCAATCGCACCTTTACCGCTTACAAGTGCGGTCTGAAACCTGCCGTAAGCGTGCATCATGTATTGCTGTTCGTCATTCCTTATTTCCTCAAAGGTCATTTTATTCACACCTCTCTATTATATCCCTTAATTCCAGCCAGTCATTTATTTCAATATATCCGCCCTGCAAAGCCATTTTTAAATCAGACTTTTCTTTGAACGTCTTCTTATACCATACAGGCTGTATATTTGAATTCAAAGCACCCTCTGTATCACATATCGGATTATCTCCGCAAAACCATGTTTCATTTGCTTTCAATCCTGATTTTATCAAAGCCATTTCAAATATCTCTTTTTCGGGCTTTCTGTAAATATATTCGCTTGACGCTATCACAAATGCAAAGTGATGATTTGGCAATATCTCATTGATTCGCCTTTTCAGAGAATTTCCCGAAAGCATGATATTACTTACAACGCCCGTTTTGATATCATTTTCATACAGATATTCCAAAAGCCTTTCTATATTTTCAGACGGCTTTGCAGATGTCGCATTGTTCCAATATATCCATTCCAATTCTTCATAGCTTTTATCAAACTCGATATTGAAATACTCATAGATATATCTGTTAATGCTTGTCCAGCTTATTTCATACGGCTGATAAAATCTGTTTGTACAGCCCATTCTTTTTGAAATCCCTGTAATGACTTCATCAGCCTTTGCCTGCAGTTCTTTTATCGTGATATTCAGCGGATTCTTTACGGCTAATTTCAATAAAGCCTCATTTCCTTTATCAAAGCCGTGTATCGTTTCCGTGATAATCGTATTGCCGTAATCGAACAATACCATTTTCGGCTTATTCATAAAGCACCTCAATAGAACATTGTGCCGACGCCCTCATCTGAGAACATCTCTATCAATATAGAATGGGGTATTCTGCCGTCAATGATATGTGCCCTTTTTACGCCACGTCTGACGGCTTCCACGCAACATTCTATTTTCGGTATCATGCCGCCCGATATAATGCCCTCTTTTTTGAGTGACGGCACTTCGCTCACGTTTACAACGGGTATCAATGTACTTTCATCATCTTTATCTTTCAGCAAGCCCTTGATATCCGTCATTAAAATCAGTTTAGCCGCTTTCATTTCTGCCGCAATCCTTGCCGCTGCCAAGTCTGCATTGATATTATAGACTGCACCGTTATAACCGCCTGCCACCGTTGAAATAATCGGTACATAGCCGTTTTTCGTTGCATCTTCAATAATTTGTGTATTAACTTCGGTTATCTCTCCGACAAAGCCCAAATCATAAGCCGTTGACTTCTTTTCCGCCATTAACATTCTGCCGTCAAGTCCGCATAAGCCGATAGCTTTACCGCTATGCTGTTCCAATCTCTGCACAAGGCTTTTATTGACTTTACCTGCCAATACCATCTGAACGACATCAATCGTTTCTTTATCGGTCACTCTCAAGCCATTGATAAATTTACTTTCCTTGCCCATTTGTTTGAGCGTATCGCTGATTTCGGGACCGCCGCCATGCACCAGTACAACATTGATTCCCACCAACTGCAAAAGTACAATGTCACTCATTACGGCACTTTTCAATTCTTCATTGATCATGGCATTTCCGCCGTATTTGACTACAATGGTTTTTCCCGACCATTTCTGTATATAAGGCAAAGCCTGTATCAAGACATTTGCCCTATCCTGATTTGAAATATTACTCTGCATTTTCAACATCTCCACTGATAAAAAATCACGTTCTGTAATCGCCGTTTATCTTGACATATTCATACGTCAAATCACAGCCGTATGCCTCTGCATAAAATTCGCCGTCATTCAAATCAACCAAAATGTCAATTTCATCTTCAACAAGAATTTTCTTTGCAGTTTCCTCTGAAAAATCTATTCCTGCACCGCCCTGACATACACTGATTTTTCCTGCTCTCGACTGGAATGCGACATCTACTTTATTGACATCTACATCACAGCCTGAATAGCCTATTGCACATAATACACGTCCCCAGTTGGCATCTGCACCGAACATTGCCGCTTTCAGCAAACTGGAACATATAACGGACTTTGCAACGCCTTTTGCATCTTTTTCGGTCTTTGCACCGCTGACTTTACATACAAGCAATTTCGTTGCACCCTCACCGTCTTTTGCCATCATCTTTGACAAGCCTTTGCACACTGCCGTGAGTGCCTCAACAAATTTATCGTAGTCTTCACCCTCAGCGGTAATCTCCGCATTTCCTGCCAGACCTGAAGCCATTACTGCAAGCGTATCATTGGTAGATGTATCGCCGTCAATGCTTACCATGTTAAATGTACTGTCTGCCGCTGTCTTGACGGCTTTTTGAATCATCTCTGCCGAAATAGCAGCGTCTGTCGTGACAAAGCAAAGCATTGTTGCCATGTTCGGATGTATCATGCCGCTGCCCTTGGAAATGCCGCCTATCTTGACGATTTTACCGTCAATTTCTGTTTCAACGGCAACTTCCTTTTTCACGGTATCCGTTGTCATGATAGCCTCTGCCGCATTCATGCCGCTTTCAAGGGTATTATCCAACTCGCTCACAAGCTGTTCCATGCCCTCGGCAATCGGTTCTATCGGCAATATCTGACCGATAACGCCCGTTGAACCGACAATGACATCTTCTGCACTGATATCCAATTTATCTGCAACGAGCTGACACATCATTTCAGCCTTTTCAATACCGTCTGCATTACAGGTATTGGCATTTCCGCTGTTGACAATAACCGCCTGTGCATAACCGTCTGCCAGATTTTTCTTTGTAACGGTAATCGGTGAACTCTGCACCAGATTTGTTGTATAAACTGCTGCCGCCGTACATTTCACTTCACTGTATATCAAGGCGATATCCCTTTTAGTCTTATTCTTTCTGATACCGCAGTGTATACCTGATGCTTTAAAGCCCTTTGCAGCTGTTACTGAACCCTCTATGAATTTATATGCCATTTTGTTTCCTCCGTTCCATTAAAATGCAGGCGGAACTATCACCAGACCTGTCGTTTCATCTAATCCGAAAATGATATTCATATTCTGTATTGCCTGACCTGCCGCACCTTTGACCATGTTATCAATCGCTGAAATCGCTATGAAAGTGCCTGTTCTCTCGTCAACGTGCAGGGATATATCGCAGAAATTGGAATACTTGATATTATGTATATCGGCATTTGCACCATCAGGCAAAAGCCTTACGAAAAACTCGTCTTTATAGAAATCTTCATAAGCCTTTCTTAACTGCTCTTTCGTAACACCCTCATTCAGTCTTGCATAGCAAGTTGAAATAATGCCACGATTAACAGGCAGCAAATGCGGTACAAATGTGATTTTCACATTCTTGCCCGACAGCTTGGAAAGTGTCTGTTCAATTTCGGGCGTATGTCTGTGATTTGCCACTTTATAGGCGTGGAAACCTTCATTCAATTCCGGATAGTGATTGCCCTGATTTGGCTTTCTGCCTGCACCCGTTACGCCTGATTTGGAATCGACGATAATTCCATCTGTACTTACAAGACCATTCACAACAGCAGGGGCTAATGCCAACGGTGCACCCGTTGTATAACAACCCGGATTGGCAATTACTTTCTTGCCTTTGATATTCTCTCTGAAAAGTTCGGGCAAACCGTAAACGGCTTTTTTATGCAAATCTTCATCAAGGAATTCACAACCGTACCATTCTTTATATTCCTCCTCGCTTTCCAGACGGAAATCCGCTCCCAAGTCAATGAAAGCCTTGCCCTGCTTGTCACATTCAGCAGCTAATTCCTGTGAAAGTCCATGCGGAAGTGCTGCAAATATCACATCGCTTTTGGCAACGACTTCTTCCTGTGTACCGCACTCCATGTCACAAAGACTTTTATATGACGGATAAACTTCACTTAATTTCTTTCCCTCAAAGCTCACTGAGCTGATAGCCGCAATTTCTGCATTAGGGTGCGTTAAAAGTATTCTTACAAGCTCTGCACCTGCATAACCCGTTGCTCCGATGATTCCTGCTTTTATTTTCATTTCACTATTACTCCTGTCAATCTATTTTTATTGGTCATTTCTTGGAGAAAACCTTTTTTGCAAAAAAGGTTTTCCCCAAACCCCTTTCCAAAAAAAACTGATTTTAAATATTTATTATTGATTTAACTCTTTTTACCTGTGCTTTGACATTTTCGCTTGCAGGTCCTCCGATAACCTTTCTGCCGTTGACGCAGTTTTCAAGCGAAATCGCTTCATATACACCTTCGTCAAATATATCGCAAATTTTCTTGTATTCCTCTATCGGCAATTCTTCAAGCGTTGTCTTTTTCTCTATGCATATCGCTACAAGAGTACCTGTCGCCTTATAAGCGTCACGGAATGGCAAGCCCTTTTTCACCAAATAATCTGCACAATCCGTTGCATTGATAAAGCCGTTTGCTGCTGCTTTTCTCATGTTGTCCGTGAGAACTTTCATGGTATCTATCATGGGCGTGAATGCCGTCAGGCACATTTTATCATGGGCGTGAATGCCGTCAGGCACATTTTCACTGTATCAACAGCGTCAAAAATCGCCTCTTTATCTTCCTGCATATCTTTATTATAAGCAAGGGCGATTCCTTTCATAACGGTCAGAAGTGTCATTAAATCGCCGAATACTCTGCCTGATTTTCCTCTGACAAGTTCTGCTATATCGGGATTTTTCTTTTGCGGCATGATACTTGAACCTGTCGAAAATGCATCATCCAACTCAACAAACTTGAATTCCCATGAACACCACATGATGATTTCTTCGGAAAATCTTGAAAGATGTACCATGATAATCGAAAGTGCACTTGCCAATTCCATGCAGAAATCCCTGTCTGAAACACCGTCAAGACTGTTTTGTGAAACTCTGTCGAAATTGAGTAACTTGGCTGTAATGGTTCTGTCAATGGGATATGTAGTAGTTGCCAATGCACCGCTTCCCAATGGCATTTCGTCCATGTGTCTGTATGCACATTCCAGCCTGTCAACATCTCTCAGAAGCATTTCGGCATACGCCATTAAATGATGTCCGAATGTGATAGGCTGAGCCCTCTGCAAATGCGTATATCCCGGCATTACTGCACCCGCATATTCTTCCGCCTTATTGCAGATAACTCCGATTAACTCCTTAACCTGCTTTTTGATATTCTGCACTTCTTTTTTCAGATACAGACGGATATCAACGGCAACCTGGTCATTACGGCTTCGGGCTGTATGAAGTCTTTTTCCTGTCTGTCCCAGACGCTGAGTGAGTTCACCCTCTATAAAAGTGTGTATATCTTCTGCATTCATGTCAATCTGCAAATTGCCGTTGTCAATATCGGCAAGTATGCCTTTCAAGCCCTCTATAATTGCCTGAGATTCGCTTTTTTCGATAATTCCGCATTCGCCTATCATTTCCGCATGAGCCATACTGCCCTCTATATCTTCACGATACATTCTGCTGTCGAATGATATGGATGAATTGAAATCATTTGTTTTCTTGTCTATCTCCTTTGAGAAACGTCCTGCCCAAAGTTTCACGAAATCAACTCCTTTTCTAAAACAACATCAAGGCGGACAATGATTTTTCCCCATTGTTCGCCCTGAATAATCTCTGTTTTTATCAGTCAAGAATTACTCTTTGATAAGATTTTTCTTTGCCTGAACTTTTATCGGAAGTCCGAACAGATTGATAAATCCTGCTGAATCCT
>CADCJK010000040.1:2931-21908 GCA_902801715.1 uncultured Ruminococcus sp. | reverse complement strand
CTATCAATAACAACGATATGTTGAAACAATGTATGTAAACCAACATACCCATTACTCAAAGCAAATGAGTAATGGGTATCATAGAATGTCCGTATATGCCCCTCAGAGCCACGTAGAGCCACACCAAAGGCATAAGGAGTATAATTATACCCCTCGACAAAAACACTCGAAAATGGGGCATATTTTGAAAGCAAAAAAATCCCTGCCGGCACTACACCGACAGGGAATCTATTTACAAAAGGAGTGATTGCATGAAAACAGCAGCGGCTTATATCCGTGTATCCACTGATGACCAGACGGAGTATTCTCCAAGCTCTCAGCTTGAAAAAATCCGTGAATATGCCAAAAGAAATGACTATATCCTGCCCGATGAATACATCTTCATTGATGAGGGCATTTCCGGCAGAACTACAAAACGCCCTGCCTTTAACCAAATGATAGGCATTGCCAAAACAAAGCCTAAACCTTTTGATGCTATCCTTTTATGGAAATTCAGCCGTTTTGCCCGTAACCGTGAGGACAGCATCGTTTATAAATCCATGTTACGCAAACAATGCGGCATTGATGTCATTTCTATTTCCGAAAATATCGGGGACGATAAAATGTCCGTTATCATGGAAGCCATGATTGAAGCCATGGACGAATATTATTCCATCAATTTAGGCGAAGAAGTCAGACGTGGCATGAATGAAAAAGTTCAGCGTGGAGAGGCTGTCACGATTCCCTCTTTCGGCTATGACATTGAAAACGGTCAGTATATCCCCAATCCCGAAACTGCCCCTGTCGTGAAAGAAATCTTTGCCGATTTCCTCGACGGCAAGGGACTCGTCACTATCGCAAGAGAACTCAATGAAAACGGCTACCGCACAAGACGGGGAAACAAATTTGAAAACCGCACTGTCAGATATATGCTGAAAAATCCCGTTTATATCGGAAAAATCCGCTGGACTCCTACGGGAAAGGCAAATCACCGCAAGGACTGCAAGGATACACTTATCATTGACGGTACGCATGAGCCGATTATTTCACGGGAAATTTTCGATAAAGTGCAGACAAAACTATCCAAAGGAAGTGTGAAATACATGAGAGAGAATCCTGCCAAAGAGCCGTTTATGTTACAGGGATTAGTCAGATGTTCCGACTGCGGTGCAACGCTCTGTATGTCGGCAAATTATACGTCTTTACAATGCTATGCTTATGCACACGGAAAATGTAATGTTTCGCACAGTATCAGTCTGAAAAAAATAAATGCCCTTGTCATTCAGACAATGGACAGGTGCATTGAAACATCAAGTTTCCATCTTGAAATCACTTCCAAAACAAAGACAGATGAAAATATCCCTCTGCTGATGGCAAGGGAAAATAAAAAATTGGAACGTATTAAAGACGCTTATGAAAACGGCGTTTATACGCTTGACGAATATAAAAAAAGCCGTGACAGCGTTCAGAGTAAAATTAACGAGCTGGAAGAAAAATTCAGGACACAACAGTCCGAACAAACCGATGAACAAGCGGAAATGGCAAAATTCAGGGATAAGCTAATACCCGTCATGCCGTCACTGAAAACGCCTGCCGTTCCCGAAAGCATGAAGAATTCCATTTTGAAATCGTTTGTCAGAAGAATCGTTTTTGACCGTTCCAGATGTGACGTTGAAATATTTTTTTATACCTGAAAACATATCTTTTTTCAATACGGAGGTCCCGACGGCGAACTCGGTGCTTCATTGAGATATCTGAGTCAAAGATACGGCGAACTCGGTGCTTCATTGAGATATCTGAGTCAAAGATATTCCGTGCCTTATCCCGAAATAAAAGCTGTTTTGACGGATATCGGCACCGAAGAATTGGGACATCTGGAAATGATTGGTACAATCGTGTATCAGCTTACCAAAAATCTCTCTATGGAAGAAATCAAGAAATCAGGCTTTGACTCCTACTTCGTTGACCATACAACAGGAATTTATCCCGCTTCAAGCAGCGGTATGCCGTTCAATGCCGCCGCCATGCAGGTGAAAGGCGACATCATAACCGACCTTCACGAAAACCTTGCTGCCGAACAAAAAGCGAGAAGCACTTATGACAATATCCTGCGTTTTTGTGACGATCCCGATGTCATTGACCCTATCCGATTCCTTCGTGCACGAGAAGTCGTTCATTATCAAAGATTTGGCGAAAGTTTGAGAATCGTGACCGATAAACTCGACAGCAAAAATTTCTATGCCTTCAATCCCGAATTCGATAAAAAAAATTAAGCCTCAAAATGACTTGCAGAAACAAATCTGTAAGTCATTTTTTTATTTGCAGGGACTTGCCAAAAAATGTTTTTTGATATATAATATACAGTAGTATTTTAAATGGATAATCAAATCAATACGACAGGAGTGATAAATTGTGATATACGGTTATTGCAGGGTATCAACGGATAAACAGAATATTGAACGACAGGTCAGAAATATTCTGAAAGCATTTCCCGATGCCGTTATACGACAGGAAACTTATACGGGTACCAAAACCGAAGGCAGAAAAATGTTTGAATATCTTCTCAAAATCGTCAAAACAGGTGATACCATTGTCTTTGACAGCGTTTCCAGAATGAGCCGTAATGCCGAAACGGGATTTCAGATATATCAGAAATTATTCGACAAGGGCGTGGAACTTGTATTTCTCAAAGAGCCTCATATCAATACGGCAACCTATAAAAAAGCCCTTTCCAACAATATTGAACTCACGGGTACCAAAACCGATATCATTCTCAGAGCCGTCAATGAATACCTGATGGAGCTTGCCAAAGAACAAATCATGCTTGCCTTTGAACAGTCTGAAAAAGAAGTGGCTGACCTGCACCAGAGAACAAAAGAAGGCATTGAAACCGCCAGAAGAAAAGGTAAACAAATCGGTCGTCCCTTTGGAGTGAAAGTTACCACGAAAAAAAGTATAAAAGCCAAACAGGATATCCTGAAATTCTCCAAGGATTTCAGAGGTTCCCTCTCCGATGTGGACTGCATACGCATGATTGGCATCGCAAGAAATACTTATTACAAATATAAACGTGAACTCAAAGAAGAATCTTGAATTCACCTGAATAAAGGAGGTTCAATTATGAAATGCCCCTACTGCGGAAATGAAGAAAGCAAAGTCGTTGATTCTCGCTCCGTTGAGGATAACAGCAAAATCAGACGCAGACGTGTATGCTTTCACTGCCAAAGAAGATTCACTACCTATGAAACAGTCGAAACCATTCCTTTTATGGTCATCAAGCGGAATATGGGACGGGAACCTTATGACCGTGAAAAACTGACAAGAGGGATTCTCCGTGCCTGTGAAAAAAGAAACATCTCCGCTGAACAGATTATTTCCATTGTCAATCAGGTGGAGTCGCTTATCGACAGTTCCTATGACGGTGAAATCCCTTCCAAAGTCATCGGTGAATATACCATGCAGGTTCTCAAAGATATTGATGAAGTCGCTTATGTGCGTTTCGCATCGGTATACAAGCAGTTCAAGGACATTCACTCTTTCCTTGAAGAACTGAATAATCTCATTTCCGAAGAAAACAGGGGGGCTTTGATATGATTATTGATACTCACGTTCATATCGGCAATATGCTCGGCTTTTGCCTGCCTCGGGAAGATATCCTCTATTCCATGGAAAAATACGGCATTTCACATAGTATCGTTTCCAGTCTGAATGCCGCTGAATTTGACCATCACATACAGCCTGTCCCGCCTGAATATCTTCATTCTCAAATCGAATGTCTGCAGGATGTCGTGCATTTCGCCAAAGAATTTCCCGACAAGATAAGTGCTGCCGTATGGGTAAGACCTTTCCATGAAAAAGCCGACCTTGCCCTGTCCAAAGCCATTGAAGAAAACAAAAATTACATAAAAGCCGTTAAATTTCACCCCTTTCATTCCAATATCCCCTTTGATTCAAAGCAGTCCGAAGCCTTCATTGAACTTGCCGAACATTATCACCTGCCAGTCGTCACCCATACAGGCGGTTCCGATTGTGCCTCATGTATCCGTGTCTACAATATGGCTGAAAAATATCCCAAAACCAATTTTGTCATGGTTCACATGGGACTCGGTACGGACAATCTTGAAGCCATCGAACTCATTTCAAAACTCCCCAATCTCTACGGCGATACTACATGGGTTCCTGTCAAAAGTACACTTCAACTCATTCATACAGCAGGGGCTGAAAAAATCTTCTTCGGCAGCGACAACTCCATTGACGGAAAAGATACCTATTTCTGCAACAGAACGGGGGAACGTTCCCTGTATCAGCAGTATTTCAACGAATTCAAAAATATGGTGTCAAAAGAAGATTATGAAATGATAATGTATAAGAACGCTGCCCGCATTTTCGATATTCCCGTATAAAAAAACTCTCCGCACTGTCTGCACAATGCGGAGATATTTTTTTTATTTCGTTACATTGACCTTGAAATATTTCTTTTCGACTCTGCCGTAAAAATCACGGACTTTCACACATATTTCATATGTAGTGGCTGCCAGCGGTCTGAATTCCGCTTCGGTGCTTTCACCAAATCCCTTTGCCGTTACCCAGTCGGTATTTTCAGCCCTCTTGTAATAGAATGCATACTGATAACCGCCTTCACCGCCTGCCGCTGCCGCTGTCATTCGGATGCTTTCCCCTACTTTCACGCTGTCTGACGATACCCCGGAATCATTGACAAGTTTCGGACGTACTTTCACTTCTTTATAAACCTTTTCAACATGACCTTTTTCGTCTTTCACTTTGATGCATATATCATAAGTTGTCGCTTTCAAAGGCTTGAATCCCGCTGTCGTATCTTCACTGAAATCTTTCAGGCTTACCCAGTTTTCATCTTCACTTCTCTTATAATAATATGCATATTCATAAACTCCGATACCCCCTGATGCCTTGCCTTTCAGGTTGATGTCATCACCCAGATAAACCGCACTGTTCACGGCTGCCGACTTATTCGTCAACGGCTTTCTGACACGGAATGTCATATACTTCTTCTCTAAATTTCCCTTGGCATCCCTAATCTTCACACAAACATCGTATGTCGCTGATGTCAGCGGCTCAACCGTTTCAGAACGGCTTTCACTGAAATTCTTTACCGTTGTCCATGTATTGCTGTATGACCTCTTGTAATAATAGGCGTATGTATACGGTGCCGTGCCATTCTGAGCAGCTCCACGGAATGTTATCTTTTCACCCAGAACAATTTCCTCTGCACTGACGGAAGATACATTATCAAAAGCACTATGGACTTCTTCCGCTTTCGCAGGAATCTCACTCTGCGGTTTTTCTTTCACTTCCGCCTTGCTCTCCTCTATTTTCGTCGCATAGTCAAGGGCTATCCAGCCGTTTTTGGAATCGTAATTGACATATCCCCAGTTATAACCCCCGCTGACTTTCCTTTTTGTCACCTTCACCACTGCCATATACGGCACATAACCTATCTTTTCATACTGCGTGCCATGGTCTGCCCTCAGATTCAGTCCTGCAACGTCCGTTACTTTCCACGTTTCATTCAAATCCGATACCGTCTGCATCTGACTGCTGCTCGTTGAAGTCGAATTTGACGTGAAATGCAGCTCGGGACTTACTATCCACCAAATCGATGTCACATTGTAAATATTCACATTCGATTCCGACATCGGTACTCTTTTTGTAGGCGTTCCTATATTCGGATCCGAACAGTAAAATGTATCTGTCTTTGCATCATAGTCTGTCAGCAAAATCGCATGAGGGATAGAATAATTATATATCACTACACCTTCGGGATGATTTTTCAGTATCTCTATAAACAGCTTCTTTCTGCCGCTGTTGCTCGTGTCATTGGTAAGCTGATCAACTCTCGGATTCGATACCGTTACCTTTTGTGTCGTTCCGTAAAAAACGTAATCCCATACCATTCCGCCGTTGTCCGTCCACATACTCGGATTCGATGCACATTTACTTTCCGTTATCGACATCCAGTTCGGATCTCCCAAAAGTATTGCCGCTCTCCTGAGCATCATGACATTCGCCGCCAGTGTACAGCTGTAACTCTTTTGCTGATTGATAAAAACGGTATCCGCATTCACCTGCGAAAAAGTTGCGGCTTCTGCATTCATGACTCCCATCGGTGCCGCTATCACCACGCTGCAAAGCAATGCAGCTACGATTCTCTTTAAATGATTCATTGGAAAAACTCCCCTCTTTATACTGTACATATTATGATAACTCTTTGATACAAAAATTTCAAGATATTTAATTATTTTTCTTTGCTTATTACAATTTTGTATCCAATTAGTTGTAAAAAATTACAACTTTTTAACCAACCCCCTTTGCCAGACATATACAAAAGTAACAAAAAATGCCAGGATAATATCCTGACACTTTTTTTCATATTTCTGTAACCGTTATCCTGTCGAATTCTATCCCCGCCTGTCTGTTCACGATATCCTTGACCGTCACCGCCGTTGCTTCATTCAGATTCCCTTTTGACACTATCACCGTACAGCTCCCGTTATTGATTGATACCAGACATTCCGCAAATCCCTTTGTCTTTATCTCCGCTTCAATATCCCCTTCCGCTTTCATCGTATCCGCCAATCTCTCCGCTATCTTCAGGGCATCTTTCTTTGCCGTTTCCGACGCTGAACCCTCTATGATATCCGACAAGCCTTCCTGTATCTTGTCCTGCGACTGCGTTCTCTTCGCCCTCTCACTCGAAAAATACTCCTGCTGTTCCTTCGTTAAAATGCTGCTCACTTCCTGCACCGTTTCCTTTGCCTTTTCTGCCTTGGAACTCTCACTCTTTGATACCTCCGATTTCTCCGACTTCGCTCCCGATACCTCTGTATTCACATAAGTTGTCTGCCCCAACTGCTTCGACACACTCTCCGACGGCTGACTGTCCGTTACGCTTACAGGCTCTACCCCTGAAAACTGCCAGTTCAAATACACCGCTGTACCCAATGCCGCTACCATTGCCGCTACCATTAACTGCCTTTTCCCAAATGTCATGCTCGCTCTCCCCCTGTTACAATTCATAATTCATAATGCATAATTCATAATTTAATCACTCATCTTACTGACACATATATGTGATTTCGTTACGTCCAGTGCCGCACTCACCGCCTCTGTCACTTTTTCACAAACTTCTCCTTTATCTCCGCCATCGCATACGATCAATACCCCCTTTATTTTCGGCATTAACTGTCCTACCGTCAATGCCTTTTCCGAACCGTCATTCTGCCTTACCACGATACACGACTGCCTTTCATTACTCTGCTTATCACCTGAACTCTCCCTCTGCTGTATGTCGTTATCCGTTGCATAAATATTTCTCACCGTTCCGTCAAGCGTCAGCATTATTTTCGTTCTCCCCACGCCCTCGATACTTGCCAGCATATTCCCCAGTTCTTCACACAATTCCGCCCTGTATTCACTTATCATATCCGTTTCTTCTTCACTCGCTTCCGCAAATGTATCTTTCTTCTGCCCTCCCATGAAATCTGAACAAAATATAAGTACAATTCCCACCAGTCCCGCTATCACCGCTATTTTAAGTATATTCTCCTTTTTCAGAATATCCCTCATATTTCCCACCTATCCGACTATGCTCACTCTGCACTCTATCCCCAGTTCTTCCGATATCTCTTTCACTCTCTTTGCTCTGTAAATATCCTTCTTCTCCAAAACAATCTCCGCCCTTATCATAGATATGCACTTGCTTTCATCAATATCCATGTTTACATCTGTATTCACGGGAAAAATATTTTCTTCCTCCAATTTATTTTTCACCAGTTCCTTTATCTCACTTTCCAAATATTCTATTCTCTGTTCCGAAATCTCTTTCGGCAACTCTCCCGAATATTCCCCCACTTTCCCGAAATCTGCCCGAAATTCCCCTATCACACTCCCCAACGGCATTATCACCGAACATAACATCAATGCACCTAATACATATCTTACTGTCTTTTCCAGTGCCATATCCGTTATGAACATCTCTATGATACATACTACTGCCGAACTCATGCAAATTCCTGTCGCCCATTTCACCAGCTCATTCATATCATCATCTTCCCGCAAGCAATATTATCCCTGTCGATATCACCAATACCGCCAATACGCAAAATAACAGTCCCGTCATCATGGCAACCGCTTTCGATACATTCCTGAATATCTTTGTCATAGTATTAAGCCCCATGATATCCCCTGCACTCGCCAGTACAAACATTGAAAACTGCCATACAATACACTCCACCGCAACAGGCATAATAATCAATCCGCTTGCTATTATCACAAATACACCTGCACCTGTCTTTAGCAATTCCACGCTTCCGTTAAACGTATTCAAAGCCTCTCCCAATGCACCGCCCACGACAGGCACAAATGAACTTACGGCAAATCTTAATGCCTTTTGACTGACATTATCCATGGAACTTGTCATAACCGTCTGCAACGACAGCACCGCTGTAAATATCCCCATCACAAATGTCAATGCCCATTTCGCCACTTTATATACACTTTCGCATAAACTGCCTAAATTCATTTTCGCTGATAAAGAAGATGTTACCGTCAATGCCAAAAATACATTCATTAAAGGCGATACCAATTTTGCACTTACCGCTGAAACTGCATTTCCTGCCGTCATCATCACTGTATAATACGACGTTCCTGTTAATTCCTTTCCCGTTGCCATTATCAGTCCTGCCATAACGGGCACCAACAGCACCATGAATCCCGATATGCCGTTCAGTACTTCAACCGCCTTTTCAATCGTACTGCACAACGGTATAATAATTGCCGTACATATACACATCGTTCCGACGGCTTCGGATATCCCCCTTTTCTCCAGTGTAATGTGAAATCCCTCTGCCAGCGAACATAACAGCATGATCCCCAGACATACAGACATTCCCGTTAATGCACTTTTGCTTTCCTCTCCGAACATGGATAGTATCTTTTCAAACACTTTCCCGAAATCCAAGCCCGATATCTGACTGTAATCTACAGATGTTATCCCCATTTCCGAAAGACTTCTCTTTGTTTCCGTCGGCAAGCTGTCAAACAGACTTTGTACCGCTCCACTCTCCACTCTCCACACTCCACTCTATTTCATTAACTCCATCGCTGTATGCAAAATATTCCTGAATAACGGCATTGCCGTTACAATAACTGCCACTCTTGATGAAAATTCCACTTTTGATGCCAATGCCCCCTGCCCTGCATCTTTACACGCTTCCGATACAAACTGACATATCACACATATTCCCAAGGTTTTCACCAGTATTTCCGCATATTCTCCCCCTGCCGTTAAACTGCTTATCTGTTCCATTATCGGTGAAACCCTTGCAAGTACTCTTATCAGGATAAATGCACCGCCTGTTATCGCAAGCAATACGGACGTTTCGGGGGCATATTTCTTTAATCCCAATACACATACTGACGTTATCAGGGCTATTCCGCATATTTCAATTATCTCTTTCATAGGCTAAAACCCGAACAGCGTTTCTATTGTTCTGAATAAATCCGCTATTTTCTGCACCAACATCAGCAACACTACTATCAAGCCTGAAAGCGTTGTCATCATCGCCTGTTCCTCTCTGCCAGACCTCGACAGCACCAGACTCAATACCGCTACGATAATTCCTATTGCCGCTATCTTGAATATAAAATCTACATTCATATCTTTCACCCGTTCAGCATATCAATACTGCCGTCATTACTCCGCAAAACATTCCCACTATCCTGTAAACCCTGCACTTTGCATTCATCTCACTTTTAAGATTCTCCCATCTCTCTTTTATCAGTTCTTCATGCAGCTTGATTTTAGACAGTTCCCCCTCCCTGTCACTCACTCCGAATGTATTCCCGAAATATTCCAACAGCTCTGTATCGGACTTTTCCAAATGCAGTTTCTTCCCGTTTTCATTGACTGCCTTTTTCCATGCCGTTTCTATCGCTTCCCCCTCATTCATGTATTTTTCCGTATCCGTCAAAATCGGCTCTGCAAGCGGTATATTCCTTACTTCCCTCAAAATCCCCTTTACAGACATTCCCCCGTATGATATCATCGTCTGCACCTGCGTCAGAAACATTAAATACTGCTCAAAAAACTCCGCTTTCCGTCTTAATCTTAAAGAAAAATATATTCCCCCTAAAGTGCCGCATACAACGATAAATATTCCTCCGACAAATTTCAGCATTTCATTCACCTGACTTTATCAATTTCGCAATTTTGCATGGTCTGTTGGAAGATTCCAATATCACGATATTCCCGAATGCACCTGTTTCAATCAGTGAAACTGCCTGCTTTCTTCTCATCAGTTCTTCATAACTGCCTGCATGGATAGTCGCTATCACTGTTGCACCTGCATTGAACCCTTGTGAAACAAGTTTGCAATCTTCATCAGTGCCTAATTCATCGCATATTATCACCTGCGGTGACATCGCCCTGATGGCATGAATGATTCCTTCCCCTTTCGGATAGCCGTTCAAAACGTCACACAATCCCATGTCATTATATGCCGTTCCCGAATATGTCCCCGACAGTTCGCCTCTTTCATCTATCACTGCCGTTCTCGTAATGTGACAGCCTATCCCAAGCGATAAACTCCTTGCCAAGTCCCTTAATAAAGTCGTCTTTCCGCTTGACGGCATTCCTGCTATCAAAATACCGCTTTCAAACGGATATAAACGGCTGATGATTTCCTCCGATACACCGAAAATCTGCCTTGCTATCCTTACATTCATAGATGAAATGTCATTCAAAGCAGATATTTTCCCGTCTGTCAGAACTGCCGTTCCGCACAAGCCCACTCTATGACCGCCTTTTACCGTAATATAGCCGTTTTTTATTTCGTCCTGACGGCTATATACAGAATAATCACACAACCGCCTGAACGTGTCGTATATACTCCTTTGAGATACACGAAATGCCTTTTCACTCATTGTATACATGATTTTGCCGTCACTGTCCGTGAATACCGTTGCCGCACCGTCCGACAATGCCAACGGCTTATTTACTCTTATGCGAATTTCCTGAATCGTGCTTTTTTTACTGTCGGGGATATTCTTCAAAACCGTCCTGATATCCTCCGACAATATTTCAACTGCACTGTCAAATGCTTTGGTATCTGCCATTTCCAACAGTCCTTTCGTTTCTGATATTCTATACATACTGTAATACTTTCAAAAATATTCCTTTACACTTTTTCTTTTTAATGATATAATACTTTTTCGAGGTGACTTTTTTATGGATAAAACACAATCCGTTGAACACAGCATTATCACGAAATACAAAAAAACGCTTTTTCACCGCTTTATCGGGGCTGTCAAGGATTATGAACTCATTTCACAAGGCGATAAAATAGCCGTGTGCATTTCGGGCGGTAAGGATTCCATGCTGTTAGCCAAACTCATGCAGGAACTTTCACGGCATGGCGATTATCCCTTTGACATGGAATTCATTGTCATGGATCCGGGATATGCACCCCGAAACCGTCAGAAAATTATTGAAAATTCCGAACTGCTTGGTATTCCAATCAAAATTTTTGAAACCGATATTTTTGATTCCGTCTTTCACATTGAGAAAAATCCCTGTTATCTTTGTGCAAGAATGAGGAGAGGGCATTTATACAAATATGCACAATCTTTAGGCTGCAATAAAATCGCTCTGGGACATCACTTTGACGATGTAGTCGAAACTATTTTAATGGGTATGCTTTACGGTGCACAAGTCCAGACTATGATGCCACGCATTAAAAGCAGCAATTTTGACGGCATGGAACTCATTCGCCCCATGTATTATATCCGTGAAAAAGATATTATTTCATGGAGAAATTACAATAAACTGGAATTTTTACAGTGTGCCTGCCGTTTCACCGAACAAAATGCCAATGCCGACGGTACGGGTACTTCCAAACGTCAGGAAATTAAAAACTTAATCAGAGAAATGAAAAAAGTCAACCCGCAGGTTGACATAAACATTTTCCGAAGCGTTGAAAGAGTCAATCTTTCCACGATTATCGGCTATTACAATGAAGACGAGGAGCATAATTTTCTTGAAAAATTTCATTGAGAGTGGAGTGTTGAGAGTGGAGAGTGGAGTTAAAAATAAATTCCTGACAAACACATTTTTTGTATCAGGCATTTCACTTTTCTGCACGATTCTATGGGGAACGGCTTTTCCCGCCATCAAAATCGGCTATCAGCTTTTTGACATACAAGCCAACGATACACCGTCAATACTTATATTTGCAGGGGCAAGATTTGCATTGGCAGGCTTGCTCATTCTTACAATAGGCTTTATCCGCCAACCGAAAGAAATGCTGATTCATAAAAAAGATATCTTTCCCATTGGCATACTCGGATTCTTTCAGACTTTCATGCAATATCTTTTATTATATATCGGCTTGCTCAATGTTTCAGGCACAAAGTCCTCTCTTTTAACGTCTGTTGCGGCTTTCGGTTCGGTGATATTATCCGCTGTTTTCTTCCAATCCGATAAACTCACTTTCAAGAAAATTTTCGGCTGTCTTGTCGGCATTTCGGGCATTGTTGTCATCACTTTTTCAGGCGGTGACATCGGCGGATTTTCTCTCATCGGTGACGGTCTTGTCATTCTCTCCAATTTATCGGGGGCTTTGGGTAATGTCATCAGCAAGAAAATTTCACCTGACAGAAATCCCCTGCAAATTTCAGGCTGGCAATTAACTTTCGGCGGTTCGGCATTGATTATCACGGGTTTTGCCTTTGGCGGAAAATTATTTTTTCATAATATCCAATGCGTTCTGATACTGCTGTATCTCGCTTCAATGGCGGGAATTGCTTTCATGCTCTGGACTATGCTCTTATTTCACAATCCTGTCAGCAGAGTGGCTGTTTTCAATCTCTTTATTTAATATCACTTTTACTTGTATGTTCGGGTGTATTTCTTGTGAACGTCAAAAAAAGGACATGACTTCTCATCATGTCCTTTTATTTTATCTGCCGAATTTTTTGCGTCTTTTAGGCTTTGATGTATCTGCAGGGATATTCTTTTTCAGAATTTTTTTCTTTCTGCCCGAACGCTCAAATTCAGGTTCACCTTTTTTATTCACCGTATCGGCTGTTATGGTTATCTTTGAGATAGATTCATCTGACGGCACTTCAAACATGAGCTTTTTAAGAGTATCTTCCATGATTGCACGAAGTCCTCTCGCTCCTGTATGACGCTCTATCGCTTTTTTGGCGATTTCCGTCAGTGCTTCCTCTTCAAATGCCAGCTCAACGCCATCAAGCGCAAACAGCTTTTCATACTGCTTGACAAGGGCATCTTTCGGCTCTTTCAGAATTCTCACCAATGCCGCTTCATCGAGTCCGTTCAATGCCGTGATAACAGGCAATCTGCCTACCAATTCAGGTATCAAACCAAATTTTACCAAGTCCTGCGGAATGACATCGGACATCCAGCTTGTTGTATCAAGTTCTTCCTTTGTCTTTATCTCCGCATTGAAGCCAAGGCTTGAGGAATCCATTCTCTTTTCAACGTTCTTTTCCAGTCCGTCAAATGCACCGCCGCATATAAACAGGATATTCGACGTATTCACCTGTATGAATTCCTGCTGCGGATGCTTTCTGCCGCCCTGCGGGGGAACGTTTGAAACAGTACCTTCCACGATTTTCAGAAGTGCCTGCTGTACGCCTTCACCGCTGACATCACGGGTAATGGACGGATTTTCGGATTTCCTTGCAATCTTGTCTATCTCGTCAACATAGATAATGCCTCGCTGAGCACGCTCTATATCATAGTCTGCCGCCTGTATCAGACGCAATAATATGTTTTCTACGTCTTCACCGACATAGCCTGCTTCCGTCAAGGTCGTGGCATCGGCTATCGCAAACGGTACATCCAGTATTTTTGCAAGTGTCTGTGCCAAAAGCGTCTTTCCGACACCTGACGGTCCCAGTAAAAGTATATTGCTCTTATTCAGGGCTACTCCGTCATCATCGGGATAACTGATTCTTTTGTAATGATTGTATACAGCTACCGAAAGCGATATCTTCGCTTCGTCCTGACCGATAACATATTCATCCAGTTTTTCTTTGATTTCCTGCGGTTTCGGAAGTTCATCCAGACTTTTATGAAATCCCTCACTGCTTATCTCTTCTTTAAAATCGGGTTCTTCCTCGGGATCTATGATAGACATACAGAGCTTCACGCACTCGTCACATATATATACTCCCGAACCCTGTATGATTTTATTGACAAGATTCTGAGGCTTTCCGCAGAAAGAACAGCGTATTTCTTCTTTGGACATCTTCACTGCTCCTTATCGTTGGGTTATGACTTTATCAATCAAACCGTATTCCAGTGCCTGCTGTGCTGTCATGAAGTTGTCACGCTCTGTATCCCTTGCGATTACTTCAAAAGGCTGTCCTGTCTTTTCCGCAAGGATTGTATTCAGTTTCTTTTTCGTCTGTATGATATGGTCGGCATGAATCATAATATCCGTTGCCTGTCCCTGTGCACCGCCGCTCGGCTGATGTATCATGATATCACTGTTCGGAAGGGCAAATCTTTTACCCTTCGTGCCTGCCGCAAGCAGAAATGCTCCCATACTTGCCGCCATGCCCATACATATTGTAGATACATCACACTTGATATACTGCATGGTATCATAAATTGCCATGCCGTCCGTTACGGAACCGCCCGGACTGTTGATGTACAAGCTGATATCTTTGGAAGAATCCTGTCCCTCCAGATACAACAACTGTGCCACTATCAGACTCGCCGTTACGTTATTCACTTCTTCCGTCAGCATGATGATTCTGTCATTGAGCAGTCTGGAATAGATATCATAAGAACGCTCTCCACGGTTTGTCTGTTCTATTACATAAGGTATCGTTGCCATATTAAAAACCTCCCCTGTATCATTATATTTGACCTTTTTTCTTTTCGCTAATCAAATTATTCTGCTGTTTCCTCTTTCTTTTCAACAGCAACAGCGGATTCCTTTACCAATTCAAATGCCTTTCCGACAGCGATATCCGTCTTGATATCCTTTGCTGCAAAGACATCCTTTACTTTCTCGACTTCCACTTTATATGTTTCTGCGATCTCAGCATACTTTTTCTCTGCATCTTCATCCGTTACAGCGATATTCTCCAGTTCTGCAATCTTGATGAGGGCAAGTCTTACTTTTACCTGTGAAACTGCCTGGTCATAGTATGTGTCATGAAGTATTTCATCTGTCAGACCTGTATATTCCATGTATGTCTTGAGATCCATGCCCTGCATACGAAGATTCATCGCAAAGTCGTCTACCAGACTGTCTATCTGATTTTCATACATTGCCTCAGGTACTTCTGCCTGCAAAAGCTCTGCCAGCTTATCCGCTATCTGACGTTCCTTGTCATTGTCAGCCGACTTTTTCTTGTCCTCTGCCAGTTTCTCTCTCAGGTCTGCCTTGTATGCGTCTATCGTATCGAACTCGCTTACATCTTTTACAAATTCTTCATCGAATGCAGGAAGATCTCTTGCCTGAATCTTATGCAGTTTGATTTCAAACTGTGCAGGCTTGCCTTTGAGTGTGTCAACCTGATATTCCTCGGGGAATGTTACATCAATCGTGAATACTTCGTCAACATTATGTCCCACAATCGCATCTTCAAAGCCCGGGATAAATGCTCCGCTGCCAAGTGTCAGATTATAATTTTCTGCCTTGCCGCCCTCGAATTCTTCACCGTCTACCATGCCTCTGAAATCAATCGTTACGGTATCATTCTTCTCAGCTGCTCTGTCTGTTACTTCTACAAGACGGCTGTTTCTCTGACGTACTCTTTCAATCTCTTTTTCAACGTCTTCATCGGTAACTTCCGTTGCTGCCGCAACATACTCAATGCCCTTGTAATTCTCGATTGCCACTTCCGGCTCAACCGTGAGCTTGGTCTTGATAACAAGTGCTTCCCCGTCAGCTTTTTCGATATCAACATCGGGCTTATCTTTCACTACGGCAAGACCGGTTTCGGCTATGGCAAAATCCAGTGCCTGCGGATACAGCTCATTGATGGCATCTTCATAGAATACTCCCTTGCCGTACATCTTTTCGATGACAGAACGGGGGGCTTTGCCCTTTCTGAATCCCGGTATGTTGATATTCTTTACTTCCTTCTTATAGATTTTGTTGACAGTATTCATGAACACTGTTCCCTCTACCTCTATGACAAGTTCATAGCGGTTAGTGTCTACTTTGTTTGATGATATGAGTTTCATTTTTGTTTTCCTCCATTTTTTTATGAAAAATCAATAGCTATTATAACATACTATTATCAAATTATCAAGTTTTATTTTATCGACAACGGGGTAAAATTTACATAATCACACGCTATCAGCCTGAAACTGATACCGTCTTTTTCTCCGATGAACGCTTTTTTGGCGGCATTTCCTCCGTGAACGTGTCCGTAAAAGCACTTTTCAATTTCATACTCTCTCAGAACGTCCATGATTTCCGTACACTCCATGCCGTTATATATCGGCGGATAATGCAGAAATACTACAGGTTTATATCCTGCACTGACAGCAGGCTCTATCGACATTTTCAGCCTGCCGACTTCCCTCTTTAATTTCAGCCTGCCGACTTCCCTCTTTAATATCAGCATATCCTCATCTTTTTCAGCGTCATAAAACCAGCCTCTTGTGCCGCATATCGCTGTATCTTCAATTACATAATAGTTATTATGCAATATACTGATACTGTCAAAGCCGCTGTCCGATATATATTTATCCATCTTTGATTTTGTCGTCCACCAATAGTCGTGATTGCCTTTCAAAATAATTTTCTTTCCGTTCAGGCTCTGTATATATTCAAAATCCTGATTGATATCATTCAGTTTCATTGCCCATGAAATATCCCCTGCTATGACTACCGTGTCATCAGGTTCAACCAATCTCTGCCAGTTCGTCCTGATTCTCTCCGTGTAATTCGTCCACCCGCTGAATACGTCCATGGGCTTATTCGTTCCGAATGACAAATGCAAATCGGCTATGCTGTAAATCATGCCTTTATACCAAGGCTGTCCAGAACCGCTTTCGGCATTTCATCAACTGCACATTCAAATGTAAATCTTACTTCCGCATTTTTCAGCTCTGCCAGCGGTGCAGGAATTGCCGTCTTTGTCTTTGCAGACAGTTCATCTACCATAGCAAATTCATCTTCGGGCAATTTTTCATCCGTAACAGCCGTTAATACGCTTTGTGCAAATTTATAAGGACTTGCCGTTGATGCCAGTATAACAGGTGTATTATCTCCCGTTTCAGCGACATACTGCTGATATACATTCACTGCTACCGCTGTATGCGTATCGCAAAGATAATTTTCATTCTCATACAAGTCTTTTATCGTTTTCTGCGTATTTTCATCATCGCAGAATCCGCCCCAGAAATATTTGTCCAGTTTAGCCTTGACTTCTTCATCAACCGTATACTTGCCCTCATTGGACAATGCTTTCATGAATCCTGCTACTTTTTCGGCGCCTGTCATGTGATAAAGCAGTCTTTCCAGATTGCTTGATACGAAAATATCCATTGACGGTGACATCGTTGTGTAGAACTTTCTCATTTTATCATAAGTGCCTGTCTTGATGAAGTCCGTCAATACGTTGTTGGAATTTGACGCACATATAAACTTCTTCACGGGCAAGCCCATATTCATCGCATAGAATGCCGCCAGTATATTACCGAAATTTCCTGTCGGTACGGCTACATTCACACTTTCACCGACTTCAATTTTGCCCTCTTTCACCATGTCGCAATATGCCGAAAAATAATATACAATCTGCGGCAAAAGTCTGCCCCAGTTGATTGAATTCGCACTTGAGAACAGCATATTATTTTCTGCCAGTTTTGCCTTTATATCTGCATTTGTGAATATCTTTTTAACGCCTGTCTGTGCATCGTCAAAATTACCCTTGATTGCCGCTACATTGACGTTATTACCCTTTTGTGTAGCCATCTGACGTTTCTGCATGGGGCTTACTCCGTCAACAGGATAAAATACCATGATTTTCACGCCGTCAACGTCTTTGAAGCCTTCCAAAGCAGCTTTACCTGTATCGCCACTCGTTGCCACAAGTATGACTGCCTCTTTGCCGTTGTATGCCTTTTTCACGGATTTCGTCAGCAAATGCGGCAATATCTGCAATGCCATGTCCTTGAATGCACAAGTAGGTCCATGCCACAATTCCAATACAGCCATCTTTGTATTTCCATTCTCGATATACGAAATGGGTGACGGATTGTCTGAACCGAACTTTTCAGCCGTATAGGCACTGTCTACGCTTTCATTGATTTCCTCTGCCGTGAAATCGCCCAGAAAATCGCCCATGATTTTTTTAGCCCTGCCCCTGTAGTCCAGTTCACACATTGCCTTGATGTCTTCAAGAGTATACTTCGGGAATTCCTGCGGTACAAACAAGCCGCCTTCTTCGGAAATGCCCTGTGCAATCGCCTGTGAAGCCGTGACCACTCTGTTCTTATCTCTCGTACTGTTGTAATTCATACTGATTCCTTCTTTCTTTATTTTTGGAATCAAGCCGTAAACGACCTGACTTCTCCATAATACACCTAAATATCCTCGCTGTCAAATGTTTTATATTCCGTGGGGGAAAACTTTTTTGCAAAAAGAGAGAAACCTCTCACATTTCCCCCCACACCCCTTTTCAAAAAACCTGATTTTTTAAAAGCTGAAAGATATATCTTCATATAGACTAAATTCCGCTCCGTACCATGTGCGACAATCAAATTCGTAAAAATCATCTACCCAGCATATACCAAATACAAAATATTCCGTTTTGGTATCTTTGTTTTGTATATAACTTATCCCGTAATCCTCAAATTGCACATCATAATCAAACAAATTACGCCCAAAGCCCGGTTCTTTATCAAGACAATCTCCCTTTACGCCAATCGACAAATCTATTTCTGAACGAACAAAATCAATTACTTC
>CADCJK010000040.1:0-2903 GCA_902801715.1 uncultured Ruminococcus sp. | reverse complement strand
TGTCATGCTGTATTTCCACATCATTTGACACATCTTTTATGCCACACGAAATAATATGTTTTTTATCGTCACCAATACGATTTATTTTTATCATATAGCGTCCTGTAACTTTCTTTCCGATAACTTCATTACTCAATTTTACAAATCTGTAATTCGTTTCTCGACCGTCAATGAATATCCCTATTTCTCCAAACGGTGTATTTATTTTATCCATATTTATCACCTGCTGAAAAATGCAAACGCATTATTGAAAAATATATCTTCAACAACACTCTCACTGTAATATTTCAAAAACATCTCGTATAAATCAGCCATTTTTTCAATGCCGTTCAAATCTTTCGGCACGTCTGCACCGTCAAAATCTCCGCCCATCGCTATACACTTTTCTCCGCCTTGCGACAGGAAATATTCCGCCATTCTCAATACATCATTCATTGACGACTTTTCAGCCTTATCATTCAGAAAATCTATGCAGAAATTCAATCCAACCATACCGCCCGATTTCCTGATAATTTCAAACTGTTCATCAGTGAGATTTCTTCTATGCGAACACAATTTCTTTGCATTGGAATGTGAGGCTACTAACGGACTTTCCGCTATCTCTGCAACGTCATAAAATAACTTTTCGCTTGCATGGGAGATATCCAGAATAATTTTATTTTTCTCCAACTCTTTGACAGCCTTTCTGCCGAATTCCGATAAGCCCCCTGCATTTTCAACTCCCACGCCATCGCCTAATTCATTGGTACCGTTCCATGTGAGTGTCATCATTTTCACACCCATATCCGCATATTTCCTGATATTCTCCAACTTTCCGCCAAGTGCCGCACCGCTTTCCACCGTCAAAACAACTCCCGTCTTTTTGACTTTTTCAAAGTCTGCACCTGTCTTACATTGTATAATATCTGTATCTTTTATCTGTTCATGCAGTTTCGATACACAACCTGAAAACAGCTTTTCCGCCTTTTCTCCCCTGTATTCATCGGGTATCCATACCGCCATACATTGTATATACTTTTCCATATATCCCGATTTGTTAAAAGATATATGAAATCCATCATTGAAAAGTGTACTTTTCTCTGTATATGCCCTGTAAAGCGTGTCACAATGCAAATCAAACAGTTTCATCTTCTTCACTCCTGAACGGATATCTATGATTATCTTTGCTTTCTTCCCATGTCTTTTTCATGTCCTCAAAGGCTTCTTCATCAAAGCGTTTCTTCCTGAAATAATATTCAATATCATCATCTGTTATCTCTCTGATGACTTTACAGGGATTGCCTGCCGCAAATGTCCATGACGGTATATCCCTCGTGACGACTGAACCTGCACCTATCACAACATTATCCCCTATCGTCACGCCTGCACATATCACTGTATTGCCGCCTATCCATACATTATCCCCTATATGCACTTCTTCGGAATACATATAGCCTGTATTTCTTGCGGCAGGGTGAATCGGATGTCCGACTGCATAAATAGATACATTCGGGGCTAACAAACAATAATCGCCTATGACTATCTTTGCACAATCCAGCATGGTACAGTTATAATTGATAAAACACTTCTCCCCGACTTCAATATTTACTCCGTAATCACAGTAAAAAGGCGGATTCACTCTTACATGACCTGCACATCTGCCGAACAGTTCTTTCACTTTCTTTTCGATTCCCTCAAAGTCGCTTGTATCCATTGTATTGATTTCATGCGTCAATTTCCTTGCACGGATTTCCTGCTCATATACAGATTTATCCGATTTATATACCATGCCTTTGTCACGTCTTTCATTATTATCCATTCTTGAACACCTTCCCAAAATTTTTTTGATAATCATTATACTATGTTTTCTCAACTTTTACAAGTAAAAAAAGTGACCGATAAAAAAATCAGTCACTTTTTATTTATGCATTGGAACATATATTCAAAAGATGTGCGATTGACGGTATGCTTTCACCCTGCTGTGATGATGTAGGCGACATTAATGCCCCTGTTGCCATGAATAAAATATTTTTCAGTGTTCCGCTTTGAAGCTGTTTCATGATATGCGAACAGAATACAGAACCCGAACAGCCACAACCTGAACCCCCTGCATGAACGTCCTGCCCCTCCAAATCGAATATCATCAAACCGCAGTCATTATGATTTGCCGATATATCTATATTTTGCCTGTGCAAAATGTCTTTCAACAGCTGTGAACCTACTTTTCCCAAATCTCCCGTCAATATCAAATCATAATCTGTCGGTTTTGTGCCTGTGTCCGTGAGAAAATTATACAGCGTATCTGCCGCCGCAGGTGCCATTGCCGCACCCATGTTAGCTGCATCTTTCACTTTCAGGTCAACGATTCGCCCTATCGTGATATAGTTCACTGTCACATTTCCGTCGCTTTTATCCAGCAATGCCGCCCCTGAACCTGTCACTGTCCATTGTGCCGTCGGTGTACGCTGTCCCCCATATTCTATCGGCAATCGGAACTGCCTTTCCGCTGAACAAAAGTGCGAAGATGTAACGGCTACAGCCCTTTCCGCTGCACCGCTGTCAATAAATACACTTGCCGCTGCCATTGTCTGTGCCATTGTCGAACAAGCCCCGTATTGTCCCATGAACGGTATATTCAATTCTCTTAATCCGAATGTCGATGATATGCACTGATTCAGCAAATCACCTGCAAATATTACGTCTATATCCGCATTTTCAAGACCGTTTCTCTTTAAAAGCTCACATACAGCCGTTTTTTGCAGGGCACTTTCCGATTTTTCCCATGTAGGCTGTCCCAGCGTATCATCTTTGAATGTAATGTCGAAATCTTTCCCAAGCGGTCCTTCACTTTCCTTTTTGCCCGCAACTCCTACAGATGATTTTATCGTGACATTATTGCTTATCTTCAATGTATATTTTCCGAT
>CADCJK010000039.1 GCA_902801715.1 uncultured Ruminococcus sp. | reverse complement strand
AAATTCAACGGTGTTTCATGGGCTGTACAGTGCGGAGCGGCAGCCGTATTCAGTGAAGAAGGACAGAAACAATGTCTTGCAAATATCTCCTATTACCGTCAGAATGCAAAGATTATTTCCGATATGCTTGACGAATTGGGAATTTACTATACAGGGGGTAAAAATTCACCGTATATCTGGCTGGAATGTCCGAATAAAATGGGCAGCTGGGAATTTTTCGATTATCTGCTTGAAAATGCGGGAGTCGTCGGCACGCCCGGAGAGGGTTTCGGCAAATGCGGAAAAAACTATTTCAGAATGACATCTTTCAATTCCCATGAAAAAACGCTTGAAGCCGTAAAGAGAATCAAAAGCATTATATAACATAGAGAAAGCCCGAAAAAGTTGATTTTTTCGGGCTTTCTGATATTCAGATTTTTCTGACTGTCGGTGAAAGTTTCCGATATAATGACATCTTCCGTATCTTCCGGAACGGAATCACTGTAAGTCCCCTTGATTTTTTTTGTATTCCAAAAAATAGAAAAAAATCTATTTTTGACTTAAAAAAATGTCATTTTTCCCTATTTATTAAGAAAAAGGAATATGATATAATAAAAAGAGTGCAGACATTCTGCATAATATATGATTTTACGGAGGTTTATCGAATGAATATGAAATCTGCTGTATTGAGAAAAGTCATTGCCGTTTCAATGGCGGCGGCAATGGTGACGGGTACGGCTTTGTGTGCTCCTGTCATTTCGGATTTTGCCGGTACAAGTATCACGGTAAGTGCTGCGGAAACCTACGGTGATTTTGAATACACCGTTGCCGATGACAATACCGTTACCGTCACAAAGTACAAAGGCACAAGTGCAAAAGTTACTGTTCCCGAAAAAATCAACTCCAAGACCGTTACTGCCATAGGCGATTCCGCTTTTAACAAGAATACAGGCATTACCGGCGTGACACTCCCGAAAACTCTTAAAACCATCAAAAAATATGCATTTGCCGGCTGTTCCAATCTTGCCAGCATTAATATTCCGGGTACAGTTGAAACAATAGGCGAATATGCTTTTTCCAACTGTTCCAAAATGACCTCATTCAGTTATCCGGTTAATCTGAAATCGGCAGGTTCGTATATTTTTTATAATACTCCCGTAAAGACCGTTACCATACCCGAAACAGTGACGGCAATTCCTTCCTATACTTTCAACCATGCCAATATGCTTGAAAAAGTCGTTCTGCCCGATACGATTACTAAAATAGGGGAATACGCATTCTATGACTGTCCGAAACTGACAAGCATCAATCTTCCCGATACGGTTGAAACGATTGAACGCAGTGCTTTGGCCAAATGCGGTCTGACTTCCATCAACTTTCCGAAAAGGATTAAAACGGTAGGATTTTATGTATTTGAAAATACACCTATCAAAAGCATAAAAGTAAAAGAGGGTGTTACGGCACTTCCGAACAGTGCTTTCCATGGTGCGAACAAGCTCGAAAGCGTTGTACTGCCGACTACTCTCAAAACGATAGGCGAATACAGCTTTTATAACTGTACTTCGCTGAAAGCCGTAACCATTCCCGAAGAAACCGAAAGTATCGGAAGAAGTGCTTTCTATAACTGTACGGCTCTGACAAAAGTCGTTATGAACGACAGCCTCAAAACTATTGGAAACAGTGCTTTTGAGGATTGTGAAGTACTTGCAAGCATAGAAATTCCCGATACGGTCACAACGATAGGTTCTTATGCATTCCAAAACTGCAAAAAGCTGACAACTTTCAACTATCCCAAAAGGCTGACTTCCATCGGTTCGAACGTTCTGGAAAATGTTCCCGTCAAGACCATCACCGTAAAAAGCAGTGTGACAGCTTTGCCTGAAAATGCCTTCAGCGGTGCCAATCTTCTTGAAAAAGTGGTACTTCCGAGCGGTCTGACAAAAATCGGTGCCAAAGCTTTTTATGACTGTTCTTCCCTGACAAGTGTCAATATTCCCGACGGCGTTACATCTATCGGCAGTTCTGCCTTTGGGAACTGCGGAAAACTGACTTCTGTCAATTTCCCGAAAAGCCTGACTTCAACAGGCTATTATATCTTTGAAAATGCGGGTATCAAGACCATCACAGTCAAAGAGGGTGTGACTGCACTTCCGAACGGTGCTTTTTACGATGCCAACAAGCTTGAAAAAGTCGTTTTGCCGAGTACTCTTACCGGCATCGGTGCAAGTGCTTTCTATCACTGTTCTTCGCTGACAAGCGTGAATGTTCCCGACAGCGTTACATCAATCGGCAGTTCTGCCTTTGAGGGCTGCGGAAAGCTGACTTCCATCAATTTCCCGAAAAGCCTGACTTCAACAGGTTATTATATTTTTGAAAATGCGGGTATCAAGACCATCACAGTCAAAGAGGGTGTGACTGCACTTCCGAACGGTGCTTTTTACAATGCCAACAAGCTCGAAAAAGTCGTTTTGCCGAGTACTCTTACCAAAATAGGCTCAAGTGTCTTTGAGAACTGTTCCTCACTGACAAGCGTGAATGTTCCCGACAGCGTTACATCCATCGGCAATTATGCCTTTGAGGGCTGCAAAAAACTGACTTCTATCAATTATCCCAAAAATCTGACTTCTATGGGGTACGGAGTTTTTACAGATGTTCCGATTACCTGCGTGACCGTCAAAGAGGGTGTGACAGTTCTCCCGAACCATGCTTTCCATAATGCCAACAAAATAGAAAAAATTTCTCTCCCGTCTACCATCCAGACGTTGGGACAGAGTGCCTTTGAGGGCTGTTCTTCGCTTGCAATACTGAAAGTCGGTACAAAAATCGAAAAAATAGGCAGCTACGCTTTCGACAGCTGCAAAAAACTCACAATATACGGCAAGGCTGATACCTATATGTCCACCTATGCCGCAAACAAAAATATCCCGTATGTAACGGAATTCAGCAATCTGACCATGGTTACTCCCAAAGATAAAGTAAGTGATACGCAGAATTTCGTTATCATGGCTGATGCTTCGGGCGGAAAAACTCCCTATACATACGCTGTCTATTATAAACTTGCTTCCGATGACAAGTGGACAACTTTACAGGGCTTCGGCTCAACCGCAAAAGCAACTTTCAATCCTCCCTACATGGGTGACTATCAGCTTTGTGTCAAAGTAAAAGATGCAGGCGGTGCCGTTCAGGCAAAATATTTTGACCTCGGTGCAGAAAGACTTCTCAAAAATAAATCCACGCTTTCCGATAAAGAAATTCTCTTTGGTGAGAGCTTCACGGTCAATGCCAAGGCAACAGGCGGTTACGGCGGCTATAAATATGCGATTCTCTACAAAAAAGCAGCCGATTCCGAATGGACAACAAAACAGGATTACAGCACAAATACAAAACTCACCATCAAGCCCGCAGGTACAGGCACTTATAACGTATGTGTCAAAGTAAAGGACGCTGACGGTGATATCGTCAAAACGACTCTCGATATCAAAGTCAATAAGCCCCTTGCCAATACTTCCACGATTTCGGCAACAGAAATCAATCTCGGTGATACCGTGACAGTCAATGCCAAGGGTACAGGCGGTATCGGTGCTTATACATATGCCGTACTTTACAAAAAGACAAGCGAATCCAAGTGGACGAACAAACAGGATTTTGCGGCAAATGCAAAAGTTTCCTTCAAGCCCACTACTGCCACAAGCTATGACGTATGCGTTAAAGTCAAGGATTCCAAAGGCACTGTAGAAAAGAAATATTTCACAGTGAAAGTCACTGCTGCGGCTCTGACAAATACAAGTACCATTTCTGCCGAGAGTATCAAACTCGGTGAAACAGTTACTCTCAACGGTTCCGCAAAGGGCGGCAAATCACCTTATACCTATTCATTCCTCTATAAAAAGACCTCTGAATCCAAGTGGACGAACAAGCAGGATTTTGCGGCAAATGCGACTGTTTCCGTAAAGCCCTCTGCAGCAACGACCTATGATATATGCATTAAAGTGAAAGATGCAAAGGGCACTGTCGAGAAAAAATATTTCACTGTCAAAGTGACAAAGCCTCTTGCCAATACTTCCACGATTTCGGCAACTGCCATTAAAAAAGGCGGTACCGTTACTGTAACAGGTTCTGCAACGGGCGGTGCGGGAAGTTATACCTATTCCGTATTGTACAAGCAGAAATCCCAGTCAAAATGGACAACCAAACAGGATTTTGCAGCAAATGCAAAAGTTTCCGTACAGCCCTCTGCCGCTACGACCTATGACGTATGCGTTAAAGTAAAGGACAAGGACGGAACTGTTGAAAAGAAATACTTTGAAGTGAAAGTTTCCTGATTATCGGAATAACTGCGGCAAGCCGTCATTCAAAAAGCGGTTTGCCGCTTTATTGTGTAAAAAACTTGACACAATCGTATGAAACAGATTAAAATAAGAACTATGAAATTTGTTTAAGGAGTGATTATGTTATGATATCTTGTCCGTCATGCGGTGCGGAACTGCTGTTTGACATAGCTTCACAAAAAATGATATGTGCACACTGCAAAAACAGCTTTGAACCGGGTTCACTGAATGACAATATTGCAAGTGATGCCAAAACAGAACCATATTATGAAAGTTATGCCTATACTTGTCCCTCATGCGGTGCGGAAGTCGAAACAACGGATAAAAATGATGCCGTGGGATTCTGTCCCTATTGTAAAGGCTCGTCCATGATATTCGATAAACTCCGCAAAGAATGGGTGCCTGACGGTATCGTGCCTTTCAAAATCACCAAGGAACAGTGCAAGGAACTTTACCGCAGGGAAGTTAAAAAACATTTCTTCGTTTCACGCAAGTACAAGGAGCCTGAACTGATTGAAGATTTCAGGGGCATTTATATGCCTTACAGCCGCTTTACAGGCATTGTGGACGGTGAGGTTTCTTTCAGAGCCCGAAGTGCCGAAAAAGATATCGGTGATTACAATTATCAGACAAAGTTCTATGACATGAAAGGTACGGCAAATTATACCGTGAAAGAAAGAATTGCCCATGACGTTTCAGCGGCTTTTGACGACCATATCAGCGAAAGGCTCGGTGAATTCGATGAAAAAGATATCCAAAAATTTCACCCTGCCTATTTAAGCGGATTCTATGCGGAAAGCGGTAATGTCGATATCAATGAATATCTGTCAGTTGTCAGGAGTGAAGTGGCGACAAGTATATGTGACCATATCAAAGAATCCCCCGAAATGAAAGCGGCTGCCCATGAAGCCGACCTCACCGTAGAATCGGACTATTCCCAAAATGTTGTCCCCATGTCAATCGTTCCGTCAAACCGCAGACTGTTTCCTGTATGGTTCATGAGTTACCGAAGCGGAAAACATATCACTTATGCCGCCGTCAACGGTCAGACAGGACAAGTGGCTGCCGATTTGCCGCTGAGTCCGTGGAAAATACTCCTCACGGCATTTGTCCTTTCAGGTGTCATTTTCGGACTGCTGCTGGCTGCCATGAATTTTCTCCCGACCATTCCCGCCTCTGCCGTACTGGGAATCTGCACTTCACTCGGATTCATGGGAATGTATGTATTACAGCACGCTTATATTAAAACCGTCGGTTCGGCACTCCATCAAAAAGATTTGACAGCAAGTTTTCCATTCGGGTTCATCGTCAGCAGCGTTATCCTGCTGACAGGGATTATCCTTGCCACGACAGACGGCACTTATGAGCAGAACCGCTATTTCATAGGAATGATTCTGACGGGCATATCCCTGTTCTTTTTACTGATAGGCTATTTTGTTGCACAGGCTTTCAAAGCGTCCAGAATCAATACGCTGAAATTGACAAAAATATCCATGCAGTCCAACGGAATTCTTGTCGAGGCAAGGCGGTTCAGCTTAATCAATTTTCTCATGCGTACTGCCATGATTATCACCCATATTTTTTTAATTTTCATGGTATTCAGAGTCACCCCGAACAATGAATTTTATTATATGCTGTCGGGCGTTTCCGCCATAGAGCTTTTTATACTGGCACTCATGCATATTTCATTCCAGATACGTATTGCCAAACGCCGTCTGCCGCAGTTCAACAAGGAGGGTGCTGTTTATGACAAAATCTAAATTTTTCAGACTGGCAATATCTGTCTTGTGTGTGACGGCATTTGCATTTTCTTTTTCGTTGTGTGCGGAAGCTGCCGCTGATACAAGGTATACCAATCCCGACACCAATTATCAGATAGTTATCATTGATGACCTCGACCTGCTGACAGACGAGGAAGAAAAAATGCTTGTGGAAGATATGAAACCCGTTACCGCTTACGGAAATGCGGCTTTCTGGACAACGGAGGAATATGCCTATAATGAAATTGACCAGGCACGTTTAAAACGAAAAGAACTGTTCAATTTTGACAGTGCGTGTATTTTTGCCATCAATATGGGTATCCGCAAACTGACGATACAGTCTTACGGCACTGTCAAGGATTCCGTGACAGATTCCTTTGCCCGCTCCATCACGGACAATGTGAAAGACTATGCCACATCGGAAGACTATTATACCTGCAGTAAAACGGCTTTTTCTCAGATATTGACGGTATGTGAAAAGCGTCATATCAGTGAACCCCTCAAAATAAGCGGCTATGTCGTGATATCATTGATGGCAGGGCTTATCCTTGCCATTGGAATTGCCTTTTCCAAAAAGCATAATCCTCTGCTGCAGTCCTATCTTTATGAAAACGGTATGCCCTTTGAGATACAGGGCGGTTTCAAAGACCGTATCCATGCCGTTTATGTGACGGAAACAACGGTACACAGACCGCCTGTTTCATCATCTTCGGGCAGCAGCTGTTCAAGTTGTTCGAGCGGTTCAAGCTGTTCAAGTTGTTCGAGCTGCGGCGGAGGCGGCTGCGGCAGTGGAGGAAGTTCCTCTTTCTGATATGGAAAATTTCAGCTATACGGATTTTACGTTACAATGGCATATCACTCACCGCTGCAATCTGAGGTGTAAACACTGTTATCAGGAAGATTACAGTGCTTTTGAAGATCCCGATAAAATCAATGCTGTTCTGGAGCAGTACTGCGATTTGCTGAAAGCATACAGCTGCAAAGGCAGATTGAATATCACAGGCGGTGAGCCTTTGACACACCCGTATTTATTTGAACTGCTCCGCCTTGCATGGTCGAAGGGTATCAAAACAGGTGTGCTGACAAACGGCACTCTCATAGGAGAATGGGAGGCACGAAAATTAAAAGCCTGTCATGTGGACTATGTGCAGGTAAGTCTTGACGGCATGGAAAAAACACATGATTCCATTCGTGGAAAGGGCAGTTTTGAAAAAGCCGTCAACGGCATTTATGCCCTGAAATCCAAGGGGATTTTTACAAGCATTTCTTTTACGGCTCAAAATCAGAACTACAGGGAATTGAAAAAGCTGTCCTCTTTCTGCAGGGAAATCGGGGCGGACAAACTCTGGTTCGACAGGGTGATTATACCTGCCGAAGAAGATACTCAAAAACTTGTGCTTTCGGCTGAGAGCTTTCAAAAATTGTGCAGAACGGCTTCACGGCTCAATAAAAGAGGGAGAGTATTCTGCGGAAGGGCACTGCAGTTTATCCCATGCAGAGATAAATTGATATATCACTGTTCGGCAGGGGAAAATCTTCTGATTGTCCTTGCCAACGGAGATGTCATGCCATGCAGGAGAATTCCGCTTGTTATCGGAAATGCAGATAAAAATGACCTTTTGACACTTCACCGTGACAGCCCCGTCATGCAGGAATTGAGGGCTGTCGGCATACCGCAGGGGTGCCGTGAATGTCAGTATGCCGAATGGTGCAGGGGCGGTTCCAAATGCGTTGCCTATGCCAAAACGGGAAGATTTGACATTCCCGATCCCGACTGTATGCTTTTGTCAAAACAAAAATAAATCAGCGAAAAGCCGCAGAAAGTTTATCACATTCTGCGGCTTTGGTTGCATTTTTTCCCCCTGTATGTTAGAATACAGACAGGAAAAAACTCTGTTGTCATGGAGAGGTGCGGCATGAAAGAAACATACAGAATCGCTGAAAAAATCATACAAATTGACTCTCTCCGGCAGGAAGTGCATGATTACTGCCGTGATTACCGCTTTGACGGAAAGCCTGATTTCACGGTAAGAACCACGCCTGCCGACATGGAATATGAACGGGAGAGAGCGGCAAAAAACGACATGGCTGAGGGCAGACCGATTCAGAAATGGTCTGACGGCTATCTTGAAGAATTGGTAGTTTACCGTAAAATAGCGGAAAAAATGCCTGAATATGATACATTTTTGTTTCACGGTTCCGCAGTGGCAGTGGATGGGGCAGCCTATCTGTTCACGGCAAAAAGCGGTACAGGCAAATCCACGCATACAAGACTCTGGCGTGAACTTCTGGGCAGCCGTGCGGTCATGGTCAATGATGACAAGCCTCTGATAAAAGTCAGTGATAACGGTATTATCGTATTCGGCACACCGTACAACGGCAAGCACCGCCTTGGAAATAATACAGCCGTCGGGCTGAAAGCCGTATGCATTATTGAACGGGCTGAAAAAAATACTATCCGAAAAATTACCAAGGCGGAAGCCTATCCCATGCTTTTGCAGCAAAGCTATCGTCCGGCAGACAGGGCGGCTCTTGCCAAAACGCTGACACTCATTGACAAAATGGCAGATCATACAGTATTCTGGCGGCTCGGCTGCAATATGGATATCTCTGCGGCAGAACTCTCCTATCACACAATGAAAGGATAATGAATATGAAGCTCAATAAAAATTTTCTTGTGCATAAGACGGGAAATCATACCGTTGTCGTTCCGACAGGAAATGCCGGATTTTCGGGTGTCATTCAGGGAAATGAAACGCTTGCCGTGATACTCGACCTGATGAAAAAGGATACTACGGAACAGAAAATTATTGATACAATGGTTCAGCAGTATGACGCTCCCCGTGAGGAAATCGAAAAGGACGTTATCAGCGTCATCGGCAGACTGAGAAAGATTGGTGCCATTGATGAATGAAAAGCTGACATACGAGGACTATATCGAACAGAACGGCAGTCTGACCTACACCAATGTGGGTGTGAGTATGCTTCCGCTTCTGCGTGAGGGCAAAGATATGTTCATTGTTTCCGGGCGGAACGGAGAACGCTGCAAAGTCGGAGATGTTGTATTATACCGCCGTCCCCCGTCAAGCTATGTACTGCATCGTATCGTGGAAGTCCGTCTGGACAGTTATGTCATTCTGGGGGATAACTGTATTGCCAAAG
The DNA here is from genome assembly GCA_902801715.1 of uncultured Ruminococcus sp. Classification (GTDB taxonomy): domain Bacteria; phylum Bacillota; class Clostridia; order Oscillospirales; family Acutalibacteraceae; genus UBA1213. Next base: position 2,211 of record CADCJK010000039.1, on the reverse strand, counting down.
AATACGGCATAAGGGACGAAGACATTATTGCCGTTATGACAGGATATATCCGCAACGGAAAAGAACACAGTGTAAATGAATTCGGCTATCGGCTGTATTCTTTTATCTGGCTTCATACTTCTCCGCTGCGTATCGGCATGAAAAAATGCAGGTATAAGCTGGGCAGATTCATAAGGAAAAGACACAATGAAAAAAAATAATACTCTTGAATGGCTTTTTTCCGTTCCGGGACGTAAAAAAGGCTATATCCTTCTGCTGACCGTGATACAGATATTACACGGGGCAAGCGGTGTATTGTATGCCCTGTTGCTCCGCAATATCGTTGACAGTGCCGTTGAAAAGGATGAAAATACTTTTTGGCTGAATGTGTGTTTTGTGATATTTCTGGTAATTGCTCAGCTTTCCATGAGGGCGATGATACGCTTTCTCAATGAATTGTCAAGATCTTCTCTGGAGAATATTTTTAAAGAACGTCTGATGAAGTGCCTGCTGACGAAGAATTTTGCGGCAGTGGATGCCGTCCATTCAGGTGAATGGCTCAATCGGCTCACCAATGATACCGTCGTTGTTGCCAACGGCTATACGGAAATTATTCCGGGAGTATCGGGCATGGCGGTGAAAATGGTGAGTGCCGTTATAATGATTATCCTGTTGCAGCCGTGGTTTGCATGGATTATGCTGCCCGGCGGTATTGTCATAGTGATTCTGACGTACGCTTTCCGCAGGGTGCTGAAACGGCTGCATAAAAACGTGCAGGAAAAAGACGGCAGTTTACGCATATTCCTGCAGGAAACCCTCGGCAATATGATGATGATACGTTCCTTTGCCGCTGAATCTCAGATGCAGCAGGAAATGACCGAAAAAACAAAGGCACATAAAACTGCCCGCATGAGAAAAAATCATTTTTCCAATTTCTGCAATATCGGCTTCGGTACGGCAATTCAGGGAATGTATCTGTTCGGTGTATGCTGGTGCGGCTGGGGCATACTCAACGGAACCATTACTCTTGGCACTCTTACGGCTGTCACGCAGCTCATTTCTCAGATACAGTCACCCTTTGCCAATATCACGGGCTATCTGCCGAAATTTTACGCCATGACGGCAAGTGCCGAAAGACTCATGGAAATAGAGGACTTTGCCGAAGAAAATGCGGAACCGCCTCTGTCAGCGGAAGAAATCGTGAATTTTTATCATGACAGTTTGCAGGAAATCGGACTGGAAAACGTCAGTTTCACTTATTATCCCCCGTCCGATAAGGTGACGGAGCTTTCAAAGGACAATATGCCGACCGTACTGAATCATATCAGTGTCAGTATCGGAAAGGGCGAATATGTCGCCTTCACGGGACAGAGCGGCTGCGGCAAATCAACGGTCATCAAGCTGTTAATGAGTCTGTACCGTCCCGACTCGGGGGAATGTTTTATCCGTACCGTCAATGGCAGGGAAATTCTCACATCAAGATATCACCGGTTGTTTGCCTATGTGCCGCAGGGGAATCAGCTCATGACGGGCACTGTCAGGGAAGCCGTCACCTTTGCGGACAAAACCCGAATGAAGAATGATGAACAAATCCGACAGGCACTGAAAATTGCCTGTGCCGATGAATTCGTATCGGAGCTTGAAAACGGCATTGATACACTTTTGGGAGAACGTGGCACGGGACTTTCGGAAGGTCAGACACAACGCATAGCGATTGCAAGGGCAATTTTTTCGGAAAGTCCCGTATTGATACTTGATGAAGCGACAAGTTCCCTTGATATCGCAACGGAACAGAAACTGCTTGAAAATCTTCGTCAGATGACGGACAAAACGGTGATTATCGTAACACACCGACCGGCAGCCCTGACGATTTGTGACAGAATCCTGAACTTCACGGAAAACGGCATACAACAGAGGACGAGGAAACTTCCCATAATCGACTTTACAAAAAGAATGAATTAAAATTCCATTCCGTTGACTTGAAAAGAGTTAACGGAATTTTTTTGTGAAAATCCAAACAAGACGTACAAATCCGGTTTCCGCAAGGTAACAAAAAAAGGAGAAATATTAAGTAATATAATGCATTGACAAAAGTGCAAAAAAGTGTTAATATATACTCATAGAAAGGGAGTGCATTATGAATACATCCAATATTACTAACTACAAACCCAAAGATTTTGCTGAATTGTTAGGTGTTTCTGTAAAGACACTTCAACGATGGGATAGAGAAGG
>CADCJK010000038.1 GCA_902801715.1 uncultured Ruminococcus sp. | reverse complement strand
TTATCTTTTTTGCCGTCATTGGAAGTGATGACATACAAGCCGTAACCTATGTTAAAGAGTGCCGTCATGTCATTTTTATTAGCCGTTTCATCATGCTGTGCAAGATAATCCTGACACAATTCATCAGCTAATTTTTCAAGCTGCTCACTGCTTTCCGCATTGAGAGCAGAGGTAATTTTAACCGTTGTATCTGCATAAGTCAGATTTTTGCAGTTTTCAAGCATTTTCTTCATGGTTTTAGCCGCCACGGGTGCCCATGAACCGTTTTCAATGAAAGCAACTGTTCTGTTCTGGAAATTGCGTTCCGTGAGATGTTCAATGAATTCACGCATAAACGGGAATATATCTGCATTGTAGGTAGTCGTTGCAAAAACGATTCTGCCGTATCTGAAAGCGTCCTCTACACATTCCGCCATATCTTCTCTTGCAAGGTCAGCCACAACGACTTTCGGACAGCCTTTGACACGGAGTTTTTCTGCAAGCAGTTCAACGGCTTTTTTGGTATTGCCGTAAACGGAAGTATAGGCTATCATAATGCCCTCACTCTCGACACCGTAGCTTGACCATGTGTGATAGAGATTCAGATAATAGCCGAGATTTTCCGAAAGTACGGGACCATGCAGGGGACAAATTACCTGTATATCAAGTTTAGCGGCTTTTTTGAGTACAGCCTGCACCTGTGCACCGTATTTGCCGACAATGCCGATATAATATCTTCTTGCCTCACAAGCCCAGTCTTCTTCAACGTCCAGTGCACCGAACTTTCCGAAACCGTCTGCTGAGAAAAGCACTTTATCCTTTGTATCGTAAGTCATCAGGACTTCAGGCCAGTGTACCATCGGTGCACCGACAAATGCAAGTGTATGTTCACCAAGTTCAAGCGTATCGCCCTCTTTAACGACGATTCTCCTGTCCTCGAACTGCGTACCAAAGAAATTGCCCATCATGGCAAAAGCCTTTGCACTTGAAACAATGGTCGCTTCGGGATAGTTTTCCATGAAATTCATGATATTGGCACTGTGGTCGGGTTCCATATGCTGTACAACAAGATAATCGGGCTTTCTTCCGCCAAGCACATCTTCGAGATTATTCAGCCATTCATGCTTGAAATTACGGTCAACGGTATCCATTACAGCGATTTTTTTATCGAGAATGACATAGGAATTATAAGCCATGCCGTTAGGTACAATATACTGTCCCTCGAACAAGTCAATTTTATGGTCATTCACTCCGACATATCTGATATCATTTGTGATAGTCATTGATACATTCCTCCCAATCAATTATTATTTGTGTTAATTATAACATAAATTTCAATGATATTACAATAGTTTTTGTAAATATTCTGTAAATAAAAAACTGCCGCACTTTTTGGGAAGTACAGCAGTTTTTTTGGCAGCTTCAGACGGAAGAAGATGAAATGGTCGGCTTGACTTCTTCATCCCTGAAAAGCAGGGATATGCACCAGACAGCCGCAAGGGCAACAAGCGTATAGACAATCCTGCTGACGATGCCTGTCTGACCGCCGCACAGCCATGCAACAAGGTCAAACTGGAATATGCCCACTGAACCCCAGTTGAGTCCGCCTATTATAAGCAAAATAAGTGAAAGCTTATCAAGCATAATCAATATCCTCCTTTGAATCGGGATATTTATATTTTAGGCAGAATTTACGATTTTATTCACGTTTTACAGATAGACCGCACATTTTTTGAAAATGCAAATTGCCCTGCTGAGATGTTTATATACCGTTGCCGGTCGGATACCTATTTTATCTGCTATTTCCCTGACAGGCAGATTTTCAAAATATCTCATTCTGATACAGTCACGCTGTCTTTGTGTCAGTTCATTTTCAATGGCAATATTCATGATTTTTTTCATACGCTGTATTTTCGTGTCATTGGAACTGTTACTCCTCGTATTATGGAAAGCAAGCTGTTCCATGATTTCGGGAGTAACGGAAATTTCTCTTTTCAAAATGCAACGCCCTTTCTTTTTCTCAATTTTTTAGATGTGTCCATGCAGTCAAGATACATACTGTACATAGTGGATATGCGGAAATTCAATTCTCTGAGTTGTTCGACAGGTGCTGTCAAAAGCTGCCCTTTGAGAACCGTTATTCTTTCTTTCAGTATATCCGCACTCTGTTTGTATTGATCTGCCCATTCTAAATATGTCATTTTTCCTCCTTCTTCACCTAACGTGTAGTGAATATGTAAAAAATAAAAAGCTGTTTAAAACACACCAAATGTGTTATCACTTCATGAGTATAAGTATATACGATTTTTTTCAAAAATCAAGTGTTTTTAAAAAATTTGTTCGTATAAACAAATTGTGTAAATTCTCTTTGTTAAAAACGCTGAAAATTTCATTTTCCTATTGAAATCAAACACAATTTGTGGTATAATACCCCAAAGGCAACAATTTAAACGAAATAAAAATATCAATTTTGGAGGATTTAACTATGAGAACTGCAGGAACTTTAGGAAAAAGAATAAAAGCATTGAGAAAAAAAGAACGTCTTACTCAGGCAGACCTTGCAAAAGAATTAGGTGTATCGCCATCGGCAGTGGGAATGTACGAACAGGACAGACGTGTTCCCGATAACAAAACTTTGCTGACGATATGCAATGTCTTCGGTGTCACTTCCGACTATCTGCTCGGACATATGGAAGACCCTGAGGATGTAAGTGATGTACTTGACACATTCAACAAAAGACTTATGGAACACGATGCACTTATGTTCGACGGAAAACCTCTCACCGATGAAGAAAGACAACAGGTGTTCAATACAATCGATTACGTTGCAAGACTGGCTGAAAGGCTTGATTACGAAGATTAAACGGGGGAATTCAATGAATAATATCCAAAAATGCGTGCAGGATCTCGTGATAGAGCACGGTTCTGCAGAACCAAAGCATATATGCGACAATATGGGAATCATCATTTTATCTTTGGAACTGCCCGAACGTGTCAACGGGTTTACAATGAAAAACCATGGAAGATGGTTTATCGTTCTCAACAATATGCTTGATGACGACAGAAAGCGTTTTACAACAGCACATGAACTCGGTCATGTCGTTATGCACGGCTGTACCAATGCGGTCAATCTGAGCTGCAATACCTATTTCTGCACTTCCAAATATGAACGTGAAGCGGATATGTTTGCAGCGTATCTTCTGCTTACGGCGGAATATGACCGCTGTGCCGAATGTGATGCCCTTACCATTCAGCAGGCTTCTCAAATAGCACGTATCCCCGGAGAAAAAGTAGATGAATTATTCTTTTAGGCGGTGATCAGCATGAAGTTTTTTTTGAAACGTGCAGACAGTGGCTTTGATATACTTGATGAATCGGCTCATCCGAAATACACCGTTTCAGTAAAAACCGACAGGAACAAACAAAAGATCATCATAAAAAATCACGATAAACAGCCCGTTGCAGAGATATTCAACAAAAAACTGGTATTTCCGTATTTTTCCGTCCGGTGCAAAGGACATTTCTATGTCCTTGTGCCTATGGTCAAAGACTGCTTCGCATTCGTGATATACGGCAGTACTTATCGGTTTCTGGGCAATCTCTCCTCAGGCAGATTCTCTCTCATAGACGTTGACAAATCGCCCGTCATGACGCAGCAAAAATGCTGGGGAAAATTCGGTGACGGCTTTGAAATCGAAATTTTCAACAACGAACAAAGACTCTTTTCACTATGCTGTGCTGTCTGTGCGGCAATGTATATTTCCGCCTCGGAATCCAATACTCAGATGGTCGGAGTTTAACAAAGGGTGAATTCTTCTTGAAAAATATTAAAATCCTGGAATGTGTTTTCAAAAGCCATGCAGAAATATATCAAAATATCATTTATCCCGTTTCGGCAGGTGCGGCACTTTACAGTGAAAACGATATTGCCTTGCCTGTGCGTGACGACACAGGAGAAAATATTTCAAAAAAAAATCCGAGTTACTGTGAACTGACCGTTCAATACTGGGCCTGGAAAAATCTTAAATGCGATATCTGCGGTATTTTTCATCAAAGACGTTTCCTTGATTTTTCAGGGGAAAATCAAAAATATCCTTACAGAATCACCCGATATTCCAATGAAACGACTTTGCAAAAAGCCGCTCTGTCTTATGAAACTATCTGTGAATTGACAGACAAATACAGCATTATTGCAAACAGGCGTGAAAATCTCCATGAAAGCGTTGAGGATTTCTATAACCGAAATGACAGACAACAATTTGACGATATCAGGCTTCTGCGTGACATTATAAAAGAAAAATATCCTGCTTATTTTCCGTCAGCCGAAAAGTATTTCAAAGGCACTCTTTCCTATTTCTGCAACGTCTTTATCATGGATAAAGCGAATTTCGACAAATACAGCGAATGGCTTTTTGACATTCTCTCTGAATACGAAAAACGCAAGCCTGAAAATTTATTTTACCCTCGTGAAATGGGAAAACTCGCTGAAAGACTTTTCGGTGTCTATATGTACTATATCATGGACAATACCGACATTTCATGGACGGAATTTCCACGGCTGCATTTTTCAAGTGTCAACGGCACTACTCTGAAAAATTTATCTTTCAGCAAATTTTTTTATCATATATGCCCTCCCGGCACAAAACGAAGGGCGTTTCTGCGTAAACTTAAAAAATAAATATTGGAGATGACAATTTTATGTACGATTATTTAGTAGTCGGTGCAGGTTTATTCGGTGCAATCTTTGCATACGAAGCTAACAAAAGAGGCAAAAAAGTCCTTGTCATTGACAAGAGAAGTCACATTGGCGGCAATATCTACTGCGAAAAAATGGAAGATATCAACGTACACAAATACGGTGCACATATTTTCCATACCAACGACAAAAAAGTATGGGAATATATCAATCAGTTTGCAGAGTTCAACAACTATATCAACTCACCCGTTGCCATTTACAAAGATGAATTATATAACCTGCCTTTCAACATGAACACGTTCAGCCGTCTTTGGAATATCAAAACTCCCGCTGAAGCTAAAAAAATCATAGCGGAACAAATTGCTGACCTCAACATTGATGAACCTAAAAACCTTGAAGAACAGGCTCTCAAACTTGTCGGCAAAGATGTATATGAAAAACTTATCAAAGGCTATACCGAAAAACAGTGGGGACGTTCCTGCACAGACCTGCCTTCTTTCATCATTAAAAGACTGCCTTTGAGATTCACTTTCGACAACAACTATTTCAATGCACGTTATCAGGGTATCCCCATGGGCGGCTATACCCCTGTTATAGAAAAAATGCTTGACGGCATTGAAGTCCTCACAGATACAGACTATTTTGAATGGATAAAGACCAATGCCGACAAAATCAAAAAGACTGTTTTCACAGGTCAGATTGACCAATTCTTTGATTATAAACTCGGTGTTCTTGAATACCGTTCTGTTCGTTTTGAAACGGAAGTACTCGATACAGATAATTTTCAGGGAAATGCCGTTGTGAACTACACCGAAAGGGAAATTCCCTATACAAGAATTATCGAACACAAGCATTTTGAATTCGGCACTCAGCCTAAAACCGTTATTTCAAGGGAATATTCATCTGAATGGAAACCGGGCATTGAACCCTATTATCCCGTGAATAACGACAAGAATAACGCTCTCTATGAAGAATACAAGAAACTGGCTGATGCCACTCCCAATGTCATTTTCGGCGGTCGCCTTGGCAATTACAAGTATTATGATATGGATAAAGTGATTGACGTTGCACTCACGGCTGTAAAAGATGAATTCGGAGAGTAATATTTTCAGAAACATCATTTTTCCGAAAGAAAATATCTGCCCGAAAACCGATTTATATTACAAATCAGATTCGGGCAGTATATCGGAAAATGCCCTGCATATTCACGGAAAAACATCTTTTGATACCTACTTCAATGTTTTTCCGCTGAAACAATATCTTGCCTGCTGCCAATTTTCAGGCTTATTTTTAAAGCTGAAAGTGTGCGGTGATTTTGTGCTGAAAATTTTCGGCATAAATCAAAATGCCGAAGAAACGATTCTTGAAAAAAATATCCATGCCGAAAATATGACTGAAGATATCACAGATATTTCCGACTGCACAGATAAATCATTTTCGCATATCTATTTTTCTCTTGAAAGCAACAACGGCATTTTATATGGCGGTGACTTTTCCTGTACGGCTGAAAATCTCAATGATATAAACATAGCTGTTATAATATGCACTTTCAAAAGAGAAAAATTTTTACTGAGAAATCACAGTGAAATATGTGAATATCTCGAAAATCAGGATATTTTAAACGAAAATAACATTCACTTTTATATCGTCGATAACGGAAAAACGCTTGATAAAAATTTAATTGAAAATTCCTATACAACGCTTATCCCCAATCAAAATACAGGCGGCAGCGGCGGCTTTACAAGGGGATATTATGAAGCCCTGCACAGCGGTAAAAATTACACCAATATACTTTTCATGGATGATGATATCGTCCTTGACTGTGAAATGCTTTTGAGAGTTTACGGAATCCTGAAAACTGCAAAAGATAAAAATTTAGCCGTGGGCGGCACTATGATAAAATTAAGCGATTTCGTCACACAGCATGAAGCCGGTGCTATATGGAACGGCAAAAAATTGACTTCCCTCGGAAACGGTGCTGATTTGACAAAACGTGAAAATGTATTGGCAGAATATCCCGACTGCAATTACAATGCATGGTGGTTTTACTGTTTCCCTGCCGGCTGGCAAAAAAAATACGGCTATCCCCTGCAATTTTTCATCAAAGAAGATGACATTGAGTATTCTTTGAGATGTGCCGAAAATATTGCTGTTCTCAAAGGCATTGCCGTTTGGCATGACGATTTCGAGGGCAAATATGACGGCTTTCAGGAATATTATATCAAACGGAATGAACTGATTTTAACATCTGTCAATCATCAGAAAGCATATCCGTTTTTTCAGGTGGAAAAGCTGATAAAATGCGTCATGCGTCAGGTGGCATATCAAAGATATTTTCTGGCGGATATCGTGATAAGGGCTTATGATGACTATCTCAAAGGCTGGGAAAATTTTAAACATACCGATACAGAAAAACTCAATATCGAATTGATGAATTCCTGTCAGAAATTGCTGACAGATGAAGAACTCAAACAATGCGGAGTCTATTTTGATAAAGAAAAATATGATAATGCCCTGAAAGAACCAAAACACCTGTTCGGACAGATTTTGACTTTCAACGGATATTTTATCCCGAAATGCTTTTATCAAAAAGATAAAGACGGCTTTTCAATGGCGGCACTGGCCGGCTGTAAATTCGTGAATTTTTACAGGCATCAAAAAGTCCTGCATTATGATATTTCCAAAAAGCGTGGATTCGTCACCGAAATGAAAAAGTCGGCATTCTGGAAATACAGTTTTCTGCTTTTGGGAAAAAGCGTGAAATTTCTTGTAAAATACCCGTCTGTCAGAAAAGGCTATCAAAATCATTTAAAAGAGTTGTCGGAATTCAAACCGACAGAAATTATTTAGCTGCGGAGGTGCATTATGAAATTAGAAAGACTGATTGAAACGGCACAGGAAAAAGAATTGCCCGACCTCGTGCTGAAAAACGGAAAAATTGTCAATGTCTTTACAGGAGAAATCATTGACGGTGATGTGGCAATAACCGACGGCATCATCGTGGGAACGGGCGAATATCACGGAAAATCCGAAAAAGATGTACAGGGAAAATATATCGTTCCCGGCTTCATCAATGCACACGTTCATGTGGAATCCTCTATGGTGACACCGCCTGTCTATTCTTATGAAGAACTGAAATGGGGCACTACCACTATTATCACAGATCCCCATGAAATAGCAAATGTCGGCGGCATACCGGCTCTTGAAAATATTCTCAGAGCTGCCGAAAAATGCCCTGTCAATTACTATGTCATGCTGCCGTCATGCGTGCCGTCAACGCCCTTTGAACACGCCGGAGCTATCCTTAAAGCCAAAGACCTTGCAAAATTGAAAGATAATTCAAATGTCCTCGGACTCGGTGAACTGATGAATGTGGTGGGTACACTGGACTGCTACCCCGAAATCATGAAAAAAGTCGAGGAATTTTCCGATAAAATCATAGACGGTCATGCCCCCATGACTACGGGAAAGGCTCTCAACGCCTATGTCACAGCCGGTGTGCATACCGACCATGAAAGCATAACCTATGATGAAGCAGCTGAAAAATTACGCTGCGGAATGGCTGTGCTTGTCAGAGAAGGTTCCGCATCCAAAAATCTTGCCGATATCATACAGGGTGTCGTTGAAAGCGGCATTGATACATCAAGAATGGCATTCTGCACAGATGACAAACATCTTGCGGACATTCGCAAAGAAGGTACAATAAGGGCTAATATCAAAAAAGCCGTTTCACTCGGTCTTTCACCTGTAAAAGCCATTCAGATGGCTACCATCAATGCCGCCAATATCTACGGCTTGAAAAAAATCGGTGCAGTAGCCTGCGGATATAAAGCCGATATCGTTGTACTTGACGACCTTCAAAATTTCAATGTCACAGAAGTGTACAAAAACGGCATTCCCCTGGAGAACATTCCCGAACCGTTCAATATCCAGTATAACCAAACTCTGCTGAAATCGGTCAATGTCGGAGAGATAACCGAAAAATCATTCAGAATACCCATACAATATCAATATTCCGTCATAGGCATTATCGAAAATCAGATTGCAACTACCAAAATCGAAATGTCACACAGGCAGATTGAAAAAGGCATGGCTAACGGCACTCTCAGAAAAATATCCGTCATAGAAAGACATCATGCAAGAGGTTATATCACTTCCGCATATATCTGCGGCTACGGTCTGAAACACGGTGCTATTGCAACCACTGTGGCACACGATTCACATAATATCATCGTTATCGGTGACAATGACAAGGATATGTTCAAAGCCGTTGAAGTACTCAAACGCATTAACGGCGGCTATGTAATCATCAAAGACGGTGAAGAAGCAGGAGTTCTTCCGCTTGAACTCAGCGGACTGATGAGCCTGAAAAATGCCGATGAATTTATCCCCGAACTTGACGCTATCATACAAAAAGCCTATGAAATGGGCGTCAATAAAAACATTGATCCATTCATCACGCTTTCTTTCATGGCACTGCCCGTCATTCCCGAAATACGCATCACAGACTGCGGCTTGTTTGACGTAACAAAATTTGAATTCATATAAACAAAACGGACTGACCGTAAAAAAGTCAGTCCGTTTTTTCATGGAAATTTCATTGTGTCAGGCGATTTTCTTGTGCAGACGCAGGCGGTCCGATATCATGGCGATAAATTCACTGTTGGTAGGCTTGCCACGTCCGTTATGAATGGTATAACCAAAGTAGGCATTGAGTATCTCAACATCTCCCCTGTCCCATGCGACTTCTATGGCATGGCGGATAGCCCTCTCGACACGGGAAGATGTCGTTCCATACTTCTCCGCAATAGACGGATACAGCGATTTCGTCACAGCATTGATAATCTCCGGTTTCTTTACCGACATGATGATAGAATCACGCAAATAGTGATATCCCTTGATGTGTGCCGGAACGCCTATCTGATGGAGAATCTCAGTGATCGTCACTTCAAGCTGATGATCCATGCTGTAAATGCCATTGTCATTGAAAAAGACACTTTCCTCTCTGCACAATATCAGCTCGGAAATTCTTTCAAGCAGGTCCTCCGCAACAAAGGGCTTTATGACATAGTATGCCGCCCCTGCATTGAGAGCCTCTTTCTGAAGCATGACACTGTCAAAGCTGGAAAGAATGACAAAAACGGGCTGTTCGATATCCTGTATATTTTTAACTTTATGCATAACTCCCACACCGTCGATATTGCTCATGAACATATCGATCAATACAACGTCAGGTTTAAAAGTGCGTATATTTTCAACGACCTTGATGCCGTCTTTTTCGCAGAATTTTTCCTCAAAACCCTTTGCTGCGAAAACATCTGACGAGCTTGTTTTGAATTCGGCAGAATCCTCTGCAATAAGTATCTTTAATTTGCCTTTCATATCAAATCCTCCAATAAATTTTTTAGAGCGATTAGATATTACCATAAATTACCAATTTTAGCAATAGGTATTTTGAAAGTTTTTCAATTTGATGATAATCCGACAATTATAAGTGACATCCTATATATATTTTGTTAAAATTCACAAAATAAAATTTGTCAATTTATGATATATGACATAATTATCATTGTAACAACAAATATGCAAGCACATAAATGGAAGATTTGCACAAATATTGGCTTGTAATTTTTAAAGTGCATGACTTTCTGCAAACTCATTCGGCATATTTTACAAACCAAAAACAGCGGTCTCCGAAAATCTCGAAAACCGCTGTTCTTTTGGAGCTGATAATCAGACTTGAACTGACGACCTCGTCCTTACCAAGGACGCGCTCTGCCGACTGAGCTATATCAGCAAACAATTTGAACTCCCTCACAAGAGAGAGTTCAAACGACGATCCGGAACGGGATCGAACCGTCGCCTCTAGCGTGACAGGCTAGCGTTCTAACCAGCTGAACTACCGGACCACTTGCAAGGACAATAATATCATATTTCAGATATTTTGTCAATGCTTTTTATACAAATTTTTTTAAAAAATTTTTTTCAGCCGTCCAACGCAACTATATCTTTCTCAATAACCCTGAATTTCTCGGATATTTCCGCATCGGCATGATAATGCCCGAAAAACCATTTCCGGAATTCACACTTCCCCGAAATCATCTGAAAAAAATCTGTCAGCTCATCAGGACTGTATTCATGCCTTCTTTCTTCTTGGACATAATTTTCGACAACAATTTTATGCACGTCTGTCGGACATTCATGTGTGATGATATAATCCACTTTGAAATCGTGCTTTGAAAGCGTTTCAAGAGCGTGTGAAAGTTCCTTTTCATTCGGCATTTCCTCTTCCCACCATGACACGCCCTTTACACGATACATCTTTTTTCCACGTCTTATCAACATTTTTTCGATTATGTTGAAATCTTTGTCCAATGGATTTAATATCCCGTCCGCTGTATCATGCGACCTTGCACCGCCCATGACAAAAAATGTCTTTCCCTCTATTTCAAATATCTCTCCACGCATGAGGTGATATATGTTATCGGAAATTCGATGCGCTTTTCCGCCAAACAGATTTTCCACCGGATAACTTTTTATCATATCATAATTTTCATGATTGCCGTCACAGAATAAAATTGTATACGGCTTTTCACAGAGCCATCTCAGCCAATATTGTTTTTCACGTGAATTATCCCACAACCCGCCAAAATCTCCGCATATAATCACGGTATCTTCTGCACTTGCATGAAATATTTTGTTTTTGAACCGCTTGAATTCACTGTGTGTATCACCTGTTACATATACCAACTTCATCACCCCAATAAAATATTTTTTCCTATTATGGCATGATATTTTCTTCATGTCAAGGGCTTTTTTAAGAACACTTTCAACTTTTCGCTTAACTTTCAACTGCAAATTGTTAAAAACTATTTGAATTTTTGATATTTTGTGTTATAATATAATGGAATAGGTGTCTGTATCGGACGAAAAAGAGTTTTTTGTGCCGATAAACTGCCTTTTCATCAATTTTTTTAACAGGAGGATAATGATATGGATTCATTCAAGGAAGCATGGAACATCATATGCGAATACTGCCGCCAGAATCTTACGGAAGTTGCCTATAAGACATGGATCAGCAAAATTGAACCTGTCAGGCTCGACTTTGCAGAAGGTAAAGCGATTCTGATGGTCCCTGCCGAATTTCACAGACAGACTCTGACAAGAGGATATATGCAGCTGCTCAATGACGCCTTTGCAAGCGTTTTCGGTGAGGGCATACAGATTTGCTTTACGATACCCGATGAGATCGTCACTCAGGAGCCTGAACAGACTGATATTTCCGTTGATGCCGATTATGAATTCACTTTCCAGTCATTCATAGTGGGCTCATCCAATAAATTTGCTCATGCCGCCTCTCTTGCCGTTGCAGCAAATCCCGGCGGTTCCTATAATCCGCTCTTCATATACGGAAATTCCGGTCTCGGCAAAACCCATCTGCTCTATGCCATCAGAAACGAAATTCACAGAACCAATCCCGAAAAAACCATCGTCTATGTCAAAGGCGATGACTTCACCAATGAACTGATCGAGGCAATACGCCTCAATGCCGCAAGCGAATTCAGAAACAAGTACAGAAAATCCGACGTTCTTCTTGTTGACGATATCCAGTTCATAGGAGGAAAGGAATCCACTCAGGAAGAATTTTTCCACACTTTCAACACTCTTTACGAGGCAAAAAGCCAAATCGTCCTTACATCTGACCGCCCTCCCAAAGAAATCAAAACCCTTGAAGACAGACTTAAAAGCCGCTTTGAATCGGGACTGATTGCCGATATCCAGCCGCCTGATTTTGAAACCCGCATCGCTATCATCAAACGCAAAGCAGAACTTCTTGAAATGAATCTGCCTGATGACGTAATCGAATACATAGCCAATCGTCTTAAAACCAATATCCGTCAGCTCGAGGGAGTTGTTAAAAAACTCAAAGCCCAGAGTCAGCTCTACGGTGAAAAAGTTACCATCAATGTCGCTCAGAAAACCATCTCCGACATTCTCAACAATGACCAGCCCCCACCGCTGACAGTTGAAAAAATCATTGATGAAGTTGCCCGTACCTTTGGCGTAACGAGTGAGGATATCCGCTCTTCCAAGAGAAATTCCAATATCTCCAATGCCCGTCAGATCGCTATTTATGCCGTCAGGGAAATTACAGACCTCTCTATGAACCTCATCGGCGAGGAATTCGGCAACCGTGACCATTCCACCATCGTCTATGCCATCAAACAAATTGAGAAAAATATGAACAAAGATCCCAAACTCAAGGCTACTGTTGAAGATATTATAAAGAATATTCGTGACAGATAATCTCTCCACGATTTCAACAAGAGTAAAAAATTACCCATCCATCTTTGTTGAAAACTTTTCAACAATTCAACATTTTCGGTTGAAAACTCATTTTACCAAATTTTACCAAATCGAAAGTTTTCAACTTTTCCCCCAACATTCCACCAACAGCTTTCAACATAAATGTTGAAAGCTAAAATCTTTCAACAATTTCTCAACAATCATCAACATATTATTAACATAATACTAAGACCGTCAAAGCCGCATCACAAGCGGATTTTTCGGTGTTTTCAACTTTTCAACCGCCCCTACTACTACTACTAATTATATATAGAGATATAGGGGGCAAATTTTTAAAAAATTTTCAAATTTTGCGAAAAAGGACTGAAGCCCATGAAATTTAATTGTGACCGCCAAAAATTGAACAAGGCTGTTGAAAACATTCAGAGAAGTACCTCTTCAAAATCAAATATGCCTGTTCTTGAAGGCATACTTTTGAAAGCCGAAAACAATACCCTTACCCTTTGCGGATATGACCTTGACATAGGTATCACGACAACCATCTATGCACACGTCAGAACAGAGGGTTCTGTTGTCGTAACTGCCAAACTCTTTTCCGATATCATCAAGAGAATGCCTGAAGACCTTATCACCATTGAAGCAGATGAAAAACTTGTCATACATATCTCTGCCGGAAAAACCGAATATAAAATCATCGGTATGTCTGCCGAAGAATATCCCGAACTTCCTGCCGTTGCCTCTTCCGAACAGATTACCATCGACGGCAAAACTCTTAAAAGCATGATAAGACAAACTATGTATGCCGTTTCCGATAAGGACGAAAATCCGACTCAAAAAGGTTCTCTCTTTGAGATATCAAACGGTACTTTCAAAATCGTATCCGTTGACGGCTATCGACTTGCTTTGAGAACAGAAAAAATCAATTACAACGGTGAAAAGAAAGTCATCGTTCCCAAAAAGTCATTACAGGAAATCATCAATCTCATTTCCGATGACATTCAGGATATCACCATTCATGCAGGCGGCAGACATCTCTCCATGCTCATAGGCGAATACACCATTATCACCAGACTCATTGAAGGCGAATTCATGAACTACAAAGCTACGATTCCCTCCAATTTCTCTACCGAAACCAAAATCAATACCCGTGTGTTCTCCGACACTATCGAAAGAATGTCGCTTCTTCTCACTGACAGAATCAAAACTCCCATCAAATGCTGCTTTGAAAACAACATTGTCACTACCTCCTGCAATACCTCCAAAGGCGAAGCCACAGATGAATTTACAACAGAAATGAATGGCAATTACGTTGAAATCGGTCTTGACAACAAATATATCCTGGATGCCCTTAAATTCTCCGAAACCGATGAAGTCAGAATGAGAATGAACGGCTCTCTCAAACCAATCGTCATTCTTCCCAGTGAGGGCGATAATTTTGTCTTCCTCGTAATGCCGGTGAGGTTGAGAAATGCTTGATAATCAACTGAAACTTAACAAAAATGAAGAATTTATCCGCCTGGATGCCATGCTCAAAATGCTCGGTGTCTTTGAAACGGGCGGTCAGGCAAAATTCGCTATACAAAGCGGTCTTGTAAAAGTCAACGGCGAAATCTGTACCATGCGTGGAAAAAAAATGCGTAAAGGTGATTCCGCCGAATTTGACGGAAATGTCTTTGAGGTGCTTTAAGTGTTCATCAAAAACCTCTGCTTTGAAAATTACAGGAATCTCAAAAATTCCTCCCTCTCCCCTGCCGAAAATATCAATATCATCTACGGCAACAATGCCCAGGGCAAAACCAATCTCATCGAATGTATGTGGCTCTTGACAGGCGGTCGCTCTTTCCGTGGAGCTAAAGACAGAGAACTGATCGCCTTTGACCAAGAATTTGCCAGAGTAAAAGCCTCTTTCTTTTCAACAAGCCGTGAACAAACGGTTGAAATCCTGATACAGCACAACAAACGTACCCCATTTCTCAATGGGGTACAAAAAAATTATCTGTCCGAAATCATCGGCTCTTTCTGTGCTGTCATCTTTTCACCGAATCACCTCACCCTTGTTAAAAACGGTCCCGATGAAAGACGTAATTTCATTGACAGTGCTCTGTGCCAAATTAAACCTTCCTATGCCATGTTCCTCAGCCGCTACAGAAAAATCCTTAACCAAAGAAATGCCCTTCTCAAAGCAATTCAGAAAACACCTTCTCTCATTGACACCCTCGATATATGGAATGAACGTCTTGCCGGTGAAGGTTCTCTGATCGCTTTCCATAGATACGCATACATGAAAGAATTCTCCAAGCTCTCCTCCCAATTCTATCAGGGAATATCCAACAATACCGAAAGTCTTGAAACTGCCTGCCGTACAGGCTATCACTCCACTTCCGATATGCCCCGTGAGGAAATCAAACACTGTATTCTCAATTCCCTCCGCCGTAAACAGGAAGAAGAAATCTGCCTCGGCTACACCATCAAGGGTGTTCACCGTGATGATATGACCATCAAAATTAACTCCAAGGATGCCAAAAGCTATGCCTCTCAGGGACAACAGCGTTCCGCTGTCCTCTCCATGAAACTGGCAGAAGCCGCTCTACTGCAAAAATCCAAGGGAGAACCCCCTGTCATTCTCCTCGATGACGTGCTCAGTGAACTCGACAGCCAGCGTCAGGATTATCTCATACACCGTCTTGACAACTTTCAGGTATTCATTACCTGCTGCAATACCAACATATCCGCACAAAACAAATTCCTTATCCAAAACGGTGAAATTCTCAGAACGGAGTGATATCTCTATGTATCTCCATTTAGGAAACGAAACTGTTATCCGTCAGTCCGATATCATCGGCATTTTTGACCTCGACAATTCAACCGTTTCAACCAAAACCCGTGAATTTCTTGCCAATGCTCAGAAAAACGGTCAGATCATCAATGTTTCTTCCGAACTTCCCAAATCCTTTGTCGTCTGCCGGGAAAGTGACGGTCTGAAAATATACATCTGTCAGCTCTCACCCGTCACCCTCTCCAAGCGTCTTGTTATCTGAATTTTCCACTCCTTCTGCCAACATGGTGAAACAGCTGTGACGAATATCTTTTGATTTTAATTCTTTTTAAGAAAAAATACCATGCTTTTATGTGATATAATAGTCAAAGATAATCTTTTGTCTGTCCCATTGTCCATATCGGTCTTACAATGCCCTGTATGCCCTCTCAGAACGCTCTGAGCGGCATTTCAGACCTTAAGGCATATACAACCATACCTGCGTTTCAAAACGCTGATATGAGCCAATTTCAGGGCTGCAAACAATCATATTAATTCTTTACAGAAAAGAGTGCTTTTAATGTCAAATACTCTCCTGACAAGATGCCCCTACTGCGGTAGGAAAATTTCTTATCCCGGTGCCATGCTTATCAAGAAAAAAGGTGAATATTACTGCTACAAGTGCCAGTGTACCTCCAATGTCGTCATACACCATGGTCTGTCCGCACTTGCCGCTTTCGTATGCGTTCTGGCTGTTCTTCTGATGCTCCTTTTCTCCATGTTCGGCAATCATGAAGATCTCAAAAATATCCTCTGGATCGTTCTCCCGTTCGTTGTCTTTTACATCGCTACTCCTTTCTTTATCAAACTCGAACCTTTCAACGACAAGATCTATCCCATGAAAAGAATGCCGAAACGTATCTTTGACAAAAAAAACAAATCTGCCAAACCAGTGCAGCTTGATGTCGAAAATGACTTCTCCCAAAAATTCATGCTCGCCAAAAATAACGCCGATCAGAAAATTGTACGCAATACAGGCGAAATGGACAACTCTCTCCCAAAAGACATCTCCAATACCGAGGTGCTTTTCGATTTGAACGAAAATTCCGATGACAAACAATAAAGTTTTCAACAACTTCTTCTGAAAGGGTGGAAAAATGGATACTCTCAACGATATTTCCCAGACAACTCAAAATTACGGTGCAGATGAAATACAGGTCCTTGAAGGTCTTGAAGCAGTCAGAAAACGTCCCGGTATGTATATCGGTTCTACAGGTCCCAGAGGTCTTCACCATCTCGTCTATGAAATTGTGGACAACTCCATTGACGAGGCTCTTGCCGGCTATTGCTCCAAAATTGAAGTTTCCATACTCAAAGGCGATATCATCCGTGTTACCGACAACGGACGTGGAATCCCTGTCGGAATTCAGCCGAAACTCGGTATCCCTGCCGTTACGGTCGTTTTCACTGTCCTCCATGCAGGCGGTAAATTCGGCGGCGGCGGTTATAAAGTTTCCGGCGGTCTGCACGGTGTGGGTGCATCTGTTGTCAATGCCCTTTCCGAATGGACAGAAGTTGAAGTCCATGACGGAAAACATATCTATCAACAGCGTTTTGAACGTGGAAAAACCGTTTCCGATCTCACAGTCATCGGTGAAACTTCTTCTACCGGAACAACTGTCACTTTCAAAGCCGATCCCCTTATTTTCACCGAAACAGAAGTCTATGACTATGAAACCCTTGCCACTCGTCTGCGTGAACAGGCTTTCCTCAATGCAGGCATTAATATTTCCCTCACAGATGAACGTGACAGCGAAAATATCATCTCCGATAACTTCTGCTATGAAGGCGGTGTTTCAAGCTTCGTTGAATATATTCATAAAAAACGTTCTCTTGATGTCATTCATCCCGATGTGATTTGCTTCAGTGCCAAAAATGAAGATGACACGGCTTCTGCCGAAATCGCTATGCAGTACAATGACAGCTACAATGAACTCCTTCTTTCATTTGCCAATAACATCCATACCAATGACGGCGGTACTCACGTTGACGGCTTTAAACGTGCCCTTACTAAAGTCATGAACGACTATGCCCGTAAATTCAATATCCTCAAGGATTCCGACAGGAATCTCAGCGGTGAAGATGTCCGTGAAGGTCTTACTGCCGTGATCAGTGTAAAGCTCAAAGAAGCTCAGTTTGAAGGTCAGACAAAAGCCAAACTTGGCAATACCTCTGTCCGTACACTCGTTGATAAGCTCGTCAGTGAAAAACTCGAACAATATCTTGAAGAAAATCCCGCAACTGCCAAAGCTATTTTTGAAAAGGCTCTCATGGCTGCCAAAGCCCGTGACGCTGCAAGAAAAGCCCGTGACCTCGCAAGAAGAAAAACAGCTATGGAAGGTGCCGGACTCCCCGGCAAACTTGCCGACTGTCAGTCCAAAAATGTCGAGGAAACCGAAATATACATCGTTGAGGGCGATTCCGCAGGCGGTTCTGCAAAAGGCGGGCGTGACAGACGTTTTCAGGCAATTCTCCCCCTCTGGGGTAAAATGCTCAATGTCGAAAAAGCTCGTCTTGACCGTGTTTACGGAAATGATAAACTCATGCCCGTTATCACTGCCCTCGGCTGCGGTATCGGCGACGAAATAGACCTTTCCAAACTCCGTTACGGCAAAATCATTATCATGGCAGATGCCGATGTTGACGGATCTCATATACGCACTCTCATGCTTACATTCTTCTTCCGTTTTATGCGTCCTCTCATTGAAGAAGGTCATGTCTATATCGCTCAGCCTCCCCTTTACCGCATTACCAAGGGCAAAGAACATCACTATGCCTATTCCGATACCGAACGTGATAAAATTATGTCCGAACTCGGCGGAAAATACGAAATTCAAAGATACAAAGGTCTTGGTGAAATGGACTCCGATCAGCTCTGGGAAACTACTATGGACCCCTCTACAAGAATTATGCTGCGTGTCGAAATGGAAGACGCTGCCGCCGCTGATGAAGTCTTTACCATTCTCATGGGCGATAAAGTAGAACCAAGACGTGAATTTATAGAAAAAAATGCTAAATATGTACAGAATCTTGATGTCTGAATTGAAAAATGTTTCACGTGAAACATTTCCTGTCAGAAAAGCTCTTGACTCTAAAAAGGAGATAATACATGAAAGATGAACCTGTCCACCCTGAGGGGCGGAGTGAAATTGAAGAACACAGAGATGAACAACTGATTGACGATATTTCCAAGGAACTTGATATGATAGAACATATTCGTCATGATGAAAATCCCGATTGGGACGGCTCTGAATCCGCTCTTGTTGCAGATGACGATGCCGAAGAATATGAAATCCCCGAAACCGGTATCAAAATTTCCTATGCTCTTACAGAAGACGAAATGTATAAATGCCTGTATCACAGCAGGCTCTATAAAACCAAAGGCAAACGTGCCATTGTTCAGACAGCTGTATTTGCCCTTGCAGGAACGCTGTTCCTGATAATGTACTTTTTCACTGATTCACAGTACAATCAGTATAATCTTTTTTTCGGGATATTCTGCTTTTTAATGATCGCAGCAATAGGGCTTGTTCCTCGTTTCCACATGAAAAGCCTTGCGAAAATTATGGCTGACGGTAAAACCGTTGAAGCTGAAATATATCCTACCCATATCGATATCGGCAAAGAGGAAGGTGCCTGGACTGTCGAACTTGACGGCAAAGCTGAAATCGCAGAATTTGACGGTATTATCATGATATATGATGGTGACAGGAGTTTTGCCGTTCCTGAAAGAGTCATTGAACCCGAAGTCTACAACGAAATAAAGGCAATTCTTCTTTCAGGCACTATGCCCGAAGAAAATTAGCAGAATCTTTTTCAACAATTTATCCAAAAGAGGTTGAAAACTATGATAAACGAAACTCCCATAACCGCACGTTATGCAGAAACAGACCAGATGGGAATTATTCACCATTCTGTATATCCCGTGTGGTTCGAAGCAGGAAGAACCAATTTTATCAAAATGATCGGTGTCGGTTACGGTCAGCTTGAAAAAGATGGTGTCATGCTTCCTCTTTCTGAGCTTTCCTGTAAATATATCAGACCGATACACTATGAAGATGAAGTGATTATTCAGACTTCCGTGATGAAACTTACCGTTTCAAGAATACAGTTCGCCTATAAAGTCCTGCTTGACGGTGTTCTGATGGCGGAAGGCTCTACCACTCATGGCTTTGTCGATTCAAATACTTTAAGACCGCTCAATATGAAAAAATTTAATCAACAACTTTTTGATAAATTGTTGAAAAGTATCCCGGATTGATTTTCGGAAAGAGGTGCAGAAAAATTTGAACAATCAGCAGAATATCCAGACTTCAAAAATTATTCCCGTTGACATAGAGGGCGAGATGAAAAAATCGTTCCTTGACTATTCCATGTCCGTTATCGTATCCCGTGCCCTGCCCGATGTGCGTGACGGTCTGAAACCTGTACACAGACGAATTCTTTATTCACAGTATGAAGATAACCTCACGCCCGACAAGCCTTATAAAAAATGTGCCACTACTGTCGGAAATGTTCTCGGTCGTTATCATCCTCACGGTGACAGTTCCGTTTATGATGCTCTTGTCCGTCTTGCACAGGATTTTTCCATGCGTTATATCCTCGTTGACGGTCACGGCAATTTCGGCTCTGTTGACGGCGATCCCCCTGCAGCTTACCGTTATACCGAATCCCGTATGAGCAAGATAAGCGTTGAAATGCTTACCGATATTGACAAGGAAACTGTCGATTTTATACCTAACTATGACGACAGCAGAAAAGAACCCTCTGTATTGCCGTCGAGATTTCCGAATCTGCTTGTGAACGGCTCTACCGGCATCGCTGTCGGTATGGCTACCAATATCCCTCCGCATAATCTCAATGAGGTCGTTGATGCCGTCAAATGCCTTATCGATAACCCGGATGCAACCCTTGATGAACTCATGGAGTACATAAAAGGTCCGGATTTTCCGACAGCAGGCGTTATCATGGGCAAAAATGGCATTAAAGCCGCTTATGCAACCGGACGTGCCAAAATTACCATTCGTGCAAAGGCGGAAATTGTCGAGGATAAAAACGGCAGATTCAAGATCGCTGTTACTGAACTTCCCTATCAGGTGAACAAGGCAAGACTCGTTGAAAGTATTGCCGACATGGTAAAAGACAAGAAAATCAGCGGTATTTCCAATATAGACGATCATTCCGACAGGAACGGTATGCATATCGAAATTTCTTTGAAAAAAGATGCTTCTCCGAATATCGTCCTCAATAATCTTTATAAAAATTCCCAGATGCAAATTACCTATGGCATTATACTCCTTGCTATCGTCAACGGTGAACCTAAAATTCTCACTCTCAAATCAATGCTCCAGAACTACATTGATTTCCAGTTTGACGTTATCACCAGACGTACAAAATATGACCTCAAAAAAGCTCAGGAAAGAGCTCATATCCTGGAAGGTCTTAAAATTGCCATTGATTTCATTGATGAAGTGATCAAAATTATCCGTTCTTCCAGCGATACCGCAAGTGCAAAACAAAATCTCTGTGACCGTTTCGGTCTTGACGACATTCAGGCTCAGGCAATTGTTGATATGCGTTTAAGACAGCTTTCCGGTCTTGAAAGAGAAAAAATTGAAGATGAACTCCTTGCACTTCTGATAAAAATTGATGATCTGGAAGATATTCTTAATAAGCCGGAAAGAGTCTATGATATTATTAAAACAGAACTCAATGCCATTAAGCAGAAATTTGGTGACGAGAGAAGAACCAAGATAGAATCCCTCAGCGGTGAAGTGGAAATAGAAGATCTGATACCGCATGAAGAATGCGTCGTTACCATGACGAATTTCGGCTATCTCAAACGTCAGAAAGCTGATATCTATAAAACGCAAAGACGTGGCGGACGTGGTGTTTCGGGCATGAACAGACGTGCCGAAGATGTGCCTATCGATATGTTCGTTGGAGATACGCACGATAATGCACTGTTATTTACCAATCTTGGCAGAGTTTACAGAATGAAATGCTATGAGATACCCGAAAGTTCCCGTACCTCAAAAGGCATGAATTACTTCCATGATCAAGATGCCCGAATCCGGTGATGAAGGTATGTATCTTGTAATGGTCACCAAAAGAGGTCTTATCAAGCGTATTGCTACAAGCAATTTTCATTCCGCAAGAAGAAAGGTCGGTATCAAGGCAATCGTTCTCAATGACGGTGATGAACTGGCATGGGTTCGCCTTACAGACGGCAATTCCGATCTGCTGATTGCGACTGCAAACGGACAGGCTTTGCATATTGCAGAAAATACTGTACGCCCATCGGGAAAAGCTTCTCACGGAGTCAAAGCAATCAGACTTCTTGGTGATGATGAAGTGATCGGAATGTCCATATTAAGAGATGGTGCTTATGTCTTTACTATATCCGAAAATGGTATCGGAAGGCTTACACCTCAAAGTGATTATCCCATATACAGAAGGGCAAATAAAGGAGTAAAAAATTATCCTGTTGCCACTTACGGTAAAGTTGCTGCCATCAAAGCTGTCGATCTTGATGATGATATCATTGTTATGGCGGATAATGGTGTTATTATTCGAGTTTTTGCAAAGACAATATCTGTAGTCGGCAGAACGGGCAGAGGTGTCAATATCATGAAAATGACTGACGACAGCAAAGTCGTTGCTGTTGCAAGAGCTACTCATGAAGAAGATACCGATGATGAAGAAAATTCCGAACAATAAAAAATACAAGCCCGATTTCGTTGATGAGATCGGGCTTGTTTCATTCAACTGTTTTTAATAAATTCTACAATAATATTGATTGACTTTTTGGCGGCTGACTGGCTGAATACACTGTATTCAACAGAGTCATCTTCTTCACTCATGCTGTCGGAAATGGCACGCACGATTCCAAACGGTACCTGATTCAAATAGCATACCTGTCCGATACTTCCGCCTTCCATCTCACACGCTATGGCATTGAAATTTTCATTCAATGCAGAGCGTTGTTCTTTTCCTGTGATAAATTGGTCGCCTGTTGCAACAGTACCTGTCACATAATGCGTTTCACCGATACTTTCACAAGCCTTTTCAAGTCTTTTCAC